>CAZREP010000110.1:0-17647 GCA_964599035.1 uncultured Terrimonas sp. | reverse complement strand
GGCTTGTTCGAAGGATAGCATCCAGAAGCCATCTGGAAAGATGCCTCAGGCCGCATCGGGAATGGAATTTATAAATCCTCAAAGGGCCCGCGCCGGCCATCCAAAAAGGAGCCCAATACCACACCCTCACGTTTCCATATTCGGCAATGATTTGTAGCTTGGTCGAAAATGAACTAAGTATGACCAAAATGACGCTTGTCGTTCTGTTCCTGGCAATAGCCGCGAATGGTGCCCTTGCACAAAAGAAGCTTTTTAATGGCAAAGACCTGAAAGGCTGGACCGTGGCCGGCACGGAAAAATGGTATGTGGATAATGGAGAGCTGGTGTGCGAAAGCGGCCCCGATAAACAATACGGATATCTTGTTTCCGATAAATCCTTCAAAAACTTTGAACTCACCGTCGAGTTCAAGCAGGAATCCAATGGCAATAGCGGCGTTTTTTTCCACTCTTCGATTGACGGCACGAAGATCAGTGGCTGGCAGGCGGAAGTGGCTCCTCCCGGTCATAACACAGGAGGCATCTACGAATCCTATGGCCGCGGCTGGCTCATTAAGCCCGATCCCGAAAAAGACAAATACCTTAAATACGGGGAATGGAATACTTATCGTTTAAAGGTAGTGGGTGATGAAGTAACTACCTGGCTGAACGGCCATGAGATGATCCACCTGAAAGATGAAAAGATCGGGAAAGGAGAGGGGTTCATCGCCCTGCAGATCCATGATGGCGGCGGCATCAAAGTAAGATGGAAGAATATCAAAATTAAAGAGCTGTAAGGGAATGGTGAGTAGGCAATGGTCAATAGTGAATGCCATTATTCACTTCACTATTCACCATTCACTATATTTATCCCCAGACCGGGAGCCGCGGTTGTTGTTATTTTTCCAAAATCATAATGCAAACCTTCGGCTATGTCTTCTGCCAATAGCAGGGGACCATCGGCGTCTATATAATTCACCTGTGGCGATAAATGAACGATAGCGGCAGTGCCTACCGTGCTTTCATTCATGCACCCCAGCATCACTTTCATGCCTAATTGCCCGGCTTCGGCGATCATACGAAGGGCAGGAGTGATGCCGCTGCACTTGGTGAGTTTGATATTGATGCCGTGAAAATAATCACGGCATTTTTTTACATCTGCTTCCCCTACACAGCTCTCATCGGCAAAAAGCGGTAAGGGTGATCGCTCGTATAATATTTTCATACCTTCCCAGTTATCTTTCTCCAATGGCTGTTCTACCAGTTCTACATCCAGTTGCTGCAGCACCGGCAATATTTCCAGCGCTTCTTCTACGGTCCATCCCGCATTGGCATCCACCCTGAACACAGCATCAGAATGCTTCCGCAGCGCTTCCATGATAGCGATATCTGCTTTGGTTCCTAATTTTATTTTATATATCGGCCAGGGCTTTTCCTCCATTTTCTGAACCATTTTTTCAACCTTGTCGATACCAATGGTATAGTCTGTTAATGGCACTTCTGTCATATCTGTGTTCCATAACTGATAAAGCGGCTGCTTTTTTAGTTTGCCGTATATATCCCAGGCGGCGATATCCAACGCTGCTACCAGAAAAGGGTTGGCGGGGAAAAGGTGGTGCAGGTAATGCCAGTAGCGGTCGGGATGAGTGAAAGAAAATTTTTCGATGAACGCTTTTTTCTGCTCAATGTCTGCTATCATTTTTTCAACGGTTATGTTGTAATAGCTTATTGCCGGCGCCTCGCCATAGCCTTTAATGCCATTAAAGTTCAGCTCCACCAACAATGAAGGCTGGTGTGTTTTTGTTCCTTTTGAAATGGTGAACGGGTGCCTGAATTTTAAGTTGTTGTGCCGGTATTGTATTGTCAGTGCCATATGAAGAAGTTTATAGTGTAATGTTAACCATAACATATCGCATCCTTTGGTGAATGGTGAATAAGTGAATTGTGAATTTATTCACTATTCACAATTGCCCATTCACCTGTACTATACGACATACCATGCTTAATGCATCACTGGTTTCTCATCTCACGTTTCTCCTCTGTATATCTGTTGTTTCAATCCAAAGCAGCATTTAAGCTCCTGCCCTGCCGCTTGAATGGATATAGCTGATCAGCTCGTTATTAAAATCGTTCTCTTTCAGCAGTTGCTCTAAGGTAATATGCATGCGGTAGCACCAGTAATATCGGGGGATAGCCGGCACATTAATGCGTTCGCGTGCAGGATCTTCCCTTCTTATTTTTCCATCGATGCCCATAAGATCCTGCAATAAAAAAACGCTCCACATAGCGGGTGAATACAGGTGCTGTATAACGATGGCTTTGTTGATCCAGGGTTCGCAGTAATAAGGAGCAGGCCCGGGATGCTGCATTTCATTGTTGAAGAAACGCTGCGTTCTTTCCCGGTTTTCTTCCCACCACGTCCGGATCGTGCTCATGTCGTGTGTTGACGGGGTAATAACAGACAGATAGGGCGCGTTGGCCGGGTTAAAGAATTCGATTCCCGCCTGTTTGGGCATTCGCTGGATCTCAAGGCTTAATATGCCCAGTTGCTGCATGATTTCGGGTACACAGTGCGGCACCATGCCGAGGTCTTCGCCGCAGATCAGCATATCGGTTGACCTTTTTAATGCGGGCAGCCGGTACATGGCCTGCGTTGCCCATGCTTCGTCCTGCCTGTGGAAAAAATAATCAATGTATAATGCTTTCAGTTGTTGCTTGGTATGATCATCGAGGAAGCGGAATGAGATTGTGCTTTCCATGGCTATCCTGAAATGGAACTGTTGCCGGTCCGATCCCTCGTCTTCGAAAAGAATGACATTGGAAATAAGATCGTACAGTGTAGACTGGATCAATATATTTTCTTCATTTATTTCCAGCGTGGCAAAATAGGCTTCCACTTTACGTTGTGTGGAAAAGGATGCCTTTAGCCTGTACGATCCATCCTCTCGCCGTTCAAGAAAGTCCTGTATAAGATTTTTATTCTCTCCCAGCAATTCAAGCAGTGCCGCATCCGTAATATAGGGCTCGCAATATCGATCATAGCTTAAGGCAATACCTCTTTCGATAAAAGCTGTTACCGCAACAGGAATGGCAGGTACAAAACGTCCCATTACACCTTCTACAGCATGAGCGGGAATGCTCCATATCCTGAAAAAGCCCAGCACATGGTCTATGCGAAATGCGTCGAAATAATGGCTCATTTGTTTGAAGCGCCTGTGCCACCACTCATACCCGTCCTGCTTCATTCGTTCCCAATTGTAAGTGGGAAATCCCCAGTTCTGTCCCTTTACGGCAAAGTCGTCGGGAGGAGCCCCTGCCTGCATATCCATATGAAACAACTCCGGCTCCATCCAGGTATCGCAGCTATACCTGTTTACACCGATCGGCAGGTCGCCTTTCAAAATAATGCCGTTCGCATGTGCGTAGGCGGTAGCTGCTTTCAGTTGCTTATAGAGATGAAATTGTATGAAATAGTAGATGGCTATGCCGTCAAAATGTTTCGCGGAAGGGGCATTGAGCTTTTCTATCGCTTTTTGATCGTAGCGGCTGTATAGTTTCCATGTAGTATAATCGGTGGTATTGTGCTTATCCCGAAGGAAGCTGTATGCGGCATAGGGAATCAGCCAGTGATCATTGTCCGACCGAAACTGCCGGTATGCTGCATCCTCAAAAAGCTCTTTTTTCTGAGCCTGGTACAATTGTTTGATGATCTTCCATTTGTACCGCATCGCTTCTTCATAATCCGTTTCTTCCAGGCCGTTAAGCTGCTTTCTTTTGCGGGCAAGCGACCTGATAATAGGCGCATCTGCCTTACGTGCCACCTGCTCCAGGTTAAGGTACAACGGGTGTAAGGCAAAGGCAGAGATAGCGTTGTAGGGATAAGAGTCCTTCCAGGTGTGGGTATCCGTGGTGTCATTTACAGGCAGCAACTGTATCATGCGTATGCCTGTTTTCTTTGCCCAGTCAACGAGCAGCCTGATATCCGTAAATTCGCCTGTGCCGGCACTTTTATTGCTCCGGAGGCTGAATACGGGGATGGCCACACCGGCGCCGCGCCAGCGTTGACGCGTAAAATGTATGAACCCGTCGTGCAGCAGGGTCACTTTTTTCCTGCCTGCATCATAGTACAGCAGGCGGTTGTCGCCATCTTCATATCGTACAAATTCCCTGCTTTTGCTGTTATAAACTGCGTATTTGTATGCTATGGGGAATGTGGATCCCGATAAATTGATCTTTGCCACCCACCAGTGGCCTTCCCTGCTCATCCATACCGGGCGGGTGATGTCCCATTCTTCTGATATAGCCCCCCCGCCCAGTAAGCAAACGGCTTCCCCTTTTTGCAGGATAGGTGCTTTTACCTTAAAAATATGGGTATTGCCCCGGTAAGGCGCCGGCTTTACCCGCGAGGGAGTGCGGGGTAACAGCACCTCCCGGAAGGGCGAAGTAAAAAAGGCATTCTCGTACTGACCTGCAAAATTCCAGGTGTCTACCGCATGAATTTCTCCGGCAGTGATCTTTTTGATCTCTATTGTTTTGCCGTCATCCCACTCTTCTGTGATCCTACCGCTTTTATCTTTAAAGAGATATTTATACTGAATGTTATCGGGCAGGTCTGCAGGCGGCGCAGGCAATTCCAGGTCGTAACTCCAGTAGGCTTCATTCAGGTAATGCATGGCAACAGCGGCTTCAGGAACAAGTGCCCCTAATTGTGGGATGTTGCCCGAAAGCAGGAGCGATTCGCCGAAACGGGTGCTGTACCGTATATAAAAATGAATTTTGATCATAATCGAAACATAATGGCTTGTGGGTGTGTTTCCCCGGAGCGGGCATTGTAAATGTAAAAAGATAAAAATACAGCTGGCAGGTAAATTTTGCCGTTCTTATCCTAAAGAAAGCAAATCCTCGTTATATTTGCGCCAAATTAATGATCAGATATGGATACTGTAAACAAAAAATCCCGTGGTCTGTACTGGCTGCTTTTTTTACTTTCCGTGGTTGTTTTCTTCCTGGTATATGCTTTTGCGGGAAACTTCATTACGGTTACCCTTCCCTTTGTTGTTTACTTCTTTGCCAAGGCCTTAGATATCATATAATTTGCGGTCTGCCCGATGACTGCGGAATCATTTTACAAGGAAAAGACCGCGCTTTATACGGAAGCTGTGCGGTCTTTCCAAAAAAAGATAACGATATCAGCCCTGTTGAGGGTATTGGTATTTTTGGGTTTCTGCTGCTCTGCCTATTCTCTTTTTAAGCAATTCTCTGCCGGCTTTCTGCTTCTTTCCATCCTACTGCTGGTACTCTTTCTGCTGCTGGTAGTGTATGCGCAGCGATTAAAAGAACAAAAAGCCCTGCTGGAAAAATTACTGTTTATCAACAGCAATGAGCTGGGCATGCTCGGCAACGAGCCCAACCGTATGGATGATGGCAGCCACTTTGCGAACGGTAAGGGTTATACAGAGGATCTTGATATTTTCGGGCCGCGCTCCCTCTTTCACCTGCTGAACCGGTGCAGCACCTCGCATGGCAGGGCGGCACTGGTTGCGTTATTGCAACGACCTCCGCCAAACGCCGATCGGATTGCCCAACGGCAACAGGCCGTTCAACTGTTTTCGGCGCAGGCCGATAAAAGACAGCTTATTACCGCCAGGGGGCTGTTGCATGCCGAAGCAGAGGGTAACCTGCACAGCGTTGAAGCCTGGATGGAGTCTGCCGAAGATCTCCACCGGCAAACTACCCTCCGTGTATTGCGCTGGCTGCTGCCGTTATACAATATCCCTGCTTTTTTATGCTATATTGCCACCGGTGAGCTGTTGTTTATAGTCATCGGGGCTGCTGCAGCCTGGCTGGTCACGGTGCGGTATGCAAAATACATCCACCGCCAGCACCAGCTCACCGGCAAAAAGCAATCGATCCTTAACCAGTATGCCGGCATTTTAAAGGAGTTCATGGCTGTAGAAGCAGGCGCTTCTCCTGTATTACAGCAGCTACAGCAAACAGCGGCAAATGCGCATAGTGCCATTGGCCGGCTGGCGAAGCTTTCCTCCTTTTTCGACCAGCGTCTCAACCTGCTGGTGAATATTTTTCTGAACACCCTTATTGTATACGACATACAATGTATGCTCGCATTGGAGCAATGGAAAGAAAAGCATAGGGGAGAACTGGAAGGATGGTTACATGCCGTGGGCGAGATCGAATGTTTCAATGCGCTGGCGGGCTTTGCTTTCAATTACCCCGGATTTGCTTATCCCTCGGTTGTGCGGCGTGATACACCCTATATTGAAGCCACCCAAATGGCGCATCCGCTCATTGCCGAAGCAGAACGGGTTGCCAATGATCTTAAGGTGAGAGAAAGCAACAAATTGCTGTTGATCACCGGTTCCAATATGTCGGGTAAAACCACTTTCTTAAGAACGCTCGGTATTAATCTTATTCTTGCACAGAGCGGAGCCCCGGTTTGCGCCGCTGCATTTGTTTTTACGCCTGTGGAAATACTGACTTCCATCCGTATCAATGATTCTTTGCAGGAGCACACTTCCTATTTCATGGCCGAGCTGAAGCGGTTACAGCAAATTATCCTTCGCCTGCAAGATAAGGTGTCTGCACTGGTGCTGATAGATGAAATACTGCGTGGTACCAATTCGGGAGATAAGACCAGCGGATCGGAGCAGTTTATCAGGCAACTGCTGCAATACAACTGCCTTACGCTTTTTGCTACCCACGACCTGGCACTGGCTTCTCTTGAAGAAGAATATAAAGGACTGGTAAGCAATTATTGTTTTGAAAGTAGGATACAGGATGGTATCTTACGCTTCGACTATACATTGCAGCGAGGAGTGGCAAGGAATAAGAATGCTTCTTTTTTAATGAGGAAGATGGGGATCATTAAGGGAGAAGGGGATGAGGTGTAAGGTAAAAGGTGTAAGGTAAAAGGTATAAGGTAAAAGGTATAAGGTAAAAGGTATAAAGGCGTGAGATGTAAGGTGTAAGGTAATGTCGCAGGTTGCAAGTTTCAGGTTATAGGTTGTCTGCTCATGGTTCACGGCTTTTTTCGGAGTTGGGAAGTTTATGGTTTTTAGTTTATTGTTGTATTCGTTCGGGTTTACGAATTTCACGCGACGATCGCAAAGGGGCAACGATCGCAAAGAAGAATACCTTGCGCTGCATCGCTGCGTACGCCGCGAGAAAATAGCTGTACAAGATGAACGGTCTTTTCAAATTTGCTCAAAGCCCATAGCCGACAACCACTTTCGGATTTCGTCCCGAACATTCTGGATTGAGCTTTCGGGCTTTATCTGGATCTTGTTATTTGGTTCTTGGTGCTTTCACAATTCCGCATTTCAAAATTCACTAACGTTGTGATATGAAACTCTACACTATCAACACCGGCTATTTTAAATTAGATGGGGGAGCCATGTTTGGCGTAGTACCCAAAAGCATCTGGAACAAGCTGAATCCGGCCGATGAAAACAATCTCTGCACATGGGCCATGCGCTGTCTGCTTATTGAAGATGGCAGCCGCCTGATCCTTGTAGACACGGGTATTGGCAATAAGCAGGATGCTAAGTTTTTCGGTCATTATTACCTGCATGGCGAGGATACGCTTGACCGGTCTCTTGCCCGGTACGGCTTTCACCGCAATGATATTACCGATGTGCTGCTTACACATCTGCATTTTGATCATGTGGGGGGCGCTATAGTGATAGAGCAAAATAAAATGGCGCCGGCCTTCAGGAATGCCACTTACTGGAGCAATGAGCAACACTGGCAATGGGCCACCAAACCCAATGACAGGGAGAAAGCCTCTTTCCTGAAAGAAAATATACAACCCATACAGGACAGCGGCAGGCTGAAATTCATACCAGTGAAGGAAGATATTTCTTTTTCAGACCATGTAACCATTCGTTTTGTGAACGGACATACACATGCCATGATGCTGCCGCAGATCAATAACTACGAAGGAAGAACGCTGGTATATGTGGCCGACCTGCTTCCTTCCGCTGGGCATATCCCTATTCCTTATGTTATGGCTTATGATATGTTTCCATTAACCACCCTGCAGGAAAAAAAAGCATTTCTGCAGGAGGCGTTGCAAAACAATTTCATCCTGTTTTTTGAGCATGACCCTTTATATGAATGCTGTACGTTGCAAATGACAGAAAGAGGGATAAGAATGAAGGAGACGTTTAAACTCGACGAAATAAAAACCACATGAGCATTGGGAGTTTGTAGTTTGGAAGTTTATAGTTAGGTTACAGGTTGCAAGGGGGCAGGTTTCAGTGTGTGATGAAATTATCGATACTCACTGTAGCCCCATTCACTATTCACTACTCACTATTCACTTCACCTGAACTTGATCATTGAAGTTAAGGGATAGCGCAGGTTGCGGTAGCCCATCATATCCGCTTTTATATTACCTACCACAATAGGACTCTCAATACGGAGGGGAAGCCGGTTGGCGTCGTCGCTTACCCACACTGTCATTTTCTCACCGCCTTCGAATACGGTTCCTTTAATAAGAAAAGGCTTGAACTTGATGGCCCTGAATTTCCCGTAACGGGTTTTGATGGTTTCCCTGCCGATATACCGTATATAAATACTATGGATCTCATCGTCGAGGAACACGTTCAGGTTTATTTTATCATTGGGCTTGTATTTCGAAAAATCAATATTGCGGGCATAATATACCGCGCTGATGATATCCTGCACACAATCGGGTGTTTTGAAAACGCCTGTAGTGGTAACCACGCTTTTTGCTTCGTGGTTAAAGCTGGCATTCTCATGTTTTTTATAGTTTCCTTCATGTACATTCCGGATAAAACGATACGGTTTAAGCGTTGACGTGTCCATATAGGTTTCGTACCGGTCGCGCACTTTAAATATCCAGTCGTAAGAAGAGTTGGACCATCCTTCCCCTACCGCATGATACACCGGTTTGCCATTGTAGTTTTCCAGTTGCGCATTGAAAGTGGCAGTACCGGCATCAACATATAACCCCACAACATTATAAAATACCTTGAGGGTAATTCTTTCGCCCGAAGAAAAACTGCTGTTGCTGATCCCGCAGAAGTCACTGTCTGCACTAAGCCGGATGCAGATCAGTACTGTTACGAGCGTGCTGAAAATTTTTCGCCTCATCACTTAATATTAAAGTATTTATGCCTTAGGGCAAGCAAGCCTCCTGCCAGGGCCGGTACCACGAGGTTGACAACCCAAATACCAGTGGCCGCTGTATATATTCCCACGGTATTTGCACTAACGCTTTGAAACAGCAGAATGCCTGCCTTGCCTCTTATACCCAGTTCAAGGAGTGCCACGGTAGGAACAAGAGCTAATATAAGATATAATATACTTATTAACCAGAATGCATTCCACCATCCGGTATGCACCTGCATCACATCAAGCAGCAATATATACTGGCAAAGGAATACAAGATAGCGCACTGCCGACAGCACTAACACTCTTAACAAAACTGTAACATTCACATGCTCAAGGATCATCAAATGGTGGAGATACTTCACGGGTATCCTCAGCTTGCGGGTAATGCTTACCGTCCACCCTAAGCGAAAATACAGGCAGGCACACACAGCGGTTGTTATCCATATTCCTGCATGAGCCGCTGCAGTCCATCCTGTAATACCGGTTTCAATGATGAAAATACCCAGGCTTCCAAAAAATAATGTGATGAGCAACTGGCTGAAGCTCCCCACAACCGTTAGGGATAATGAGCTGAGCCGTTTTCCTTCGCTGATATATAAAGCCCTGCCTCCATACTCGCCCACCCGGTTGGGTGTACCAAAGCCAAAGGCAATTCCTGCCAGCACTGCTTTTAAGGAATGCCGTAGCGAAACCGGCTCTAAAGGTTGTACTAAAATTTTCCATTTATGGGCCTCTATGAGCCAGTTCACTCCCATTAGCATAATGGCGAGCCAGCATTTCCATGCCTGTGGCCCGTATACTGCCCAGCCGATGTGCTGCACAGACCGGTGAAGATCGGGCTGTTGTAATATTTGTTTGTAAATGCTGTAGCTCAGCCACACAAATAAAGCAGGTCCCACTACCCGGTTGAGGAATATTTTGATATTTTTGTTTGGAATAACCATCTTTTAAGCAGTTCATTTGCAAAACAACAGTCAGATCATCCTGGGTATCGATCCCGGCACCCTGGTCATGGGTTATGGGGTTATAGCTGTAAACGGCAGAGCCATCCAATTATTGGACATGGATGCTATAAAACTGTCGGCCCAGAAAGATCATTATGAAAGGCTGCATATCATACAGCAAAGGATAGTCAGTATCATTGACACTTTTCATCCCCATCATTTTGCTATTGAAGCTCCTTTTTTTGGCAAGAATGTGCAAAGCATGCTTAAGCTGGGCCGGGCACAGGGCGTTGCCATTGCCGTTGCCATGCAGGCAGGTATACCGGTAACGGAATATTCCCCGCGTAAGGTAAAGCAGTCCATAACCGGTAATGGTAATGCAGATAAGGAGCAGGTATGGAGGATGCTGCAACGGATCACTAATATTTCTTCAGACTCACCTGCCTTTGATGCTTCTGATGCGTTGGCCGTGGCCGTTTGTCACCAGTTCCAAATGACTTCCCCGGTGCAGGATAAACGATCTAAAACAGGAAGAAAAATAAAAAGTAGCTGGGAACATTTTGCGGTGAGTAATCCCGAACGAGTCAACAGGTAAGCTTCAAAAAAGTCCCGACTTGTCCACCCTCAAAATGCTTAAAGTATAAATTGTTGAAAACAGGTAACTGAATTGTTCTTGTTTCACAATTTGCTGACCTAATTTGGACAAGTCAGGAAAAAAGTGTTTCTGCAGTTTCTTTGCAATCCGGCGGAATGGTTAGCGCACCGTAAGGTTTGACAGTATCTTTTCCTGCGCTTCCTTCAGTTCATTTTCCGACAGTTTTAATTTACCTCTTGTAAAATTGAGGTCATCCATGTTGTTGATAGGTACGAGGTGAATATGGGCATGCGGCACTTCCAGTCCTACCACACTGATGCCGCAGCGGTTGCAGCGAAAAGATTGTTCTATGGCTTTGGCAATGGGTTGCGCAAAAACGAGCAGCTCACTTAGATAATCTTTGGGAAGGTCGAAAAGATTATCCACTTCAATTTTGGGGATCACTAAAGTGTGCCCTTTTACCAGGGGAAATATATCCAGGAATGCAAAACATTTTTCATTTTCCGCTATCTTATAGGAAGGGATCTCACCTGCAATGATCTTTGAGAAGATGGTCATGCTACAAAATTAATTTGAAAATTTGAAAATGTGGAAATGTGTAAATGGGGGAACTGATAACTGATCGCTAATTACCTTGAATAGATATGGTCTGACCCTCTTTACGTCGGGTGCCGACCATATTTTCCCTGGTTCATTGCCATTCAAAGCCTTCGGTGCGCGGTATTTTACCGAATACTTCGGCAAAAAGTGGCGGAGGTGTAGCGAGGCGGCGCCTTTGGGTATTCATCCATGCACCGTCTACCGTAATGACCGCAGCCAGGGTATCGCCGTTAATATAAATATGATGCTGCATGGTCCACCGCGAGCCGTCTTTCCTCGCTTTCAGCATCACAAGGTTTATTTCAACACGGTCGCCGAACTTTATCTCTCTTTTAAATACACATTCTTCCCTGAACAGTATGGGTCCCATGTTGTGTTCCTGCATCACAGCGGGTGTGAGTCCATGCTCGTTTAAAAAGCACATCCGCAGGTATGCCCCCAGATCGTAATACCTGGAATGAAGCATATGGAAGTTGGGGTCAAGATCAGCCCACCTTACTTCCGGGTTCTTTTTATAGGATTCTATTGTTGACACAGGATTTAATTTTTAGTAGCGTGCACAAGATATTTGCTTTGCGGCTACCACAGCTATTGCATCAGGCATTATAGAGCAGCCGGTAATATTCGTCCGCCATTCTGCCGGAGTCGAACCTGAAACGGGTATCATCCATGCCATTTTTCATTACCTGCCGCCACAGGTCGGGGTGGTCATAGTACAGGGGAAGTATTTCTTTCTCCAGTATCTCGTATATTTTTTCAAGGTCGTATACATCCTGCTCCTGTACGGTCATATGCGCATAATCGGCTTTGGGTACCACAAAGCCATTATGCCCGTGCTGAACGAATTCCGGTATCCAGCCATCGTCTGTTGAAAAATTCACAGCTCCGTTCATTGCTGCTGTCATACCGCTGGTGCCCGATGCTTCGCGGGGCACACGCGGATTGTTCAGCCAAATATCTGCAGCCTGCTTTAAGCGTTTGCTCAGCGTTAATTCGTAACCAATACATACGGCTACGTTTTTGTGCGACTTGCTCAGGTTAACAAGATAATTGAAATCGCTGATGGCAGGATAGTCAACCGGGTAGGGCTTGCCGGCCCATATGATCTGAACCGGATATTTTCGGCTCGTTAACAAAGCTTCGAAGCGGTGCTTGTCACGGGTGATGAGCTCGGCCCTTTTGTATCCGGCAAAACGTCTTGCCCATACAATGGTCAGTACATTCGGATCGAACAGTTTCCCTGTTTGGTCGGCTACTATATCGAAAGCTCTTTTTTTGAGGAACCATTTGCGGTCAATAAAATTGGTTTCATTGCTTTCTTCGGCCGCATAATACAATTGCTTGTCGGCCCAATACCGCCAGTTCTGGGAATTGGTGATATGAATGATGGGGCAGATACCGGGATATTTGCTCCACATGGCGCGGCTTACATGCCCGTGCAACTCACTAACGCCGTTAGCCAGGCGTGCAAAGCGGAGTGCTGCCAGCGAATGGTTGAACTGGTCGTCTGTTATTCCTGTGAGCTTGCGTACTTCCTCCAGCGGGATACCGCAGAAATAGCTCATCTTTTCGCAAAGGTGAATTTCATGCTTTTCATTTCCCGCTTCCTCGGGGGTATGCGTGGTGAATACCAGCCGCTTTTTCACCTCATCCTGACTGCCAAATTTTTTATAGAGGTAAAATGCCGCGGAAAGTCCATGCGCCTCATTCAGGTGATACACTTCAGGATTGAATCCCAGCACGTCCATGAGCTTTGCTCCTCCTACGCCCAGTAATATAAACTGCGCTACTTTGGTAGCTACATTGGCATCATACAGACGATGGGTTATGGTTTGGGAGATATAATCATTTTCCGGCAGATCCGTACTCAGCAGGAACAGCGGTGCACTTTTAAAGGTTTCCGGGTTCAGGTAATAGGCTTTTACCCAAACCGGGTGATCATGAATATTGATCTGGAATTTTATATTATGATCTTCCAGGAAATTGTAAATTTTTTCATTCCACTGCACCTGGAGGCTCTGATCCTGGTTGCGTGACTGATCGTAATAGCCATATTTCCATAAGATACCCACTCCCACCAGGTTCTGCCTGAGCTCGTAGGCGCTCCTCATATGAGAACCTGCTAAAAAGCCCAATCCCCCACTGTAGATCTTCAGCGGCTGGTGAATGGCAAATTCCATTGAAAAATAAGCAACCCGTTTGGTGTACCTTTCATCTATAGCAGCATAGGGTACTTTGAAATTCGAAAATGAGGTCATAATGTGAATCTTTCCTTAAAAATCCGGCGCAATATAACCTGATTTTTTTAAAAGCGCCTTTTTTGTCAAAAATCACGCTTTGTCCAAACCGTCCGGTTTCTTTTATACTTCTCCGGAAAATAGATGAAGCCTGTGAAATACTGAAATATTTAACAGCATATAAGTGCTTCTGGCATTGTTTTGTATGCATATAAATTATAACCGGCAGTATTATTTGCTTTTTGCATACCGTGTTTCTTTTCACTGCCGGCCGGTGTTTTATCAATCGTTTGCTCAATTTAATTTTTATAGTATAGGCAGAACGCTACTCGGTATCATTCTTTACTTAAATCAATCTTACCGGATGTGTTCTATAGCAAAAAGAACGGCATGGTTCATACCGCTGATAACCTGTGCCCAATTATTGTATGCCCAGCTTTACACCCATCGTTATGAAGCAGGCCTTAGCGGTGGCTCCTTTATTTACCAGGGTGATCTTACGCCCTCTGATGTTGGCTCATATGAGACCATGATGCCCAATGTAGGTTTTTTTGTGGACAGGATATTGAACAGGTCATTTTCATTGCGGGCAAACTTTACTTTCGGCAGGCTGAAAGGTGACGATGCCCTTTACGAAAAGCCGGAATACCGCAGGCAGAGAAATTTCAATTTTACCACGCCTGTAACGGAGCTTTCAGGTATGGCGGTATGGAATATTTTGGCAAAGAACGGCAAAGAGCAACCGGCAAGATTTTCACCCTATGTGTTTGCAGGAGCAGGTGTATCGTTGTTGCACATCAACCGTAACTGGATCAATTACAATGCGGCATATTTTAACAGTGAGTCCATTTCAGAAGGGCTGGCAACGGATATTGCGCACCGCACACCCCGGGCCGCAATGGTATTACCCGCAGGCATCGGGCTGAAATACGCTTTGACCAGGAACCTCTCACTTGCTGCAGAGACCGGCTACCGGTTTATGTTTACCGATTACCTCGACGGGTTCAGTGAGGGCGCCAACCCGGGTAAAAGGGACAGCTATCATGGTCATTCCCTCGGACTTATTTTTTCGCTGGGATATAAAGACAGGTATGATTGTCCTGCGGTGAGGTTATAAGGATTTCTGATTTTTTGATTGCTGATTTCGTCCCCGGCTTTCGTCCCCTGGCACTTATTTCACGCAGCGTACGCAGAGGAGCGACGATCGCAAAGGAGAATACATTATCCATCTTGCCTCATCCTTCCTTCGGATTTAGAGCTTCAGGCTTCGAGCTTTTTTGATTCTTGTCATTTGGTTCTTGGTGCTTTGTAGAGGCATAGGGTGTAAGGCGTAAGGTATAGAAAACTGGCCGCTGATCGCCCATAGCCGACAGCCCATTTCGGATTTAGAGCTTCAGGCTTCGAGCTTTTTTGATTTTTGTCATTTGGTTCTTGGTGCTTCCTTCCCGGCTACTTTCATGTCGGGGAAAAGAGCCGCCGCCAGCATAATTACCGATCCTGCCAGCACAAAATACAGTCCGTATTTTCTTTCCGGGCAGGTGCCCATTTCACAGTGGGCATAGATCAGGAAATTGCGTACTGCCCATGCCAATCCCAGGGCGCAGAAAAGCCAGTTGACCCTTTTCGCCCATACCCGGGGGATAATGAACAGGATCAGGGCGGGGATACAAAAAATAATATGCAGCTTGCCGGGCCTGCCGAAATTTGTGCCCTGACCCTCCATACCGGTAATTATATCAGGCAGGGAAGGGATTTCTATCCAGGGCAGATAGCAGCCGGCAATAACTAATACTACCCCGGCAAGCCCGATCCATTGAGCATATTTCATTCGTGTGGTTTTATGCTGTTACCAAACATGCAAGTATACTGTTTCTTTTAATCTTTTATTAAATGTTTATTGAATCCTAATGCTACGAGCCGTTCGTATGCATCCCAAATGTTGGGAGGAATTTCCTGGTAGATCTGGAATCCTTTTGCCGGGTAGTATTTGATCCGTTGCAGGTCGCCTGTCATGATGTTAATGACCCGTTCCAGGGGGATTTCCTCTGTTGTGTATTCTTCGAGGCTGAGCTGCGGGGAGGTGATGATCACCTTTTTATCGGGCCAGTGCTTTTTAAAGGTGGCGTAAGACCTTCTTTCCATGTAAGGTTTCTGCACTACAATAAAACTATCGGGGTCGAGCCCTTTTTCTTTCAGCAATTGCGCGGTAAATAAAATATTCTCTCCCGTATTGGTCGACCTGTTTTCGATGAATATGGCCCCGGCAGGCACTCCTTTCCGGATGGCAATGTCGGCAAACCGGTCGGCTTCCGGCTCCGTCCACATCCTTTTTGTGAGATTACCCAGCCCGCCCGACATGATCACCAACGGCGCCCATCCCTGCAGGTAGAGTTCTGCGGCCCGATCTGCCACCCGCAGATCGTGGCTGCCCAGCGCCAGTATGCAACCGGAATGTACAAGGGTATGGTGCATATGGTGGTAATCCCATAGCTGCCTGGCCAGGGATAATGTTTCGGGAGTGATCATATACGTTTTTTGATCATCAGGAATATGTTGCACTTTCAAAGGTACCACAGCTATACCATAACCCGAAAAAGGGGGGAGGATAAGAGCAGATTCATTTTTTTTAATCCAAAAAGAGTGTATATTTTTATTACAGTCAAAATGTTTTGATCTTCTTTTTAAAGACTATTTTCCATCACACACTAAACCAACCATTCATGAATGAAAATGTTAACAAAAATGCCCTGTTTTACGGGAGCTGCTTTGCGCTGATTACTACCGCCTTTACCTTCAGCATCAGGGCGGGAATATTATCCCAGTTGGGAGAGTCGTTTAAGCTCTCTGCGGAAGAGCTTGGTTTTATTAATCTCATGTTCTTTTTGGGATTTCCTATTTCAATGATCCTTGGTGGGTTATTCTATTACACGGTTGGCCCTAAAAACATTATGCGGGTAGCATTTATCGCGCATACGCTCGGGATCATTTTTACCATCTATTCCGGCGGCTATGCGTTGTTATTGATCTCCACGCTTTTTAACGGCTTTGGTAACGGCTGCACGGAAGCTGCCTGTAACCCCATGATCGCGGATATGTATCCGAGAGAGAAAGTGAACAAAATGCTGAACCGCTTCCACATGTGGTTTCCCGGCGGTATTGTGCTTGGCAGTCTTATTTCCAAATTTATGACCGATGCCGGCATGAGCTGGCAGTCACAAATGTGGGTTACCATGATCCCTACCGTTTTATACGCTATTTTGTTTTACGGAAAAGTATTTCCCAAGCCCAAGTTCGAAGGCTCTACCCATCTCGGTAAAAACTTTAAGGCGATGCTTACGCCTACGTATATATTCCTGTTTTGCTGCATGGCTCTTACAGCCATTTCCGAATTCGGACCGCAGCAGTGGGTGGGGTTGATTATGAGTAAAAGCGGTGCCAGTCCTATGCTTATCCTGGCCCTGGTTACCGGCTTAATGGCTGTCGGCAGGTTCTTCGGCGGTCCTGTTACTCATGCGCTGGGTCAGACCGGAGTGCTGTTAATGGGTGCTGTTTTTTCGGCTATAGGTATATACCTGTTCAGCACTGTTACAGGACCAATGGCTTATGTTGCCGCTGTATTTTTTGCGATAGGCGTTTGCTTTTTCTGGCCTACCATGGTGGGTGCGGTAGCTCAGCGTGTTCCGTTAAGCGGTGCATTGGGTATGTCGATCATTGGCGGGATAGGTATGTTTTCCACGGCTATTTTCCAGCCCATCATTGGCTCATGGATTGATAAAGCAAAGGAAGTGCAGGCTGCAACGGGTCTTACAGGCGATGAACTGGAATTGGCGGCCGGGCAGGACACGCTGGCAAAAATGGTAGCCTTCCCTGCCATACTTATTGTTCTGTTTATCATTTTCTTCTTCTGGCAGAAAAGAGTGAACCCGCGTACGGCAGCGCCTGCCGCAGCGGCTGCACATTAGAGTGTGGGACGGAGTCCCGGGAAAACATATTGTATCCGAAGTCGGAGACTTCGGATAGCACGGTCGCGGGAGAATATATTGTGGGCTGTGACCCCAAAGGTCGTTAATACAATTGACCCAACAGGGGCTGTCTCAAAAGTAAAACTTTAAGACAGCCCCAATTTTTTTATTTTTCTT
>CAZREP010000109.1:4407-17668 GCA_964599035.1 uncultured Terrimonas sp. | reverse complement strand
AGCTATCAGAATGAGTAAAGTTAGAAACACTGCGGTGCTGTCTAATAAAAACGCTGGTATAAGCTGATAAATTATTGCTTAGGATTTCTATATACAGTTATGGTTTAAATTAACAGGTTTATTATCCATTAAATTTAAACAGTAAAAATCATGATCTACGGTTACATCAGAGTTAGTACCGACAAACAAACAGTAGAAAATCAGCGCTATGAAATCAATCAGTTTTGCGAACGTAATGTAGTAGTTATTAACAAATGGATTGAAGAAACTATATCTGGTTCAAAAAGTTTGCACGACAGAAAACTAGGTAAATTGCTAAAAAGAATGAAGAAGGAAGATATTCTTATTTGTTCAGAACTTTCCAGACTTGGTAGAAATCTGTTGATGATAATGGGAATTTTGAATGAATGTATGAACCGTGATATTCAGGTATGGACAATAAAAGACAATTACCGTTTGGGCAGCGATATCAACTCTAAAGTACTAGCCTTTGCTTTCGGCCTTTCGGCAGAGATTGAACGTAATCTCATTTCTCAACGCACCAAAGAAGCCTTGGCTAGGAAACGGGCTGAAGGCGTGATATTGGGTCGTCCAAAAGGAAGAAAGTCTTCCAAAACAAAACTTACCGGTCAGGAAAAAAGAATAAAGGAGCTGTTAGATAAAAAAGTATCATATAGTGCAATTGGGCGTATTGTGGGCGTACATAGGCTTACGGTCTCTTCTTTTGTAAAAAATGGGAAGGTTGCTCATTTAGTATAGTTCCTGGTGTGTTTTTAGTAAATTTGAAACATATCATTTACATATATATGCCAATACCCGACTATCAAACGATCATGCTACCTTTACTGCAATACGTTGCAGATAAAAAAGAATATATCTTCAAAGATGTGGTTGCTGCATTAGCGCAACAATTTCAGCTAACGGACGAAGAGCTTAGTGAAGTTTTGCCCAGCGGCGGTTCCTTATTATTTGCCAACCGTGTTGGTTGGGCCAGAACTTACCTGAAAAAAGCCGGCTTGTTGGATTCCCCTAAAAGAGGCACTTTGATTATTACTAATCGAGGGCTAAAAGTTCTTAAAAGCAACCCCGAAAGGGTTGATAACAATCTTTTAAAACAGTTTCCTGAGTTTCTGGAATTCCAAAACCTAAAAAGAGAAGCAGTTGGAATAACGAAAGTAGATTCGGAAAATGAAAATCAGACCCCGGAAGAGACTATAGATGAAGCTTACCACAATATACAGCAGTCGCTGGCGCAGGAGTTGCTGGATACAGTAAGAAATATGTCGCCGGCTTTTTTTGAAAGGTTGGTAGTGGAGTTATTAGTGAAAATGGGCTATGGAGGCTCTATAAAAGAAGCGGGGAAGGCCATTGGAAAAACCGGTGATGAAGGTATAGATGGCACTATTAAAGAAGACAAACTGGGGCTGGACATAATTTATATCCAAGCCAAGCGATGGAATGCAGGCAATATTGTTGGCCGACCAGAGCTTCACAAGTTTGTTGGCGCTTTGGCCGGACAGGGCGCCAAGAAAGGAATTTTCATCACAACTTCTTCTTTTTCAAAGGACGCTTTAAGCTATGTTCCTCGTAATGAAACCAAGATTGTATTGATAGACGGTGTGGAGCTGGCTCAACTGATGATCGACCACAACCTTGGAGTATCCGTTCAGCGTTCATATGAAATTAAGAGGTTGGATAATGATTATTTTGAGGAAGCTTAATAAGTATTTGGGAGTTTCCTCCCAACCATCTTATACATGGATTTGCTTTCGCCTATGAGGTTGATAAGGCTGAAGTCTAAATGCTTTTATTTTCTTCTCTGCCTTTTGCAAGTTGAATTTTGTTTGAAGGTTTACCCATATCTCGGCTGTGCCACCAAAAACTATTGAAATACGATAAGCCATCTCCGGGCTTATATCAGATTTTTCATTCGTGATATTGGAAAGATTGGTTCTCATTACACCGAGTAACTTCGCGGCTTCTGTGATTGTAAGCCCATTAGCTTCGATTATTTCCTCCTTTAAAACCTCTCCGGGATGAATAATCCTCATTTTTCTCTTTAACATGACATCCTTCTTTTAATGGTAATCAATATAATCAAGGCCACAGGCAAATTAATTAAGCATTTAATACTCATTTTTGGGTATTTATGGGTATGAGAACAGAAAGTTTGCAGATTACACCGGAAATACTGCGCCTGATCGCTGAAATTGATGAGTTTAAAGGGGCATGGCGGGCTTTGGGGCAATTAATACTTCCTTCTAACTTCGTTGCAATACATTTTAGACGGGCTTTGATACATTCAATGCTGTTATGATCCGGTTTCAAAGATTTGGTTTTACTTAACCTCAATAATTTTTCCTTTCATTCTTTCATTTACTAATTGAGCTATAAAGGTGGAAAAGGCACTTATGTTTTGCTGCGTACTAGCCTGCTCCAGGGCTTGCATATACTTTTTTCTACTTTCTACCGGTATCACCGTCCACGGGTAGCCTCCGGAGGCGAGCATCACATTCATCAGGAAACGCCCCATTCTTCCATTACCGTCCATATAAGGGTGTATGAATACGAAAATAAAATGTCCTAAGACAGCCCTTACAAAAGGTTCTTTTTCTTCTGCCAGCAATTCAAATAAAACAGGCATTGCATCCCGCATAGCATCTGTGTTCGGGGGTACATGCTTAGAATTGCTGATATACACCTGATGGTTACGGTAGCCGGCTAAGTCGGCGGGTTTTAGCAATCCTGCAACAACGCTCGGGTCAAAGAGCTCCCTGTACCATTTGGAGTGATCCCTGTCTGCCTGTTTACCCGGATCAGCGCCTTCCAGTATTGCAACAATGGTTGCTTTTACTGTTTGGAAAGCCTGGTAATACCCCCTTGCTGCCATTGCATCTCTTTGCTGACGGTCATCTTCATTTCCCTTGCTATTCCACTGACCGCTGCTTACTTTGGCTATCAGTTCCGGAGTTACTTTGTACCGTTCTATGGACAGGGAATGATAAGCATCCGTTACATAAATATCATCAACCTCTTTAAGGTATGCTTTATGGTTATCCGGTATGCCCGGAGCCTTCGGAAAATACCTAATAATGACTTCCCGCATCTGGAACCACATCAGCCGGATACGGTTCGCATAAGGCGACCGTTCACGGGAAGAAAGCTCAAGCGGTAATTTCGTTGCAAAAGGATCTTCCTCCCGCACATCGTAGCCTGCCTGCTTTACCGTTTCTACGATTTGGTCAGCTATCCTGTCCCGACCGATATTCCTGAATGCACCCCCCAGCCTGCCGGCGATGGCGCTATGTCCTTTTTTCAGCAGTATTGGTAAAACCTCCGAAGCATCTCTTATCATCGACAAGGCTGCCCTCGCATCAATAGCATTGCCGGTGTATATACCAGGTGAGCAATAGACCAATGCAGCCTGCAGGCTGTACATCCTGATACCCCGTTCCACTACTGTTTGATCTGCAGGAGGGATACTTGTCTTCAGGTTAAACAAGGAAGTCTGGTATGAAAGGTTGGTTGGTTTGTTATTTGCTTGGGGTGAGCGCACCATTAATTGCATGGACACAGTGCGATTACCGGCATGGATAAGCAGAGATTGATCAGCAGACAGGCACCAGTTGTCTCCATATTTCTGTTGCAGAAATTTTGCACAAAAATCCCAATAGGCACTGTACCAGGAGGTGGTGTCACCATCTTTTTCTGCGGGATCGGCGCCAATATACCAGCCCTTGGTTATTTCTTTGAGAAACCCGTTTTTCACCAATATTTCCCGGTATGCCCGGTTAGGTATTTCGCTCGTATGAATGCCCACATTTCCTGCGTCCTGCAAGGCTTTAAGCATCTTCAACGCTTCAATGAATCTTTCCTTTGGGGTTGCCATGATAAATAATTTGTTAATAACCAATCATTTAAGTAAGTGCTATTTTTACATGTAATGAAATTAGCAAATATTGTTGTAATAAAATTAGTAAATATTGTTGTGAAAATATTAGTAAATTATGTTGTATTAAACTTAGTAAACGCTGCAATGAGTCCTCAGACGTATAGAATAAAGCCTTGTGCGTTGTACCAATATTCGGCAACTTTGCAAAAATCTCTCTTCTTTATCTCTTCGGAGGCATTAATAGTTTTATATACTTTCTTCCGTAGCAAGGTATCGTTGCTTGTATTCTATTGGCCTACAATCCGCGAGTTTTCGAAAATGACGTAAAAAATTAAGCGCCATTGTTGGTATGCAGCTTAGCTAATGTGGGTGACGTACCAACAACAGGGAGTTTGAGAAGTTGGTACATTAATGCCAACTGTGCTGTGGATTGTTGTTGGTGACGCCGGAACACAATAAGCTGTGCACAACACCTACGAGGATAGCATTATGACGTTGAAGTCTTGCTTCTATGTCGGCGCAATAGTCAACATAATAGCGGTCGCATTTTGAGGAGTATAGAATATATGTGTAGTACATAGGCAGCAATAAAAAACCGATCATCTCTGATCGGTCTTAATGTGCCCCGGAACGGAGTTGAACCGTTACTCGCATTGCTGCGAACAGGATTTTAAGTCCTGCGTGTCTACCAATTCCACCACCGGGGCAAATCATTTCAAATTAAAATATATACAGGATTTTAAGTCCTGCGTGTCTACCTCCCGATGAATCGGGACCCCCACCGGGGCGATAATTTATGCTGAATAGTATTACTACAGTACAAGTGTGCGACCCCGAGTTCCGTCGCTTCGCACCTCGTCGGGGCAGGCGCAACAACAGGTGATAGTAGTACTACAGCTAAGGTCAAAAAAAATCCCCTCGCATTACGAGAGGACTTTCTGAGCGGAAGACCGGGCTCGAACCGGCCACCCCGACCTTGGCAAGGTCGTGCTCTACCAAATGAGCTACTTCCGCATGTAAAGAACTTACCGGGGAGTGCAAAATTAAGGATTGGTTTTAAACAGCAAAATTTTTCTACCCCTGCTCCGGCTATTTGTACTTGGGCGTATAGAGTGTATTTTCCGGCACGGTTACTTCGGGCTTTCCTTTATAACGGTGCTTGTATAATGCATAGCTGCCACCAATCAGAAAAGCGGTGAGCGCTACTACCTGCATGTAAAACAAAAACCTGGACGATTTTACCCAACTCCGGGTGAAGTCTTTTTCACTGGCATTAACTATAGCTTCCTGTTCCATAATAGATATATGTTTACGCAACAAAAATAGCGTTTACCGGCTAAACATTCACGCTTTTCGCCCTATAATTTCTGCAAAGCGCTTTTTCTTTTTTACAAAATACTGCCATACTATGCTGCCCCTGTACACTCCCTGCAGCGTAGCGTGCCGTTTTGCCGGGACATATTTTTTATCGCGGGGAGATAAAAGCCATCCATAGAAAGCAAAATGCGCTTTTAATACCATGAGCATATAAGCCGCATCGCCCTTTAATAATTGCTGAAGCGCGCTTATGCCGTCTAATACCAGCCGCAAGGGGATCTTCCATAGCTTTTCGCCGGCGGTATAGTTCCTGGTCAGCATGATAAGACTGTTGCGGTAATTGAGGTACACTTTGCGGGGATTGCCTTTGGGCAGGCTGCCGCCACCCACGTGGTACACTACCGATGACGGGCATACGTAAATATCATAACCCGCCAGCTGCATCCGCCAGCACAGGTCGATCTCTTCCTGGTGCGCGAAAAACAGCTCATCGAAGCCATGCAGCCTGTGGTACAATTCCGCACGCACAGAGAAGGCACAACCCGAAGCCCAGAATATGGGAGCAGCGTCATTGTATTGCCCCGTATCTTTTTCGCAGGTATCAAATACCCTGCCCCGGCAAAAGGCATAGCCACAGGTATCTATCCACCCTCCCGCCGCGCCCGCATATTCGAACAGCGTCTTATCGTGCCAGGAAAGCACCTTGGGCTGGCAGGCGCCTATATTGGTATTGCTTTCCATCAGCTCAATTATCGGCTCTATCCATCCGGGGGTAACTTCCACGTCTGAATTCAGGAGCACATAGTAGGAAGCGTTTACCTGGCGGAGGGCAGTGTTATATCCCCTGGCAAAGCCTTCATTTACAGAATTGCGCAGTTGTATGACTGCCGGGTAATTTCGGGTGAGGAAATCCAGCGAATCGTCTGTTGATCCGTTGTCGGCTACAATGAACTGTGCACCTGGATAAGTGGTGCGCATCAGGGAGGGTAGGAACTGTTCCAGATATTTTCTCCCGTTCCAGTTGAGGATAACAATGGCTACAGACGGATAGTTGACCAATATAAAGCGAATTATTTTTTTCAAAAATAAAGGAAGCATTGTTACCATTTCGCTATTTTTAAATATGTTTCGTCGCTTTCTGAACTGGCGCACTGCTTTATCGGTAATTGCTATTGCTATTGTAACCGGCACGATCTTTTATTCTCAATACCTGGCGCATAAAATAGCGGCAGATGAAAGACGGAAGGTGGAAACCTGGGTAGAAGCCGAAAAATTCCTGATCAATTCACCGCCGGATGCAGATACCCGGCTGGTTTCCGCTGTTATTATCAATAACAGGGATATCCCTATTATAGGAGTAAATGAAGCAGGCGATATCATTCAGTATATCAACCTCGATTCCAATAAAGTCAAGAAGGACAGCAGCTACCTGTTGGAGAAAGTAATGCAATTTAAAAACCAGCATGAGCCTATCGTTTATACCGATCCGCTCAATGGTAAAAAAGACCTGTACTACTATGGCAGCTCCCGGTTGTTGCAGGAAGTGAGGTATTACCCGCTGGTGCAGCTGCTGATCGTAGCCTTGTTCATCTTTTTTGCTTTATATACCGTAGCCACCCGCAACCGTTCTGTTCAAAACCAGTTATGGGCGGGTATGGCAAAGGAAACTGCCCACCAGTTGGGAACGCCCGTCACGTCATTGCAGGGCTGGGTAGCAATGCTGAAAGAGGATCCTAATACGGAAAAAATAGCGGCAGAGCTGGCTAAGGATGTTGACCGGCTGCAGTTGGTGTCAGACAGGTTCAGCAAGATCGGGAGCGCTCCGAAGCTGGAAGAAAGAGACCTGTTGGAGCAGATCGGGAATGTAGTGGATTATATCCGCCGCAGATCGCCGGAAAAAGTGCAGTTTATCATCAATGCAGATAAAACGCAGACCATTCCCGTAAAGATCTCCGCTTCGCTCTTTGACTGGGTGATTGAAAACCTGTTGAAAAACGCACTGGATGCCATGGGCGGCAAAGGAACGATCACCATTGATATTACCCAAACCGACCAGCAGGTGCAGATAGATGTGATCGATACGGGTAAAGGCATTGCTCCCAACATTATCAGTAAGGTGTTTAAGCCGGGCTTTACTACCAAAAAAAGAGGCTGGGGACTGGGCTTAACGCTTTCACAGCGCATCATCCGGCAATATCACAAAGGGCAGTTGTTTGTAAAAAGCTCGGAGCAGGGCAGGGGGACTACTTTTAGGATTATTTTACAGAAGGTAGGGTAGAAGGCGTAGGGTGTAAGGTAGAAGGAGTAAGATGTCTGGGCTTATAGCTGAATGCTATTGCTGATTTCTGATTTGTTGATTTCTGATTTTGTGATTTGTTTGCTCCTTGGCACGTATATACGGATTGTTTCACGCAGAGAGCGCAAAGGAGCAACGATCGCAAAGGAGAATGTATTACATGGCTATTTCACCTTACATTCGGATTTCTGATTTCGGAATTTATTTGGTTTTTGCGATTTGGATCTTGGTGCTTCCTTTCGCATTTCGAGCTTCAGGCTTCGGATTTAAATGGTAATACGTTGCGCCGCTGCTTCGCCGTGCTCGCCGCGAGAACAACTTTAAACTCCAAACTCCCAAACCATAAACTTCCAAACTTCTCCTATCCAAACATCTCCTTCACTTTTTCAAAAAAGCTTTTTTCTCCCTTTACCGGCTGGGGTTTAAAATTGGGCGAGTGCTGTAGTTTTTCGAGGGCAGCTTTTTCTTCAGCAGTAATATGCTGCGGCGTCCACACGTTGACGTGGATAAGCTGATCGCCTCTTTCGTAGGAGTTAACAGACGGGAAACCCTTTCCTTTTAACCGGAATATTTTACCGCTCTGCGTGCCCGCGGGTATTTTTATTTTAGCCTTACCGTCAATGGTCGGCACTTCTACCTGGGTGCCAAAAACAACATCGGTAAAGGAAATATGCAGGTCAAACACCACGTTCAGCCCGTCTCTCTGCAAATGGGGATGCGCTTCTTCTTCAATAAGGATGATGAGGTCGCCCGAAGGGCCGCCTCTTTCTCCCGCATTACCCTTGCCGCTCATGCTCAGTTGCATGCCTTCCTGCACGCCGGCAGGGATATCAATGTTTACCGTTTCTTCACCATACACCCGGCCTTCACCACGGCAACTCGTGCATTTGCTCGTAATGGTACTGCCTTCTCCGTTACAGGTGGGGCAGGTGGTAACGGTTTGCATCTGCCCTAAGAAAGTATTGGTTACTTTTCTTACCTGGCCGCTGCCGCCACAGGTGGAACAGGTTTGCATGCCTCCTTTATCTTTCGCCCCCGAACCATCACAGGTGGTGCAGGGCACATATTTCTTGACCTTGATCGTTTTGGTTACGCCATTGGCTATTTCTTCATAGTCCAGCTTTATCTTAACCCTCAGGTTGCTGCCCCTGCTGCCGTGCCTTCTGCGGCCGCTTCCACTCCTGCCCGATCCGCCGAAAAAGCTGCCGAAAATATCATCGCCGAAAATATCCCCGAACTGGCTGAAGATATCTTCCGTGTTCATGCCGCCTCCAAAGCCACCCCTACCATTGTTGCCCAGACCTGCATGGCCGAACCGGTCGTATTGCGCCCGTTTGTTACTGTCGCTCAATACTTCATAAGCCTCTGCAGCCTCTTTGAATTTTTCTTCTGCGGCCTTGTCGCCGGGGTTGCGGTCGGGATGATACTGCATGGCTACCTTCCGGTATGCCTTTTTGATCTCCTCTGCCGAGGCAGATTTTGAAACACCCAAAACTTCGTAATAATCTCTTTTCATATACTTAAAGATGCTAATCTAAAAACAAGGCGATACACATAAAAAGCCGGATGCATTTTTCAAAATGCCCTGTTTTCAAATTACTGCCCTACTACCACTTTGGCAAAACGTATGATTTTATCGTTGAGATAGTATCCTTTTACAACTTCTTCTATCACTTTTCCTTTCAGCTTTTCATCTGTTACCGGAACCTGGCTCAGGGCTTCCTGTTCGTCGGGATTAAAATCCTGCCCTTTGCAGTCCATGGGTTTGAGGCCCCTGGAAAATAAAACCGATCTGAACTTATTAAAGATCAGTAATACTCCTTCCTGCACGGCGTCTTTCTGCTGCCCGCTTTCCTGTATTTGCACCTCCGCCCTGTCGCAGTCGTCTAAGACGTCCAGCAAAGCAGTGATCACTTCCTTTCCCGCCGTTTGGATCAGTTCCGTTTTTTCCTTCGCGCTCCTTCTTCTATAGTTGTCAAACTCTGCATATAAGCGCAGGTATTTATCTTTTTGTTCTGCCAGTTCGGCTTTTGCCGTTTCCAGCTCTTCTGTCAAATCCTCAGGCATACCTGTCTGTTCTGTCATATCTGCATTTTCGGTAAGATTACCACTTTTATGGGAGGATGCATTTGCCTGATTTTCATTGTTCCTGTTATTGAAATCTTCCATAATCCTTATATATTGTATAATATGCCTTTAAACAGGCAACAAGTTTGCCAACCCTTTTTTCAGGTCAAATTGGCGGATAGAAGGTATTGTTGCACGCAACGAACGCAAAGGTGCGGCGGACGCAATGAAAGATACGTTGTGCACGCTGCCTGACCTCCGGTAGGCGGGCGAGAAATTCGGGTCAGGTATTGGAAAAATATGTAATAATTTGCGGATTGTCATTTTTAAACACACAAAGCTCATGTTATTTAACCTTCTTACGAGATTCTGATCCGGCCTTGCTCATTGTTGTGTCGTGTATTCATATTCTATTCTGCCCACCGGTCTTTTTTGCTTATTCAGGCAAATCGCTTTTGTTTTTAATCCGTTCGCGGCATATTCGTACTTCCAGATAAGGTAGTCATTTGCTCCCTGCTGAACAGCGGTCATTTGGGTAAGCTGTCCTGCGTTGTCATATTCAAACATATAATCGGGTAGCAGCCTGCCGAGCTTTGTATTATACCGCACCACATCTGTTAAGCGATGCGAATTGTCGTAATAGTAATATATTTTTTCTTGTGAGAGCATACGGCGCCAGCTCTCTTCTTCTGTTACGTTGCCCTGCTCGTCGCACAGAAATTTAACGATGGTAGTGTCTGTGCCGTTCCTAATACGAAGCATGGTTTCCGGGCATCCGTTGCTGTTGTATTTCCATTGATGCGTTTCGTTTTGCTGTGTATTGTTGCCGGAGCCTGCTGAGGTATTATTGGCCATCACCAACCTATTGGTCTGATCATAGGTGTATTCATAGGTATTCACCAACTCCTTGCTGCTGTCTGTAGAACGATATAATTGCCCTTCGGCATTATAAAAAGCGGTGAGTAAGGAGGCGTCTGCGAGACCGCTTTTGGTAAATGTTTTTATTTGGGTAAAATCATTGTTTAACGTCACTTCACAGGTGAAATCTTCCGTAGGCTGCCCGTTCGTTTCGTAGCTGAGCAGTTTTACCCCGGTAACCCTGTTCTTTTTGTACAACTGCTGTTGCTGCCGGTTCTGCTCAGTCAGCACAATATCGTGGTAATAATATTGTGCAGCGCCTTGCTGAAAGCACAGCAGGAGTGTATTAAACAGAACAATATGGCGGAGAAACAGGAGGAAGGGATGCTTCATAGCTGGCAAAAGTATTATTTTTATTAAAATTTAGAGATAAAGAAGATATATGGAAACAACAGGAAATGCTTTTTTGCGGTTAGTGAAGATCATGGATGAGTTAAGGGAGCAATGCCCCTGGGATAAAAAGCAAACGATACATACCTTGCGTTCGCTTACCATTGAAGAAACCTATGAGCTGGCTGATGCTATAACAGAAGGCAGCTGGAATGGGATCCGGGAAGAGCTGGGTGATATTTTGCTGCATATTGTTTTTTATGCCAGGATCGCTGCCGAGCAGGGTCAGTTCTCTTTGGAAGATGTAATTAACGGCATATGTGAAAAACTGATCTTCCGGCATCCCCATATTTACGGAGACGTGAAAGTGAACGATGAGGAAGATGTTAAACGCAACTGGGAAAAGCTGAAGCTGAAGGAGGGTAAAAGATCCGTGCTGGGTGGTGTGCCGGTGTCGCTTCCGGCAACGGTAAAGGCGATGCGCCTGCAGGAGAAGGCGAAACAGGTGGGCTTTGAATGGGATAACCGCGAGCAGGTTTGGGAGAAGGTGGAAGAAGAGATACGCGAATTACAGGATGCCATAGCAGAAAAAAATAACGGACATATCGAGGAAGAATATGGCGATTTGCTGTTTTCCCTTATTAACTACGCACGGTTTTTGCATGTGGACGCTGAAAATGCGCTCGAGCGGGCCAATAAAAAATTTATCGACCGTTTTACCCGTATGGAGCAGGAAGCAAAGAAAAGCGGAAAGGAACTGGCGGGCATGTCGCTGGAGGAAATGGATGATATATGGAACCGGGTTAAACATCAAAAAGAAGGATATTGAAAAAATTCTGGAGTGATATTTTTTACAATAACGGATACCTGCTTATCGGAGCGGCATGGCTTTTTACACTCTCTTTTATTTTCAGCAATTACTGGTCTTATACTTCTTCTCCCCGGGGAGTAATAAAATCTTTGGAAAAATACATCTGGCACAACGAGCAAAGCTTTGATTCGTTTTTAAGGGATACGGCCCTGCTTGGCCGGATACTCAATAAAAATGAAGATGAGGCTGAGGTGCAGCGGATCACGCGCCAGGATTACAAGGTTTTTTTATATGAAGAGGTGAGTAATGGAACGTATGATCTTTTGTTCTGGAATACCCAGTCTGTTTTACCGGAGCCCGGCCTGCTGCAGAAAGAGCAACCCCGGTATATCGCTTCCTTATCCAATGGTCAGTATGAAGTAATACGGAAAAAAACGGTTTACCAGGGTAGAACTGTTATTGCCTTATACCTCCTGCCCATCCGCAGGCAGTATGTGCTGGAAAGCGAGTACCTCAAAAATGGTTTTGTTCATCATGCTCATATAGAAGAAAATTATGCCCTTGTATTTACACCTACCCGCTATGCGGTGCAAAGTGTAAATGGCGCCACTCTCTTTTACCTTCAGCCAAAGTCTGCGGCTGACCAGCATGGTAACGACTGGCTGACCCTGCTGCTGAGGATACTGGGCTCCCTGCTCACGCTTTTTTTCTTTCATAATGTGGCGTTGGCCATTTCCCGCTCCAAAGGGGCTATCGCAGGCGTATCTTTTATGGTGGTATTAATGATAGGTTTGCGCGCTGTAAGTTATTTTTTCCCCGTGCCGGCCAACTTCCGTCAGTTTGAATTGTTCGACCCGGTCATATATGGCTCCGGTTTCATATCCCGGTCGCTCGGTGATCTGCTGATCAACAGCATCCTTTTTTTCTGGCTGGTGCTTTTTGCCAGGATACAGCTCTCGAAGCAGCGTATTCGTTTGTATATAGAAAACGTTGCATGGCGCCGCGTAGCCATCGTTTTGCTGTCGCTGGTAATAGTGATCGCCACACTCATCGGTGGTCATGTGATACGCAGTCTTGTAGCCGACTCACAGATCTCATTTGATGTAACCAATTTTTTCAGCCTTACCCTGTACAGCGTATTTGGGTTTATCGTGCTGTGCTGTGTTTCACTGGGATATTTTATCTTTTCACAGGCTGTTTTAAAGGTGATCAACAGGTTGAACGGCAAATCAAGGTATAATACCATTCTCATTATTTCCATTATCGGTTTGCTGGGACTAAGCGTGAGGATCAACAGCCCTTATGTATTTTTTGAACTGTGCATGCTGGTTTGGCTGGTGCTGTATGTATATCTTATGGGCAGGGTGGAACTCGGATTAAAAAGAAACAATTTCCTGGTGGCCAATGCGCTTTTCTGGTTGTTTATTTTTTCCGCCTCTATTACCGCTATTATCATTTTCCAGAACAGGACCAGGGAAATTGAGCTGAGAAAAAGAACCGCAGAGAAACTGATCATGCAGTCTGACCCCTCAAGTGAAAGGCTGCTGAATATTGCCATACAAAGTTTCAGCAATAATTTTTTTCTTACCAACCTGTGGCGGGTGTACGATCCGGTGCAAAGCGAATTGTT
>CAZREP010000109.1:0-4397 GCA_964599035.1 uncultured Terrimonas sp. | reverse complement strand
CACAGTCTTATCAATGCCAACTTTACGCCCTATCTTAATAAGTACGACACCGAGCTTTTCTTTTATGATGAGGAAGAGCGGCCTATTCCCGGAGGGGGCAGGCTGACCTTTGATGAGTTGAATACCATTTATTCTGTACAGGGAAAAAATACCAGCATAGCCGGCCTGCGTTACTATGAAACGGCATTCGATAAGTTCAGTTATATCTATTTTAAGGAGATCAGGGACAGCACCGGGATAATACGGTCGTATTTTTTTATGCTGTCGAACCCCAAGCGATACCGGAGCGAAACTTTATATCCCGAGCTGTTCAGGCAGGCAGAAGACTATTCATTTGAATATGCTCCCGACTATGCATATGCCATATACGACAAAGGTGCCTTGCAGGTATATGTGAATGATTACAGCTTTCCTACCAGCTTAGCGGAGAAAGATCTTCCCATGCAGGAATTCTTTGAAAAAATAAAGGATGGCTATAGCGAGCTGTGGCATAAGTCGGGGAATAAGGTAATTATTATAACACGGAGGAGCAACTTCATCATGGAGGCCATCACGCTTTTTGCTTACCTGTTCTGCTCCTTTTTGCTGCTGGTGGCTTTATTCCAACTGGCGAGCATCATCATCCAGTCCGGCTTCCGGTGGAGGGCCTTACGGGAGATCACGGATTTCAATATCCGGTCGCAGATATATGGAACCGTCATTTTTGTGAGTGTATTTTCCTTTATTGTAGTGGGCGCGGCCACGATCCTGTTCTTCACCGCTTCCTATAATAAAAATAACCGCGACAATCTCAGCCGGTCCATACAGGATATATCATCCGCTCTGAAAAATAAGGTCAGCGATCACAGGCTGGTAGACGAGGTAATGAAAGCATATGATTCTGCCTACGGGAAGTCCTTGCGGCAGCAGATAACCGACCTGGCCCAGCTCTATAATACCGATCTCAATCTTTATAACTCCGATGGGTCGCTCCAGATATCTTCCCAGCCGTTTGTGTATAATAAAGGAGTATTAAGCCGCATGATGGATCCGCTTGCGTTTTATAACCTCAGCCGTCAGAAAAAGATACAGTATGTGCAGGAAGAAAAGTACGGTAAAATGAATTACCTGAGCATTTACGTACCGATAATGGGCACTCACAGGCAGGCGGTAGGGTATCTTAATATCCCGTATTTTAATTCCCAGAGCCGACTGAAGCGGGAGATATCAAGCTTTCTGGTCACCATCATTAACCTCAATGCATTTATCTTTCTGCTGTCGGGCATTATCGCCCTGTTCCTTACCAACAGGATAACGGGCTCTTTTACCCTCATCAGCGCTATGATGAAGGATGTGAACCTCGGCAAGCATAATGCTGAAATTGTATGGAAGAAGAAAGATGAAATAGGCGGACTGGTAAAAGAATACAATAAAATGGTACAAAAGCTGGAGGAAAGTGCCGCAGCGCTGGCTAAAACGGAAAGGGAAGGCGCCTGGCGTGAAATGGCCAGGCAGGTAGCACATGAGATCAAGAACCCGCTCACGCCTATGAAGCTCAGCATCCAGTACTTGCAGAAAGCTATCTATAATAATGCGCCTAATGTAAAGGAGCTGTCGTCGGGAGTAGCTCAAACGCTTATAGAACAGATCGATCATTTGTCGAGGATAGCTTCCGAATTTTCGCAGTTTGCCAATATCAGCAATGTTAAGAACGAAGTGTTTGATATCAATAAGTTATTGGATTCGCTGGTATATCTTCATGATGTGCAGGAAAGGGTAACGATCCGGTGGACGCACAGCAATGACTCTTCGCTTATTGAAGCAGATAAAACACAGATCAACCGGCTTTTTACCAATTTGCTGCAAAATGCCATAGAGGCTATTCCGGAAGAAGAAACAGGGTATGTTACCGTAAGCGAGGAAAAGCGGCTGCACAGTGTAAGGATCAGCATCAGCGATAATGGCCTGGGGATACCTAAGACTATGCTTGTGAATATATTTACCCCTAACTTCACTACCAAAACTTCAGGTACCGGTTTGGGACTGGCCATATGTAAAGGCATTGTTGAACAATCCCGGGGAAGCATTTGGTTTGATACGGAAGAAGGAAAGGGAACTACCTTTTATGTTGAATTGCCGCTTTATGAAAATGAGACTGAAAGGTATGAGGGGTGAGGGGGCAGGTTGCAGGTCTCAGGTTTCAGGGTGAAGGGTGTAGGGTGTAGGCGGTTGGCTTTCGGCAGTGAGCTATCAGGTTACAAGTTTGTAGTTTGGGAGTTTATAGTTCACGTTTGCGGCTTCGGATTTGACTCCTGCCTGCCCTTTAGCCAAGTTTATTTGGTTCTTGCGATTTGGCTTCTTGGTGCTTTGAGATATGGGGTTTCAGGGTTGGGGGTGTCTGTCCCTGTGCAACTTGCACCCTGTAACCTGCAACTTGCTTCAAACTCCCTTTTTCTTTTTTCTCTTTTGTAAAAAAGCTTCGAACTCCTGCAGGCTGTAGCTGCTCAGGTTGTTTTGCTTTGTTATTCCTGCTTTTTGTGCGGCAAGCACGCCGTAACGGATATCGTTGTAGCCGTCGGTGTGATGGGCGTCGGGATCGATGGAGATGAGCACGCCCTTTTCCAGCGCATAGCCTGCATGGCGCCAGTCGATATCCAGGCGACGGGGATGGGCGTTAAGTTCTATTACCACATCGTTTTCTAAGCAGGCGTTAATGATTTTTTTGTGATCTACCGGGTATCCTTCCCTGCTCAGCAGCAGCCTTCCGGTCATATGGCCCAATATGGTGGTATAAGGGTTTTGGATAGCTGCCAGCAAACGCATCATCGCTTTATCTTCCGACATTTTAAGATTGGAATGAACTGAAGCTATAACAAGGTCGAATGTGCTTAAGACCGTGTCACTATAATCCAGGCTGCCGTCATTGAGAATATCTGCTTCAATGCTTTTGAATATTTTGAACGGCTGTAATTTTTCATTGAGCGCGTCAATGTAAAGGTGCTGTTCTTTTATCCTGTCTTCATACAATCCCTTGGCATAGAAAGCCGATTTACTGTGATCACTGATCACGATATATTCAAATCCCTTTTCAATGGCGGCATTTGCCATTTCTTCTATGCTCTGCCTGCCGTCGCTCCAGTTGCTGTGGCTGTGGATAATGCCTTTGATATCTTCCTGCCGGATAACCTGTGGCAGGGAATTGTTGGCAGCGGCGGATAGTATGGTTTCCTTTTCCCGAAGGAAGGGGAGGATATAGGGTAGTCCGGCAGCCTTAAAGATTTCCTCTTCCGTGCTATAAATTTCGGTGGAAGGAAATCTTTTCTCCCATTCGTTCAGGAATGGACCTGAACAACGGGTATGGAATAAAATGCTCCCAAAATTTTCATCACCGGCTGTATAGAATATAAGGGTGATGTTGTCTTCGGTCTTAAAGCTGATGTTGGATCCATTTCTTTCGATAAGGGAAAAAGACGGTGCTGAAAGCGTTTGTTCCAGTGCATCAACAGTGGCAGTGGTCACCCATTCCAGTTTGTCAATGGTTTCCAGTTGTCTTGCGAAATCACCGGTATGTTCAAACCGGCAGTGGGGAAGAAGCTGGCGGAGTTGCTGCTGCATGTCCAGGGCATAAGATTCTATTCCGGCATATAAATAGCTTCCTTTGCTGCGCAGGTAAAATTCGATATAGGATTTTACATTCTGCTGTGTTTTTTCTCCGAATCCCTTAAAGAGCAGCAACCTGTTTTCGTTGCAGGCATACAATAGCTCCCCGATCGTTTCCAGTCCCATTTCCTTCCATATCACCGCTATTTTTTTAGGACCCAGGCCTTTTATATTCAACATCTCCAGTATGCCTTCGGGTGTTTTTTGCAGGTAAGTCTCCAGCGCATCGGATTTGCCGCTTTGCCTAATCTCCATGATCTTTTTACCCATAGCCTCACCAATACCCTTTATAGAAAAAATTTGTTCATCGGGCATACCGGTTAATGGAACCGGCAGCTTTTCTATAGTATACGCTGCCGTGGCATACGATTTTGCCCTGAAGCTGTTTTCGCCATGGATTTCCATGAGCTTGGAGAGCAGGGAAAAAATAGCTGAGATCTGTGCATTATCCATGTAAAGCATTTGAGGTTTTGTATTGAATTAGCCGCGGGGTTCCGTCGCGAATTCCGACGGACAGTAAGCGGGCTAATTTAAAAACACAATTTAAGCCAGCCACTAATGTACGAATGAAAATAAATGCTTAAATATTCGGGAATTCGTGGCAGCACTCAAAAAAGATCGTGGAGATAAAAGCAGGAATAAAAAAAGTCCCATAACCGGGACTTTGTATTTTTTGCTCTTTTGAGAGAAGCTAAGCTTATTTTTTCTTAGCAGCTTTTTTAGGAGCGGCTTTCTTAGCAGCTTTTTTAGGAGCAGCT
>CAZREP010000108.1:0-17676 GCA_964599035.1 uncultured Terrimonas sp. | reverse complement strand
TCTGCTGGAGTTTATGCGCGAGAATGACGGGGTAAAATAAAATGAAATGTTTTCATTTTTTATTTAAAATACACTTCAAATATGAAACTTGTACAAAGTGCATTAACAGCTCTTGCCCTGGCCACACTGCTTGGCGGCATGAATGCCTGTAAACCCAAAAGTGCCGGAACCGCAGTAAGCGGCAATGCTGCCGAAAAAGTGTATGTTCCACCCGGAAAGTATGACGAATTTTACAACTTTGTTTCCGGGGGCTTCAGCGGACAATTGTCTGTTTACGGTCTCCCTTCCGGAAGGTTATTAAGAGTGATCCCCGTATTTTCATTAGACCCCGAAAAAGGATGGGGCTTCAGTGAAGAAACCAAGCCTATGCTCAACACCTCACACGGTTTTGTTCCATGGGACGACCTTCACCACGTTAACCTGTCGCAAACCAATGGCGAGATCGACGGCCGTTGGGTGTTCGTAAATGGCAATAACACCCCCCGCGTAGCCAGGGTAGATCTTAAAACGTTCCGCACGGCAGAAATACTGGAGCTCCCCAACAGCGGAGGTAACCACTCTTCTCCCTTTATTACAGAAAATACGGAATACGTTGTAGCCGGCACCCGCTTCAGCGTGCCGCTGGACAACAGCAATGGTGATGTGCCTATTAACACCTACAAGCAAAACTTCAAAGGAACCGTTTCTTTTATAAGTGTAAATAAAGACAACGGTGCAATGGATATTGCTTTTCAGATTGAGACCCCCGGTGTAAATTTTGACCTGAGCCACGCCGGCAAAGGGCCTTCTCACGGATGGTTCTTCTTCTCCTGCTATAATACAGAAGGGGCTAACACCCTGTTGGAAGTAAATGCGTCGAAAAACGATAAAGACTTCATTATGGCGGTGAACTGGAAAAAAGCGGAAGAATACCTGAAAGCCGGTAAGGGAAAGAAAGTGCAGGTAAAATATGCCCACAACAGCTATAGCGAAGAAACCCACACCGCTACTTCCGAAATAAGAAAAGAAGTAACCGTGCTGGATTCCCGGGAACTGGAAGGACTTTGCTACTTCATTCCCTGTCCTAAATCACCACATGGCTGCGATGTGGATCCCACAGGAGAATATATCGTAGGCAGCGGTAAATTAGCCGCACTGATACCCGTATTCTCTTTCACTAAAATGATAAAAGCCATAGAAGACAAAGCTTTTGAAGGTAATTTTGGTAACATACCTGTAATTAAATACGAAGCCGCCTTACATGGTGAAGTACAAAAACCAGGCTTGGGCCCCTTGCATACCGAATTCGACGGAAAAGGAAATGCCATCACTTCCATGTTTGTATCTTCCGAGTTGGTAAAATGGAATATTAAAGACCTTAAGGTAGTTGACCGTGTACCTACTTACTACTCTGTGGGTCACCTGATGATCCCCGGCGGTGATTCCAAAAAACCCGATGCAAAATATGTGATCGCTTATAACAAAATCACTAAAGACAGGTATCTGCCTACCGGCCCCGAGCTGTCGCAAAGCGCCCAGTTATATGATATATCCGGCGATAAAATGCAGCTGATACTCGACTTCCCCACTATTGGCGAGCCGCACTATGCACAGGCAGTAAGAGCAGAAAAAGTGAAAGACAATTCGCTTAAAATATTTAAGATCGAAGAGAACAAGCATCCCAGGGTAGCCAAAGGAGAAGGGGAAACTAAAGTAGTTCGGGAGGGCAATAAAGTGCATGTATATATGACAGCTATCCGTTCTCACCTTACACCCGACAATATTGAAGGGGTTCGCCTGGGAGACGAAGTGTATTTTCATGTTACTAACCTGGAGCAGGATTGGGATGTACCGCATGGCTTTGCCATAAAAGGCGCCGACAACGGCGAACTGCTGGTTATGCCCGGAGAAACTACCACACTTAAATGGGTACCGGATCGTGTAGGTATATTCCCCATGTATTGCACCGACTTCTGCAGTGCCCTGCACCAGGAAATGTCGGGCTATGTAAGGGTATCCCCTGCCGGAAGCAAAACACCGCTTACCTTTAGCACAGGAACCAATTTACCGGCGGAAGATATCCCTGCCGGCCAATAAAAATAAATATAACGGAATGCGATTGCCTGCTGTATACAATACGGGCAGCGCATTCCGTTCTCTTTTAAACCACTCTATGAAAAGCAAATACATTGCTGACCGGAAGGAAGCCATAAAAATCAACAGATGAAAAGGAACCAGATAAAAGGAAGCATCCGCATTATATTAGGCATTTGCGCCATCGCCTTATTCGCCGTAAACTACTTGCCGATATGGCAAATAGATTTAGACGCACCGCAATATCCCGAAGGGTTACGGTTGTTCATATACGCTGATAAGCTCGCCGGCAATGTGGATATCATCAATGGTTTGAACCACTATATCGGCATGAAAACCCTGCACACTGAAGATTTTATCGAGTTTACCATATTGCCTTACCTGATCGGCATTTTCAGCTTTTTGATACTGGCCACTGCCATTATAGGTAAGCGCAGCCTCCTGTATAGCGTTTTTATTCTTTTTGTGATGTTCGGTATCGTAGCCATGATCGATTTCTGGAAATGGGAATACGACTATGGTCATAATCTTGATCCCAATGCCGCCATTAAAGTACCCGGCATGGCTTACCAGCCGCCGCTTATCGGCTTCAAACAACTGCTCAACTTCGGCGCTTATTCCATTCCGGCTATAGGAGGATGGATATTTATTGGTGTGGGTGCCATTCTGCTGGCATGCAGCGGGCTGGAATTCCGCAAACAGAAGCAGTTGAAGCGCAGGTCCATATCCGCTATGTCCGCCATTATGCTTTCCATTTTTACATTTACATCCTGCAGCTCAGGTCCACAACCCATACAGGCCGGTGTTGACCAATGTGCTTTTTGCAAAATGGGCATAAGCGACACCCGCTTTGCCTGTGAGCTCATCACCCAAAAAGGAAAGCTCTATAAATTCGACGACACCCATTGTATGTTTTCTTTTATATCGGACCCGGCATGGGATAAAAGCAGCGTCAAAAATTACTATCTTTCCGATTTCAATAAGCCCGGGCAGTGGCTCATTGCCGAGAATGCACTGCTGTTGAAAAGTGATCAGCTCAAAAGCCCTATGGGAGGAAATACAGCCGCCTTTGCCAGCGAAGCCGATCAAAAAGCCGCTGCAGAGCATTTCACGGGAGCGCTGGTATCCTGGAAAGAAATAGCACCTTGATCGGGCAGCCGGCTACGCAGGAAAGTGACAAGTGACATGAACAGAGCTATTATATTTATATCATATATTGTATTTACAGCAGCCACCCCCACCTGCCTGTTTGCCAAAATCATAAAAGCCGGGAACGGGCAAACCATCCCCACCATACAACAGGGCATTGACATGGCCGCTGCCGGTGATACAGTGCTGGTAAGCGAAGGCACCTACCGACAGGGTAATATTACCATTAACAAGCCCATCGTACTTAAAGGCATCAACTACCCGGTATTAGACGGAGAAAAAAAATATGAGCTCATATCCGTAAGATCGCCGAATGTAACCGTTGAGGGATTCCTCATCCGGAATTCCGGCCACTCTTCCATGGTTGATATTGCCGGCATCAAGATCTACAATACCCACGATGTTACTGTCATTAATAATATTTTAGAAGATAATTTTTTTGGTATCTATTCCCAGCAGGGCAGGCAATGCACCATACGAAACAACCGGGTAACCGCTTCCAGCGTGGCTACGGAGCTGTCGGGCAACGGGATCCATTGCTGGAAGAGTGACAGCATATACATCAGCAACAACACGATTACCGGGCACCGGGATGGCATCTATCTGGAATTTGCCACACATTCGCAGATCGAAAACAATACGGTGCAGAAAAACCTGCGATACGGTTTACACTTTATGTTCGCGCATAACAACAGCTATATCGATAATATTTTCCGCAACAACGGGGCAGGGGTTGCCGTAATGTACACCCGGAATGTAACGATGAAGCATAACCGCTTTGAAGACAACTGGGGCGACGCAGCTTACGGGCTGCTGCTCAAGGAAATTTCGGATGCTACCATCGAAGGGAATCGCTTTGAGGGGAACACCAGTGGCATCTTCATGGACGGATCCAGCCGCATTGAGATGGAGAAGAACACGTTTAAAGGAAACGGGTGGGCCATCAAAATGCAGGCAAACTGCATGGATATAAAGCTGGAAAAGAACAATTTCATTGGTAATACATTTGATATAGGCACAAACGGTTCGCTTGTGCTGAATACTTTTAAAAACAATTATTGGGATAAATACGAAGGATACGATCTGGATAAAGACAGGATAGGCGATATCCCTTACCGGCCGGTAAGCATGTACTCCATGATCGTGGAAAAGAACCCTCCGGCAATGATGCTGTTCCGCAGCTTTATTACCTCGCTGCTCGATAAAACGGAAAAAGTTTTGCCCAGCCTTACCCCGGAGAACCTGAAGGATGACCATCCCTTAATGAAACCTCTGCCGCTATGATCATTACAAGCAATGTGTCGAAAAAATTCGGGAAACTTAAAGCGCTTGACGATGTTTCCGTTACCTGCAACAGGGGAGAATGTATTGCCCTGATAGGACCTAATGGGAGCGGAAAAACCACCCTCGCAAAGACCATTCTCGGCATGGTGGTGCCCGACAGCGGCTTTATTACCTTTAACGGAAAAAATATTTTGCACGACTGGGAATACAGGAAAGACATAGGTTATATGCCCCAGATCGGGCGATATCCAGAGAACATGACCATAGGACAGGTACTGGATATGATGCGGGATATCAGGCAAACGAAGAATACCAAAACAGATGAGGAACTCATTGAAACATTCGGGTTAAACGCTTTAATGGACAAGCGGATGAGGACCCTGTCGGGGGGCACAAGACAAAAAGTAAGCGCTTCCCTTGCTTTCCTTTTCAGCCCTTCCGTGTTAATACTGGATGAGCCTACCGCAGGGCTCGACCCCGTAGCTTCCGGCATCTTAAAGGAAAAGATCATTGCTGAAAAAGAAAAAGGCAGGCTCATCTTAATTACCTCCCACGTACTGAGCGAGCTGGACGACCTGGTTACTCAGGTCATCTATATGCAGGAAGGCAAATTGAGATTTCATAAAAGCATAGAAGCGCTGCATGCCGATACCGGGGAGACCCAGTTAACAAAAGCCATTGCCAGCATCATGTCAAACTAATGTTATCATGAAAAAAATCATTAAATACGTTATAGCCGATATACTGCGTAATAAAATAGTGCTCGCTTATACCGCGTTCCTGCTGGTGATGTCGCTTAGTGTATTCAACCTGGAAGACAACGCTTCGAAGGGATTGCTGAGCCTGCTGAACGTGATACTGCTTATTGTGCCGCTGGTAAGCATGGTTTTTTCCACCATCTACATGTACAACAGTGCTGAATTCATCGAGTTGCTTGTAAGCCAGCCACTGAAGCGAAGAGCGATCTGGTTAAGCTTATTTTCAGGACTGGCATTGTCGCTTTCGCTCTCATTTTTTGTGGGTGCAGGCATCCCTATACTCCTGTACCAGCCTACTGCTACAGGAATAATGATGCTCGGTACCGGGTTGCTGCTGTCGGTGATCTTTGTTGCCGTAGCCATCTTTGCCGCCGTTACCACAAGAGATAAAGCAAAAGGGATCGGGAAAGTGATCCTGCTCTGGCTGTATTTTGCATTGCTTTTCGACGGACTGGTGCTTTTTCTGTTGTTCCAGTTTGCTGATTACCCGCTTGAAAAAGCCATGGTGGCGGTAAGCGCCTTAAACCCTATTGACCTGAGCCGTATTTTAATTTTACTGCAAATGGATATTTCCGCCCTGATGGGCTACACAGGCGCCCTGTTCAGGAATTTCTTCGGTACACAGTCGGGTATCCTACTCGCCTTCCTGGTATTAGTGGCATGGTGCGTTGTGCCGCTGTGGTTGTCTTTACGAAAATTCAACTCGAAAGATCTATAACAGGATTTTAAGGATTTTATTGATACCTTTGCAGTTGCATTCAATGGCAACAGCATACGCAACATATCGCCCTTTTACAACAGCGGTGCAGGAAGCGCAGTTTTCCGTACCCGAGGGTGTGTATGCATACCTTAGCCCCGTTGCGCATAAATATAAAAAGCAGTACACGCTTTCAGGCATCAGGGATTTCCTCGCATCTGCCCCGAACTTTACCATGTAACGCTGTAGTTCGGGGGCATCTTTTACCTTTTTATTTCTCATTTTTCTAATACCTTATTTTTTATGAAACGTTATATATTGACCTTGCCGGTAAGAGGCATTTGCCTTGGGATGATATATGGCATCAGCGTCACGATCCTAATAGCCGGCCTGCTGAAAGAACAATTCTGGCTCTGGCTTGTCTCCCTGGTACTCCTCGTAGTACCGGTAGTAGACTCCAGGCTCCGCAACAAAAAAATATTATCCGATTACTTCTCCGATAAAAAAAAGAGTAAGCGCGGGAATAAACAGAATACTCCTATAGCAGGATTGCACAGCCATTAAATTTTATTTTTCACTTATAAATATCACTTATGAATAAAGAAAAGAACCCCGTATTGCTTTGCGAAGAAGATTTTCGCCTCTTAAAGCAGCTTGTAGGGATATCGCTTGTGAATGACATGGAGGAAGAAATGACTTTAGCTTATGAATTAAGCAGGGCTATTGTGGTTAAAGACAATGCACTGCCGCCTGATACCGTAAGGCTCAATTCAAAAGTACAGATTCAGGATACCGGTACCAATAAAATTACCGAGCTTACTATTGTAATGCCTCCACGTGCCGATATCAAGCAGAAAAAGATCTCTATTCTCACCCCTATGGCGGCTGCCCTCATAGGATTCAGGAAAGGAGATGAGGTAGAATGGAGAATGCCCTCCGGACTAAAAAAATACAAGATCCTTGAAGTAAAAGATCCGGTACAGGCCGAACAGGAGGCGTAAAAGCTGCTGACAGCAAAGCAAACACCACACCTGATCTTTAGCCGCAGACACGCAGATTGAATTTGCGCATCTGCGGCTTTTTCATCTCGTGCATATTGATAAGGATTTCACGCCCGCCTCCCGGACGACACCAGGCGGGCGATAAAATTTTTAGTACTTACCTTTCTTTGTTTTTCCTACAAATATTATTTGCTGCTACGCAGCTTATCTGCCGGTTATCTTCGTTGTGTTATAAAGTTACTATGCGAACCAGATCATCCGGCAGACCGGAGTTTTACGCCTGACTTGTATACTCCTAAAATGCTCAAAGTATGAATTAAGAAAATATTTGTGGATACAGGGCAGCTGCCGGACGGGCCCGGGATTTGCAGATAACTGATGTTGCGATGCCAGGCCCAACTTGCATAAAACCCCTTATGGGCAGGTTTGGTCGGTTTCGTTATAGTCTTATTGATAAGTCTAGGTGTCCGCCAAATCCAAGTTCAACTATTTTTTGAAGTGTCGAAATTCGGGCTTCTTTAATGTTGTTTTCAATCTTGGAAATATAGGATTTTGTCGTGCCAACTTTTGTTGCAAGTTCTTCCTGCGTCAAACCTTTTTCAAGTCTTGCTTGTTGAAGCAAGACTCCAATTTTAAAGTTTTCGTAACCTGCTTCCAGTTCGTCACGTTTCTTCGTTCCACGTCTCCCGTAGTTCTTTTCTTTGAACTCTTCGAGTGTCATTATGTTTTTATTTTTCTCTTTCATACTCTGCCTTTATTTTAAGCGCTAAATCAATTTCTTTTTTGGGTGTTTTCTGAGTTTTCTTTTGAAAACCGTTTGCCAAAACAACCAATTTTCCCTCATCGAAAAAACAGAAGATGCGAAAAGTATCACTTCCTAACTGAACTCTTATTTCATAAAGTCCGTCCGCATTTTAAATGTGTTTTAAATATGTTTCGGGAACTCTTTGCATATCTTCAACCAAGTCAAATGTCCACACTATTTTTGCTTTTACTTTTTTGTTCTGTTTATCAAAAAAAGTATGGAAATAGTCTTTGAAAAAGATGATGGTCCTGTTTTTCCGTTTTTCGTTCACAAAACAAAGATACAAAAGTTTCCCTAAAGTGCAACATAAAGAAACTCTCGCTATGCAAAGCCTCCGGACTTCGCATAGTATATGTTCTCCAAGGACTCTGTCCCGCGAAGGAAACACAGCAACACTATTTTGTTTGGTTGGTTAAAACAAGGAGCTGCGGGAAAGAAGTAGATCCACCCCTGTTGATCAGCCTGCTCAATTCTCCCACCGTATGAAAATACGAGCCCAATACAATGTCCGTATCACCGTCATGATCAAAATCACCTGCTTCCATGGTCAGCCACTTACCGGAGGCGGCGGCGGGAAGGGAAGAAGGATGAAAATCAAAGTCTCCCTCATTTGAAAAATATACAAACCCGTTTTCGGGATGCTCAAGGTCGGTATAAAATGCAATAGCCGCAATATCTATATCTCCGTCGTTATCAAAATCGCCCGCTATGGCTTTAGAAGCGCCATATAACGGGAAAAACCATTTTTCCTTAAAATTGTATTTCCCATCGTTCAGATAAATTCTGACACCATGATAATTTTTATTTATCCGGGAATAATCCCAGTTATCGCCATTGGTGAGCAGTATGTCGGGATAACCGTCGTTATTAAAATCTGCCAGCTCAAAATAGCTGGCACCAAATACCGGTGAAAAGTGCAGCAATTGTTTCTCCCTGAATTTACCTCCTCCAAGGTTGTAGAACAATGAAATACCTTCCCATGCCTGCGACATCAGCACCATAATATCAGGTCTGCCATCTTTATTAAAATCTCCGATCTCCACCTTTCTGGCGCCGGGAAGCGCCTTCAGTATATTTTCTTTCGATGGCTGAAAATTGTCGTACCAGGCTAGTCTCCCGGTATTATTGCCAAAGCTGCAGATCACTGCATCCTGCTTTCCATCCCTGTTCAAATCGGCATAGGCAAACTGAACCGGCCTGGATAACCGGTCTATATTCACTTCGGGCAATGGGGTTGTAAAACTGGTATCAAACGACAACAGGCGACCCATACGCTGATCTGAAGGGCTGAAGTTACCAATTGTTAAGAGTAGCGGAGGTGCGCCTTTTCTGAAAGCCATATCAACAGGGGCGCTCTCCATCGTCCATGCCGATCTGAATTCAAAAAGATTATCCAAAACATATAATTTGTTTTGCCCGTCTCCTATATATATTTCATTGGATGCGCTGTCAAATTTCAGCATGGTGGTTTTGGGCAGCGGTTTATCGTCAAAGCTGATCTGCCGGGGCAGGAATAGGGAAAGCATGCTCTGTATAGGATGATGTGGCTTTTGCGGTAACGGTGCGTCCGGCGCGTCCCGTTCAAAATATTCAACAATTTTTTTCCAGTCTGTATTGCTCAGGGCCGGGCGGGAGGGATAAATATTTAAGCTGCGAACCAACTCCCTTTCTTCAGGAAGAATATCTGCATAAGGATCTTCACCTTTTGCCCTTATTCCAAGCCGCCAGCCCATATTGGGTAAAACTTTATCTACCCATGTTTTTTTATCCAACAAAGAAGGATCGGGGAAAAGATGGCAGGTTTGACAATATTGCAAAGCCAGCCGCTTACCGGGCAATGCAGAATCCCTGCTTAAATCAGGTACCAGGGTGCCCGAAAAAGACCAGGGGTTACTTTTCGTTGTTCCCGTATATAAAACAAATAAAGGAGCCAGAACAATAAGAAACCAACGGGCTTTAAAAACAAACATGCTACAGCCGTTTTAATACGGGTACACAAAAATAAAGAGGCAGACTATACAGCCCGCCTCTTATATTGATTTTATCTTCTGAATCAATTACCTGCTATGCATTTACTTCACATCCCAGAAAATCTTGGTGGTAAGCTTGTCTTCAGTAGCAACGGCGCCATAGTTTTCACTATTGAATGTAGCTTCATTGGAAGGCAATACCCACCTGTTGGGGGGAAGTGTTTGCGTTCCAACGTCTGGTTTAAAGGTTAATGCAGGCAACTTCAGTCTTCTTAATTCAGACCAGCATTCTACCGGTTGCATCACATTAAAGTGAAGCCATTTCTCTGTTGCTATCTTATTCAGCTTGGCATCATCCGTTCCGGACCATGCTACGGCAGCGCTGGCAATATAGGCGTTCTTTTCTGTGGCATTGGTAGGAGTAAGTGGTCCTGAAATACTTTCATTACTGATCGACCTGAGCCAGTAATAATAATCTATAGATTCGTTAATCCCATCTTCATACGCTGCTTTTGCCGAAGCATCATTGTTGTTTTTAAGGTAATATTCAGCCAGCAGGAAATTGACTTCGGAAGCATTGATCAACATGCCGGGAACCATTATGTTTTGAGAGAGCGTTGAAAAATTGTAGCGGGATAGTGTTCCCCCGTTAACAAGGGCTGTTTGCTCTGTATTTCCCAAATCGGGATCCAGTCCCTCGTAGGCTCCCCCGGCATTGGCGCCGGGCTGGAACACTGCTCTTAACCTCGGGTCGCCGTTATCTTTCATAAAATCTACCATCACTTTCCCGGGCACATCGCCTCCTCCCCAGCCGATCAGGCCCTTATAGAAATCTGCGCTCTCTCCGGTATTAGAACCATTGCTTATTGGAGTACTTTGATCCACTACGGAAATTTTGATATTATCATCATTGGTAAGCACCAACGGATAGGCAGTTGTATTCCCCGCTATCGAAGCAAGTTCACTGCTCACACGGGATTGAAAAGAGGATACCCCGGACACTCTCATCAACATCCTGAGCCGGAGGGAGTTGCAATATTTTTTCCATTTATCAATACTGCCGTGATTAATAAAATCCTGTGTATCTAATATTCCCTTATTTACATCCGAAACAGTAATGTTGCCCAGTTCATCTGCAAAACCTTTCAGATCATCCAGCATTTTTGTATAAATATCCTCTGCCTTATCATACTTAGCGGAAGATATTTTATAATCTCCCCCGTTTGTGCCTAATAACCCGGCTTCAGACCAGGGAATATCACCATGAAGATCCACCACTTTTTGACTGTGATCATAAAAATAAATGGTGGCCATTATGATATATATCCTTTTCTCCTGCTGCTCCTCTGCAGAAAGACCATTATATACTTTCAAAAGGTCTTTATATTGGGCAAGGAAAGCGTAATAGTTAGACCACCTGTCTCCTATAGCAGCAGCACCCGGCACATACCTGCCCGGTGCATTTACCATACCAACGGTTTGCGTCCAGGGAAGCAGTGTGTTTTGAAGTACGATAAAATAGTTTCCGTATTTATACATTACATAATCCCTGTTAGCAGCCAAAAAGCCGGCAAACTGCTGTTCAACTGTTGTTGAACCCACTTTTAAAGGATTTCTATAATCACCTTCAAACTGACTTTTACTGCAGGATGAAGCCACGGCAATAAAAGCAATTGCTATATAAAGAATAATTGATTTTTTCATAATATATATTATTGCGTATTTTAAATTAAAAACTTGCCCTGAGCGACACACCTATTGTTCTGCTGGAAGGATTGGTTCCTGCATTATTTACATTTTTATCCCATTGTAACCCGGTTGTCAGTTGCTCAGCATCCATGTCTTTAATGGTACGGGTAATATAAAACAGGTTGCGTCCAAATACGGAAGCACTAAGGTTCTTCGCTCTCAGCTTCCTGGTAATATTAACAGGCAAACTATATGATATGGATATTTCGCGCACTTTCCAGTAAGAATTCTTAACGATATACCTGAAATAATTGGAATTGCTGTATTGCGGACCTCCCCAGTTATACGTTTCAAGAAAATATATACCCTGGGATTGAACATGCGTGTTTTTGGTTCCATCTGCCATAACACCGTCGAGCATCATACCGTCATGGTATACCGTTTCCCCATTGGGGCCGGCAGCCGCATCTGTTTGTACGCCATAACCAGCCGCATCCAGGTAATAAGAAAGTCCTCCATGTTCCTTATCCATCCATTGGAGGCTTTCCTCAGTAAGCCCGCGGCTGGTCATCCAGAACAATCCCGTAGGCATTACATATCCACCGATCCTGAAATCGGTATATATGTTCAGCGCAAAAGACTTATACTCAATAGTATTCATAAAACCACCTACCGCTTTTACCTGGGTATTCCCATACCTTTCCAGTTTATCAGGATCCACCTTGTAAGCCATCGTTCCGTCTCCGTAATCATCTATTATTTTCTCTCCTGATGCATTGGTTGCAATGGGATGTGCGTAAAAATCGCCTATGGGCCTGCCTACCACCGATTTTAATACGGCGGCATTCCCGTCATAATCTGCATGGATCAGCTCATTGGATCCATCGGTTAACTTAAGGATCTTATTGTTATTAAAGCCCATATTCAGCGCTGTATTCCACTTAATATTTTTATTCCTTACCACGTCTGCATTTATCCCAAACTCTAAACCATAGTTTTGCAGCGTGCCAATATTGGTCAAAATATTGCTGGCTCCTGTTGACTGCGCCAATTGCAACGGCAATATCTGGTCCACTATCTTGTTATTGTAATATGCCAGATCTAAATTTACCCTGTTATTAAAGAACCCGGCTTCCAATCCCACTTCAAATTCATGCTTTTGTTCGGGCTTGATATTATCATTACCATATTCACCCGTAGCGGTAGTTGTTGTTAACGTTGAGCTGCCAGATCCCTGGTTACCAAGATTACCCAGATTATATGCCACATTTGCCCTGTACGCTGCCGGGTAATTACCCACAATGCCCCATGAACCACGAAGTTTAGCCTGGCTTACAAAATAAGGCAGGGTAAAGGCATCGGATAAAACAAAAGCAGCATTAACGGAGGGATAGACAAAAGTGTTCTTTGCCGGGTTCATGGTTGATGTTCCATCGCGCCGAACCGTACCTTCTGCATAAAGAAATCCCTTATAATTAAGGTTAACCGTTCCCACAAAAGCATCCTTGGTCAAATAAGTTCTCGTATAGCTGCCGGAATTATTGGGGTCGAAAATGATGGGAGATGCGGAAGAAGTGAGATCAAACCTGTTTTCAACGGTTAATCCATCCCTTGTACCGATGCTCTTATATAAACCAGACTCTTTATTGGCCATATAACCGCCCATGACCTTCAATTCGAGGTCGGGGTTTAACTTTTGAGTATAGGTCAAAAGCAGATCTCCGTATAAAATGCTATAATCGTTAGTGGCAATACCGTAATAGCCTGAAAAGCCAAACAAACCCGGAATATTTGAATCATTCATGCTTTCGGTTTTCCCGGAAGTCCAGTCCGTGGCAATTTTTCCACGCAGCTCCAGGCCTTTAACTATATCCCAGTAAGTGGTTAAGCTCGCTATCAACCGGTTATTATTTTCATCTACATTATTATGTTTTACATTCCACATATAATCCAACAGATCTGTACGATAGTTGCCATATCGCAGGTTTTCGTCGGGTGTAAGACTTCTGTTGCTCCCGGTTACATATTTATAACCAAGACTGGTTTGTGCTTTCTCCTGGTACCATAAACCGTTATCAAACGACGGCATCATGCCGGCAAAGTTGTTCACCAGCCTGTCAAAGGAAAAAGGCCTGTTATGCACTTTTTGCCACATGTTGTTTACAATTAAATTGGTGCGAACTTTCTCACCGAACTTATAGGTTGAGTTTAAGCTTGCCACCACTTTATTGTTTCTGGAGTTCAGACTCAATCCCTCATAGCCCTGGTGAGTGATAGAAAACCTCGTAGAGGAATTTTCTGACATATTAGACAAAGCAATATTTTCTACCGTGTTATTGGCTTTTTGAAACAGGTTTTCGTACCCGCCTTTCTGGTAAGAGTAGGGACGAACATTGCCATCCCAGGCCAGGATAGGCTGACCATCGAACTTAGGTCCGAAATTAATGGAGGACTGAACGTTCGTGCGGTAATTTGTGCCATTTAAATTATATGATGCAAAGCCTTCTGCATCACTCGTGAACAATTGATATCCCGGGTTAAATCCAGGTCCTCTTACGTCCTGGAACCTGGGGAGGTAAGCCACCTGGTCCTGGAAATAGGTGGCATTTACATCTACAGAAAAACCATTTTTCCCTTTTCCGGACTTTGTTACAATTACAATAACGCCATTGGCAGCCTCAGACCCGTATAATGCCGCAGCAGATGCACCTTTTAATACCGTAAGGCTTTCGATGTCTTCAGGATTAATATCCGTTAATGCATTACCTCTTAAACGCTGATCGTTCCAGTAGTTACTATTGTTAAAATCGCCATCGTGAATAGGCACGCCATCCATTACTATAAGCGGTTGTGTTCTTCCGGTAATGGAACTAAGCCCCCTGATCTGTACAGAAACACCGCTTGTAGATCCACCGGGTGCAGTGGCGATCTTTACCCCCGGCGCCTTTCCATATATGGCTGAAGCAACGTTAGTAGGCGCCGTTTTTGTGAGCTCTTCAGCTTTTACCGTGGTAGTGGCATAGCCCAAAGATTTCTTCTGACGCTGGATACCCATTGATGTTACTACCACTTCAGATAACTCTCCGCCGGCTGCCGAAAGCTGCACAGTAAGCGTTGTATTATTACCCACCGCTATTTCCCGGCTGGCAAAGCCTACAAAGCTGAATACCAAAACGGCATTGTTTTTTACAGAAATGGAAAAAAGGCCATTCTCATCGGACGTAGTGCCCACAGCCTGATTGCCTTTTTCATGAATGGAAACGCCGGGCAAGCCGGTTCCTGATGCATCTGTTACCATACCCGTAACAGTCTTTTGGCTTTGCCCAAAAGCAAACGTGCCACATATTACCAGCACTGCCATGAGCAATAAACGATTCGCTGATTTCTTCATCGCTATTAGTTTTGTTTTAAAAATTTAAAATAGTAAAGAAATTCATTTTTATAAATAACCTCCAATTTAACGTTAAAGTAACGACACTTTATTAAAAAAAACAAGAAGAATTAATTTTATCTTAAAAAGTAATTTTATATAATAAATTATTTTAACAAGTAGCCTACTCTTATCATCGAAAAAATTTCTTTAAATTGCTTAATATATAAAATAGCTTAATATAAATTTTTTGATGTATATATCTTTTCTGCAAGGTTATTTTTAACCGCATAGGTAAATCCTTTCTGCAAGGCGTAAGCACCATATTCTCCCTTTTTGTTTAATGCCAGAAATCCAACCTGTATCTTTTTTGATCTTTCGGGGCTGCGTTTAATAATGCGCTCTACAGCTTCTTTACATGCCGCTTCAGGCGAACGGCCCTGGCGCATAAGTTCTACGACCAGGTGCGAGCCTACAATACGGATCACTTCTTCACCAACACCCGTGGAAGTGGCAGCCCCCACCTCGTTGTCGACATACAACCCGGCACCAATAATGGGTGAATCTCCCACACGCCCGTGGATCTTGTAGGCCATACCGCTCGTAGTGCAGGCGCCGCTTAAATTTCCATTTGCATCCATAGCCACCATACCGATCGTGTCGTGATTATCCGGGCCTCCCGGCATCGGGTCTTTGGCTTTATTATACAACCTGTTTTCAATATTCATTTCCGGCTCGTATTTGGCCTCCTTCAGCCATTCCTTCCATGCTTTTTCACTTTCGGGAGTTAACAGGTTTTCTTTTTTAAACCCGTTAGCCAACGCAAACTGTAAAGCGCCGTCGCCTGCCAATACGATATGCGGCGTTTTTTCCATCACCAGCCGGGCTACTGAAATAGCATGTGTGATATGTTCCAGCGCCATTACGGAACCACAATTATAGTGTTCATCCATTATACAGGCGTCGAGGGTTACCCGCCCGTCGCGGTCTGGCAAGCCACCATATCCAATGCTCTGATTAGAGGGATCTGCTTCCGGTATTTTTACCCCGGCTTCCACGGCATCTAAAGCACGCCCTCCTTTACTTAGTATGGTCCAGGCCTCGGTATTCGCAGCCCTCCCAAAATCCCAGGTAGATATTACAACAGGCTTATTCATAACAGGATTTGATAAACCTATTGAAAGAGGTCGTGCCTGTTTGCCGGTCATCACCGCGGCGGAACCCAGCACAGAAGCCTGTATAAATTTCCTGCGTGTAGACATTAAATGCAATTTGTTACTTAAGTCTGATTTTTATTAGTCAAGAAGCTCAGGCCGCTTCCTGGATTTTTGCTTTCCGTGTTAATCCCTTCTCATATTTCTCCATTACCAGGGCAGCGCCGCCTATAAGCTGGGCCTCATCGCCCAGGTTGGAGATGATTATATCTGTATTGGCGGCGAGCCGTGGAATACAATGCTCGTTCAGAGCCTGCTGAATAGGCGCCTGTAATATTTTGCCAGAACCGGCCCCTCTGCCGCTCAGCACAACCAAACCGGGATTGAGTAGGTGAATTAAAATAGCTATGCCACGGCCGATATGGTAGCCCGCTTCAGACAGCAGCTCCACAGCCAAACGATCCCCTTTCGCTGCAGCGTCAATGATAGCCCCGGCAGCGTCCTCCGGGCTCAGGTCCTCAAGTCCCGACTTTTTCAAGACCGAGGTTCTGCCCGAAGCTAATCCTTCCAGCGCCTTTTCTATTACCGCTATCAGGGAAGCTTCCGTTTCAAGGCACCCGCTTTTGCCGCAACTGCATAATTTGCCATTCTGAAAGAGCGGGATATGGCTGAACTCACCTGCAAAACCATCATCCCCCCTGAATAAGGTATTGTTCAACACCATTCCCAGCCCAATTCCCCAGCCTACATTAATTACCATTACATTCTTCTTATTGCGGGCGGCTCCAAACTTCAGCTCAGCCAGGGCAATAAGACTTGAATCATTATCAATAAATACAGGGATACCGGTTCTGCTCTCAATAAATGCGGTAAGCGTGCCCTGCCGGTTGGAAAGGAATGAATAATTGATGCCCTGCTTTGCATCTATAAATCCGGGCATGCTAATACCAATGCCTGCAACTTTACTTTTCGCTATGCCCGACCGGTCAATCACTTTATTGACCCCCTCTGTAATAATATCCAGCGCCCCGGCGTTTCCCGCTATATTCAATGCGATGCTTTCCACATCACCGATATGCCTGTTTTGCATATCCATCACTACCATGCGGGTAACAAACTGATCAACGGCAACCGATACGGTGTACATGATATCCGGCTTCAGCGAATACATCTGGGGGCGCCTTCCGCCACTTGAGGGAGCATGCCCGGTTTCCACCACCTGCCCGTCTTCTACCAGCTCATTTAATATCTTAGTGGTCAGAGAAAGACTTTTTTCAATCTTTTCACTTAGCTCCGCACAGGAAAGCACCTTTGAAAAATAAAGATGATTTACTATTCTTTTCTTATATAACTGAGTTTTACCAGCCATTTCTATTTACTAAGATGATCATTTTTTAAAATAAATGTTAAAGTAAAGTAACTTTTTTATAAAAAACAAAATGTTTTACATGTTTTTATAAAAAATAATTGAAGAAAATCTGGGGCAGATTAGGTGTATCTGCGGTGCTGTTTTCTGGCATAAATTCCAGCAGTCCGCAAACGGGCTGATTTATGAATACAACGAAGAATAGCCACCAATTCACAAATGACCACGAAGTATTGGTGCGAATTATGTACAACTTACTATAAAGACACTAATAATAAGATTGTTGAAAAAATATTATCGATCTCCTTTTGAGTTAGCTTCAACTTTGTTACTTATCGTTTTAGGTTTTTGATTTGCTGA
>CAZREP010000107.1:2905-17926 GCA_964599035.1 uncultured Terrimonas sp. | reverse complement strand
GGACAGGAAAGAACATTTAAAAAAGCTGCTTTATCCTTTCATTCTTCGTCGTACCAAGGAGCAGGTGGCAAAAGACCTTCCCGAAAAAACGGAAACGATCCTGTTCTGTGAAATGCAGGCCGGACAAAGGGAAATTTATGAAGCCTTCCGTATGGATTACCGGAATAAAATACTGGGAGTGATCAATGAACAGGGTATACAAAAATCACAGCTTACCATTTTGCAGGGACTGATGAAGTTGCGGCAGATCTGCGATTCGCCGGCTATTATGAATGAACCGGAAAAATATCCCAATCATTCCATCAAGCTGGAAGAAATAGCAAGGGAAATAACGGAAAACATAGGCAATCATAAGGCCCTTATATTCTCGCAGTTCCTCGGTATGCTTGCCCTGATCAAGGAAAAGCTCAGGTTGCTTGAGGTACCTTTTGAATATTTTGACGGAAGCACTTCAGCGCCGGAAAGGGAAAAAGCCATCACGCGGTTTCAGAACGACGAATCCTGCCGTGTTTTCCTGATCTCGCTTAAGGCGGGAGGAGTAGGTTTGAACCTCACTGCAGCCGATTATGTATATATTGTTGACCCGTGGTGGAACCCCGCCGTGGAACAGCAGGCCATCGACCGAACGCACCGCATAGGCCAAACCAAAAATATTTTTGCCTACCGTATGATATGCAAGGATACCATTGAAGATAAGATCCTGCAGTTGCAGGAAAAAAAGCGGTCACTGGCGCGCGATCTTATTGCAGATGATAATACGTTCGTGAAGAGCCTTTCTAAAGAAGATGTGGAATATCTTTTCAGTTGATGGATGGTCGATACCAGCTATGGGCAATAAGTGATAGCTGACAACATCTAACCGTAAACTCCCAAACCAAAAACTTCCTAACTATAAACTTTCCAACCCGTTTCTCCCCCGCCTTTTTTTGTGATAGTATTTTATAGGATAAAAATCGGGGCGTTGCATAATTTTATTCAGCAAACTGAAAAACAATCTGTTAAGACTGATAAGCTTCTTTGAGGCTACCGTATTCATGATGGCTGTTTTATAAGGATTGGATGAATGAATAAATAGGTAACGAAGCAGGGAACATTTTATTATATTGTAGCCGGGGATGTTAATTAAGGTTAACGCAATCATCCCCTCCGACACGTAAAATATACTTTTGCAGATTATGAACAGGAAATTCAGCATATCGGTTGGTTTAATGGTGGCAGCCATTATTCTGGTAGCAGCCTTCCAGGTATACTGGATCGTAATAAAGATCAACGAAGAAAAAAGGATCCTCCGTTTCCGTACCAATATCATATTTCGTGAATCGGTTTTTGATCTGCAATCTTCAAAACTGAAATTAGACAGCACTGCCCGACTGCGTTATGGCTTGCCACCCGACATCGCCAGGTTTGCCGATATGGTCAGAAAGCGCATCAGCGATTCCCTGAACAATACTCCTTCTTATTCTACCCGCAACTCCATTATTACCTTAGAAAGACCCGCCAGTGCGCTCAATGATGACTCTTTGCTGCGCAGAAGCTATAAGGCGGGCGGACGTTTTTTTGAATTTTTAATTAGCATAGACGCCCTCCAGGATTCGCTGCGCGTTAGCGATATCCGGGAAGCATATACAAATAATCTGCAGAAGGAAAACATCAACGTACCTTTTTCGATTATACGAACGGAGGAACCGGATATAAAAAAGACTGAGACTTCCCGTCCCGAATGGAATAAGGCAACCATCGGCTTCACACATCCCATCAGCTACCAGGTTCAGTTGGGTAATACTTTCAATTATATATTTGAAAAAATTTTACCGCAGATCATATTTTCCATTTTTCTTATCGGGCTCATCATCACCGCTTTTTCTGTATTATTCAGGAACCTCAGGGCCCAGCAGCGGCTTAGCAGCATCAAGAACGATTTTATCAGCAATATCACCCATGAGCTGAAAACCCCTATTTCTACGGTGAGCGTAGCCATTGAAGCCATCAAAAATTTTAACGTAATACAACAGCCTGAACGCACAAAAGAATACCTCGACATAGCAGGCAATGAGCTCAACAGACTGTCTATGCTGGTAGATAAAGTGCTTAAGCTTTCCATGTTTGAGAACCAGCAAACGGAACTCAAATATGAGCAGTTTGATGTAAAGCAACTGGCAACGGAAGTAATTGCTTCGATGGGGTTACAGTTTGACAGGGCCAAGGCAAAAGTGAACCTCCACAGTTCCGGGGAAAACTTTATGATAACGGCTGATCACATGCACATCACCAGCGTGCTGTATAACCTTTTGGATAATGCGCTTAAATACAGCACGGAAAAGCCTATGATTGATGTGGATATTATTTGCAACAGCAATGAATGCATCATAAGAGTTAAGGATAACGGTATTGGCATACCCCCGGAATTCAGGAACAGGATCTTTGAGAAATTTTTCCGCGTTCCAACCGATAACAGGCACAATATCAAAGGCTACGGACTGGGACTGAGCTATGTTACTCACATTATTCAGGAGCATCTCGGTACGATCACGCTTCACAGCGAACCGGGCAAAGGCAGTGAATTCATCATTAAACTACCACGTATCCATGAAGAAAACTAAAATACTGTACGTGGAAGACGAGACTTTCCTGGCAAAAATAGTAAAGGAGAGCCTGGAAAGCAGGGGATATGAAGTGCTGCTGGAAACAGACGGCTCAGAAGTAATGGCGCGATTCCACGATGCCAGACCGGATATCTGCATCCTTGATATCATGCTTCCCAACAAAGACGGCTTTACCATTGCCGAGGAAGTAAGGCAAACAGATACCTCTATCCCTATTATCTTTTTAACCGCCAAGACCCAAACCACCGACCTGGTCAAAGGCTTTCACAAAGGAGCCAACGATTATATCCGCAAGCCTTTCAGCATGGAAGAGCTTATTGTACGCATTGAGAACGCTTTGCGTTACCGGAATGAAGACCTGCCGGAACCGGACCAGAAAGATGATATTCAGATGGGAGATTATATATTTAACCCACACAGGCAAACCTTATTTCACAGCACCGAAGAAAAGAAACTGTCGTTCAGGGAAAGTGAATTGCTGAGGCTGCTATATGAAAACCGTGAACGCATTATTGACAGGAAGGATATCCTGAATGTATTGTGGGGAAGCGATTCCTTCTTTAATTCGCGGACCCTCGACGTATACATCACCAAGCTCAGGGGATATCTCAAAAAGGATCCGGCGCTGGAGATCATTACGGTAAAAGGGATTGGCTACAGATTTGTAACGGAATAAAAAAATAGCCCGGTCTCCGTAGCAGACCAGGCCTTCAACCTTAACCATCTTCTTATTTACCTAACCGTTTAAAACCGTAGAAGCACCTAAGTATTGTTTGTTGGGAGCGTAAATGAATAAACAGGAGCCTTCCTTAATAGCATCAATAATGGCTTTATGATCCTCCATGGGTATTGCCGGACAGCCGAAGCTCCTTCCCAGCATTCCTCTCTTAAGCAGAAAGTCGTCATCAACATAATTTGCACCATGTATCACTATGCTCCTTCTGAGCGCTTTATCATTAATATTTCTTTCCACTCCGAGCAGCCGCAGCGAATACCCGTTTTCACCGCGGTATGTATTTTGGGTTACATAAAAGCCGAGGCTGCTTTTATGAGATGCCATTACATTAGAGAAGTTACGTGCATATTCCGCTCCTGAGTTCTTTCCATGCGCCACCCGGGTATTGAATAAAAGCTCAATGTTCTTCAGATCGATGATATACATTCTTTTTTCACGCGATGACCGCGAAAAATCAACAATGGTAAGAATACTGTCCCTGTTCAGTTTACCTCTTTCCGCCAACCTGCTGAATCCTTTCATCGCCAGTTCGAGCACGTTTTTCTGAAGACCCAGCTCATTCAAATGAATGCTATCGTACAATCTGCTTATAAACGCTTTCCCGGCTTCGGCACGAAAATCGACCGGCAGGAAGTAAGCAACGGTGGGTAGAACAGGAGAAGACCGGTTGGCTTTAATGATACCTGATATCAATACAGGTGCGAGGAAAAGGAGTGCAAGCCCCAGCTTTTTAGGTACGGATTGGAATTTCATCGGATTACAATTTCTGCGCTTCATATAAACGGTCCTTGCTTTTGGATATTGTTAACAATAAGTCTGCGGATAATACCTCACATTAAGTGTAAAAGCCTGCTTACCCTCTTAAAACCAGCAGTATTGCTGATCTTTAAAAGATCACAAAGCTACCGCTATATCCTGCATTTTTTTAATTGTTTTGACATACATTAACAGATTTGAAACAAGTGGGCCGGAGATATGATTTAAATATAATGATTTAACCCCGAACAGGGAAAGGATTTTCCTGTTCCTCTGGACTGATCCGCATCTTTTTGAGCATATTGTTGATATCAATGGTTATGCTATATATCAGCTCAAACTGGTCTGCTATTGTTTTAAAACCAGACAAGGTCTTCCTTATGGTGCTGTTTTCCTTGCCTTTTGTTAGTTCCGACATTCTTTGTGCTAAAAGACCATGTACGATATCACGTATTCGTGAGAATCCCTTATCTGTAGTATCCGCCTCCCTGCTTCCGCCGTTCAGTGAAAGGGAAATACCTTTTTGCATTTGTGATATTATGCTGTCGGCCACAGGCTTAAATGCATCCGAATGATACCTGGGTGCCAACGAGTGGGAGTAAGTGCCCAGGGAGGCGATGTGCGAGGTAAGCATATGGTTGCTTACAACCAAACGGTGAAGCAGTTGCGGCTGCTCTGTTTTATGCCCGGGCTCCGACAGCAGGCGCTGAAATGCATCTGAAAGATTGGCCAGCGCAACGTAAGTGTCTTTTCTAGCCATTTTATAATCCACGATCGCCGGAGCTGTGCTGTAAAATGCCTGCGCCACTGTACTAAAATACCGGAGGTTGGCTTCCATCAGCTTACGGATATATTCATACACCTGGTCTTTCTCCCATGTTGGTAAAAAGAACAGGGAAGCCGTGAAGGAGATGGCCGATCCTATGGTTGTATCAATTATCCGGTCGGTGGCCAGGCTCCTGAAATCAGCAGGATGCATAAAATGAAAAGAAAGTAATACATATATGGTAATAGCGGCTACACTTATTGAATATTGTATCTGCAAAAAGCTGTATCCGATGATCATGGTGAGTACCATTAGGCCAAAAAGGATGGTGTCCGATGTTACGAAATATAATAAAACGAATCCTGCCGCCGCACCTGCCAGTGTGCCCGATAAACGTTCTATATTCCGCTTTTTACTTATGCTGTAAGCAGGCTTTAATATGGTAACAATAGTTAAAAGTATCCAGTAACTGTGCCCGAAAGGGAAAAACTGGGCAATAAGATAACCCGCCAGCACGCAACTGCTTACGCGGAGCGAATGACGGAATATATTGGAGCGGAGTGAAAAATTTTCAGCGAGCAGCTTCACATCGAACTCCTGTCGTGAAACGAATCGCTTTACTTCTATCTCCTGCTGTACGGCTTTACCTGCCTCACTGCTGTAAGTGGCATAGGTATGCAGTCGCTTAATGCGCTCGGCAATATCCTTAATGGAATTTAATATATGCCGGAGGCTGATAAAGCCTTCAATGGTATCAGCCTGCAGGTGGCTGTTCCGGTAGGCAACAAACCGGTTTTCTGTTTCTTTGATCATCTCGTCCAGTCTTTCCCTGCTTCGCGGAGGAAAACCGCTTTGGATCACCAGGGCTATTTTTTCCAGCTCATCGGCCACTTCTAAAATAAGCTTTCGGAACGACTCCATCATATTTCCATCTTTGAAATAATGATGAAGCGCTTTGTAATTCTGCTGCGATGTCATTACCTGCTCAAACAGGTCAACCGAATCAATGAACATCATCATTAAGATACGCCCCCTTGACGTAGATTCCCTCGTAAAGCCTCTCGCCTTAAATAACAGCTCTCTTAGCTGTTCCTGCTGGTGATGGATGCCTATCTGAAGCAGAAGCAATTCTTTATACACCTCATCAGTTGCCACATCGCTTTTATATAGTTTTGACTTTGTTTTAAGATAGGAGGCTGTAAGAAAAATACACTCCCCAAGCGCCTGCTGAATAAGACGGTAAGGGCGCAGTGAATACAACAGAAGGCTTAACAGCATGTACCAGGCTCCCCCTGCCAGCATAAAAAGGGCATCGCTGATCACGCGATCCTGCACGTGATGCACATCAATGTTGAGCACAACCACGATAATAGCAATAAGCCCTATTGAATTGGCACGGTTGCCATAGATGCCTATAAACGTTAAAAAAAAGCTTAACACAGCCAGCTCTGCCGCCAGCAGCCAGGGATAATTGCGTGTATAACCAATGATGACCGCTACGGTAAAGTTCAGTATATTGCTCACCAGCATCCCGTTCCTGCGGTGATGAATGGGGCCGGGAGAGTCCGTAAGGCTCACCATCAAAGCGCCCAACGGCAGCGCAATACCAACAGCCAGGTAATTGAAATGATATAGAACCAGTGCCGGCAATATGGCGCCTACCGTGATCCGGAGGCCTTTTGTAAGATACTGACCCGTTATAAATTTCCTGAACTCATTAACATAATTCATACCCCATACGCATTGGAGAAAGCCTGCAGAGCCAAGTAAAACCCGAATGTTCGGGACGAAATCCGAAAAGGAAGCACCAAGAACCAAACGTCAAGAACCAAATAAATTTCCAATCAGAAATCAGCTATGGGCTATGGTTCCCAATCTCAAATTTTAAATTTCAGATCTCCAGTCCGACCGCCGGATCTCTCTTATTTTGAAGTAGGACACCTGTAAGAAGTAAGCGTAAAAGCCAAACCCACTTCTGCAATAACATAAGCATCCCTTTGATTACGGAATCCCCGCTGGCGGCCCTTTGTACCTATTCTTACACCATCTCCTGTTTCATAAGAACGGTCCTGCAATAAATACCAGGTCGTAGGGGAGCCGTCGGGCAGCGCTGTAGCAGATGCATCAGGGTAATAATAAGAGCTTACATCATCAAGATAATCTGTAGTAGTGAACCGGTAAGCCACTTCAAAGGAAAAATTGATATTGGGGTTGATATTATATTTAACTCCCATCCCCAGGGGAAGACAGAAAGCCAAAGCGCTATATGGTTTGCGTCCCGGATATAATGTCGAACCCTGACCTTCCGTACCTATGGGTCGCAGAAAATATTTTTTCCCCTGCAAATAAGCATAAGGATCATAGTTAAATATCCCCACCCCCATGGTCACATAAGGAGTAAAGGCAAACTCGGGCACTCCCGGTACAAAGCGCATAAAGTTGAAATCACCCTGCAGCGTTGCTTCCCAAATATTACTATTAAAGCTGAGGTTTCTTCTTTTCTGATAATCGTTCTTGCTGTAAACATCTGAATAGCCTAACTGGGCGTAATGCGCACCAAGGCGGAGCGCAATGTATTCCCCGAACTGTTTACGGAAAAAGATCCCCAGCGCCGGCTTGGGACGGGTAAGTGCAGCATTGGTATTCAGATCCCCGAAATAATGTGCTGCGCCAACGGTAACGCCAAATTCCCCCTCCTGCACCACACCGTCTATCTGCGCTGCAGAAGATAAAAAAAAGGCTAAAAACAAATTGGATATAAATAACTTCTTCATTTAAACATGCATTTGTTTTTGCAGCCCCATCCACATATTATCGGCTCCCGCACAGAGAGCCCTGGAATCGGGCCTGCGCTACATTAACCTACTGCAAAATACAGGATTAGCAGCGAATGTCAATGATATAATGATCGATTTTAATGAAATATTAAAATAACAGAATAACGGCAATTATCGCCCATACCACCGGGTTATGGATAAAATGCAGATATTCAACCCGGAGGAACAGGTTCAATCCCGGCCCGGATCAGAATTTCTTTACTGCGTACTGTGTAGAAAAAACTGCGCTTTCTCCCGCCGCAAGCGTTATAAGTCCTATCCCATTATTAAAGGAATCGGGAGGAGCACTGAGGTTCTCTATAGCAATGCTTTGACGATGTGGGGGGATGTAAATCTGTAAATAGGGATAGCTTGCATCGGGCCGTATTTCCAGTTGCCATCCGGTAGCGGGATCACGCAAAACACACATCGGTTGCTCCCCATTGAAATCCAGTACAAAAGAGTTATCCAATATCGTTCCGCCAATTCGGGTGGGTGAAACAAATGTTTTATAAGGCAATATTTTCCCGGTGGGAACGAGATCAACGAATTCCAGCATTTCCTCCGACCGAAAGCAGAGCTCGAGGTCATCTACCCTGTCGCCAAAAGTAAAATAGGGGTGCCACCCGTCAGCAACAGGCAAGGCCGAGGTGCCGGTATTTTTTACCGTTGTGGTGATGCTTAATGTATTTTTTTCCTGCAAGCGGTATTCAACGGCACAGTCATATGAAAAAGGATAGCCGGCATCACCCCCTTTATACTCATACAATAAGCCGATACGGGCAAATGCAGCCGACGTCTCTTCCTCCACTACCCTGAAAGGCACTTTGTATAATAAACCGTGCATGGCAGAACCGTTTGAAAGAATATTATCAAAACGGTACTGGTGGTTCTTAAAACGGTAGGTGCCATGTGCTATCCGGCAGGGAAACGGTGATAGTTTTAACCCATTGAACCCCTCAGGCTCTCTGTGCTCATCATAGCTTTTCTTACTGTCATAGCTGTCAATGATATTCACCGAACGCTTCCCATCCTGCACTACAAATGCATGCAGCATGGCGCCGCATCCGGGTACGATTGCTACGGTGGTTTGTGAGGACCGGTCTGCTAAAACTACCTGGTCAAATCCGTTATGATGCTGTTGCTCTATCCCAAACATTGCTTGTTATTTCGCCTCAAATTAATGCATCCTGCCGGTAAAACCCCGTTCAATCGATTGAAGAAACTGAATCATGAACAAACTAATGCTAAATCAGGCAAATGATACGAAACTAAATTCCGTGAGACGAGAGACGATAAACGAGACCCTCTAAAGCAAGACGTCCTTTTACCCCAACCTTAATTCAGGTATTTCAACACTTCTTCACTCATGGGCTTTACCTTGCTGGGAAAAACAGTGACGAGCTTTCCTTTTTCGTCGATCAAAAACTTGGTGAAGTTCCACTTTATGGGGTTGTTGATACCGATCTTCGCTGCTTCATCATTGAGATACCTGAACAAAGGATGTATATCATCCCCTTTTACGGAAATCTTGGCGGACATAGGGAAGGTAACACCGTAATTCTTTTCACAGAATTCTTTTATCTCCGCATTGGTGCCTGGTTCCTGCCGCATAAAATTATTGGCAGGAAATCCTATCACCACCAGTTTATCTTTATACTGCTCATATAATTGTTCCAGGTCTTTATATTGGGGCGTAAATCCGCATTTGGAAGCGGTATTTACGATCAGGATCTTTTTCCCTTTGTAATGTGAAAGATCAATTGTTCCGCCTTCAAGCCCCTCTACTTTAAAGTCATACACAGAAGAAGCGATCATAAAGGCGACCACGGCAAATAACAGACGTACCATAACAAAGATTTTAAATGAGATAAAATACAAAATTGAGATAAAAAAACCGGATCAGGCGTTAATGTTTTGTATACGCGCCCAGGTCGGGATCGCCGGACCTTGTTTTTCCGTCAAGATCATTCTCAATCGCAACAGTTGTACCTGCTCCTATGGCAGGTGAAGGATTTTTACCGATATGAAAATCAAAATGCCCCCTGTCTGCATTAATGCTGTCAAACGCAGGATCCAGGTTGGCAATGCTGTTGATTAAATTAATATCCGGGGATATATTTTTTGCCTTATATAAAACGTGATCGAAATCCACATTAAAAGCCAAATTTCCTTTTTTTACGGCAAGCACTTCATTCTCCACATTATTTCCTCCTGCCCATATGATGCAGTTACGGAACAATGCATTGAACTCATAGCTGCTGCCGGTATCGTCTGCATTGCTCACAGTGAGCACCGGGTTCTTATGATTAATGTAATGGTTGTCGTAGCTCACAATAGTGCAATAGGTGAACCGGTAATCTCCGCCTGCCTGTATAACGATATTGGAACCGCAATTGCTGATCAGGCAGTTCGCCGCATCAATGCCGGTGCCCATAGCCAGTATGCCAGCTTCGTATATGTTATCTATAATGCATTCGCGGAGTGCCAGCTTGGGCAACACATTGGCTGCAGGTCCAACAACGGCAATACCCTGGCGGGCATTTTTAATGATGCCATATTGAATAACATTGTTAATGCTGTTTTTCCTGAAATATATCCCCGGCCATGATGCAGGAAGATCGCGGTATGCAGGGTCTAACCTGTCACCCTGGAAACTTACCGGGCTGGTTACCGTTCCGTTCACGATCAGGGTGCCATCTACGATCAACGGTGCATCGGCATGCAGGTAAATACGGCAACCATCTTCTATAGTAAGTGTACTGTTTTGCGCAACCTGTATACCGCCCGAGATCACATACGGGAGATCATTGGTCCAGGTGGTATCGGTGTCAATTAAATGATTGCGCAGGAAATGGGCGTTTTGTCCGAAGGCCTGCAACCACACATATTTTTCATTACCATTATAGTTGATCCTGATGCTGTCTTCCACAATAAAAGGAAGCCCGGTCTGGGAAGGATCAATGGTTACCGAAACAAAAAGATAAACACTGTCACCGGCATCCAGCTCCACATTGCTCACCTCCGGCAAAGCCATGCCATCCACGTTTATTTTATAAGCCGAACTGCTGCCTCCCATGAGCTTTATACTGCTTATCTGCAGCCTTTGGGTGTTGCTGTTGACGAGAGTAAAGTATTGTGTAACTGATCCGACAGAAGTAAATACAGTATCAAACCGGAGTGTATCGGCAGTAATGGTTAATATGGCATCTTTATCCGTAATAAAGGCTTGCTTTTTACAGCACAGGAAAAGACCCGGCAACAACAACAGCAAAAAATAGATCGTTCGTTTCATTTACACCTAAAAATTCTTTTAACCGGTGGCATAGGCCAGGGTAGCAATGTTTAATTGTACGCCGGGAATATCTTCGAGGATGGCATTGCCGCAGGCTTCTATAGTAGCGCCGGTGGTAATGACATCATCTACGAGCAATATTTTCTTTTGCCGGAGTGTGGTATTTGCAGCACAGGTAAAAACGCCTTCCACATTTTGCCATCGTTCCATACGGGTCTTATGGGTTTGCGTAGTCGTATACCGTGTGCGAAGCACCATATTATACGATACCGGCACCAGCAGCACATGGGCAATACCCTCGCATAATAAAGCCGACTGGTTGTAACCTCTTTTATATTCTTTGTCGGGAAAGAGTGGTAATGGTACGATCACGTCTGGCATCCGGAACCTTGGAGATGCCTGCAGGGTTTCACCCATCAGCGTTCCAAAGTAATAGGCGAGCTCCCTGTTGTCTTTATACTTAAACTGGTGGATCAGCTGTTGCAATAAAGAATCTTTGGTAAAATAGTACTGGCTGGTGACGCTGCCAAAAACCAGTCTTCCCCATAATATTTTTTCAACGGGATTGTCTGCTAAAGAAGCAAAGCCTGTTTCGCTGAGATGATGGTGACATTTCAGGCACAGCAGGTGATGACCATTGATAAGGTCGCTCCCGCAGCCGCTGCACAAGCGTGGGAAAAGAAGATGGGTAATATTATTGAAAAAAGTTTTTACCAATGCCAGATCTTTAAAAGAGATATTTGTACAGCTCATCTACCCTGCTCATAGCGATCAGCCCAATATTAAAATGCTGCCTGCTCAGTCCCTTCTGGTTATATTTGCTGATGATCATTCGCTCAAAGCCTAATTTCTCAGCCTCAGCAATCCTTTGCTCAATGCGGTTCACGGCCCGTATTTCACCACTTAACCCTACTTCTCCTGCAAAGGCGATCTGCTGCGGCAGGGGGATATCTTCATAAGAGCTCAACAGGGCGCTCACCATGGCAAGATCAATGGATGGATCTTCCACTTTCAGCCCTCCCGCAATATTCACAAACACATCTTTCATCCCAAAATGAAAGCCGCCTCTTTTCTCCAGCACCGCTAAAAGAAGCTGCAGCCTGCGCAGGTCAAAGCCGCTGCTTGTTCTTTGAGGCGTACCGTAAACTGACTGGGTAACCAATGCCTGCACTTCTATCAGCAGCGGCCGTTGTCCTTCCAGCATAGCGGCAATGGCAATGCCGCTCAGCTGTTCTTCCTTTTGGGTGATGAGTATTTCGGAGGGATTGGATACCGGCCGCATACCGGCTCCCGTCATTTCATAGATCCCTAATTCGGATGTGGAACCAAAACGATTTTTAAGTGTACGCAGTATACGGTAGGCATAATGCTGATCGCCTTCAAACTGAAGCACCGTATCCACCATGTGCTCAAGGATCTTTGGCCCTGCAATGCTTCCGTCTTTCGTAATATGTCCGATCAAAAAGACCGGTGTACCGGTCTCTTTGGCAAAGCGCTGAAATTCGGAAGCGCATTCCCTGATCTGCGATACACTCCCTGCAGAAGACTCAATGTAAGGAGAGTGCAGGGTTTGAATGGAGTCGACAATAACCAGCTGCGGCTTTAATTTTTTTATTTCCTGGAATATGCTCTGTGTTGATGTTTCAGTGAGCAGGTAAAAATTGTCATTCTTGGCTCTAAGCCGATCGGCGCGCATTTTAACCTGCTGCTCACTTTCTTCGCCGCTAATGTATAAGGTAACCTTTCCGGTAAGGAGCAACCCGGTTTGCAGAAACAAAGTTGATTTGCCGATACCAGGTTCACCTGCTACCAACACCAGGCTCCCGCTTACAATACCGCCGCCTAAAACCCTGTTCAACTCTGCATCAGGAGTAACTGTTCTTTTTTCTTCACCGGCAGCAATTTCATTAAGTGCAATGGTTTTTACTTCATTGCCATTATCACCATATCCTTTCCAGCCTTTATTATTATTTTTAGATGGTTTTTCAATCAGCTCTTCTACAAATGTATTCCACTCGCCACACGACAAACACCGTCCCGCCCATTTAGCAGATTCATAGCCGCAATTACTACAAAAAAATGCAGTTCTTATTTTGCTCATGCACTAAAGATAAATAAGATTTGCATTGAAGATCGCAGCAGCATAATGCAACAGCCGATTAAAAATTTTCAAATCAGGGAAACACAACGGGCAAAAAAGGAGAAGATAAAAACCAGGCGTGTTATAAAGTTAAAGGGTCAACTTTCGCTGACCCTTTAGTACTTACTAACCCATTAAATTCTTGCACTAAATTACAAATTGCTCAAACATAACAAAATTAATTTTGCCGCCTGTGAATAACTTTTCACCCTATAAAACACGCCTATATAAGTATATAATCAGCTGTATATCATATAATTATATTTTTAATGCTGTTGCCTGAATGGCCCTGGCTTTTGCCAAGTTGTCACTTATATTTTTTTAAGATTAATGCGACTGACAAAAGGGCTTTCTGTTTAATTATTTGCCGGATTAAATGACAATAATTTTAAATGGTAGGTAGTTTGCAGTATTGTTTTCTCAAAAAAGAAAGAAATTATGGGATCAATATGGCTGATATCTCTCCTCTTCGTGGGTATAAGTATGCTGGTAAGCATGCAGTTAAAGGGAAAATTTGCCCGTTACAGCAAAGTGGGACTTACCAGCGGCTTAAGCGGCCAAGAAGTTGCCGAGAAGATGTTGAAAGAAAATGGAATATATGATGTTGCCGTTAATGCCTCCAACGGATTCTTAACGGATCATTATAACCCGTTAAATAAAACCGTAAACCTCAGTCCGGACGTTTATAATGGCGTATCCGTGGCTGCTGCTGCTGTAGCAGCCCATGAGTGCGGTCATGCCGTTCAGCATGCCACTTCCTACAGGTGGCTCATGCTCAGAAGCCGCCTGGTACCGATAGTGCAGTACAGTTCTATGCTGGTGCAATGGGTACTGATCGGCGGTATACTCCTGATCAAGGTATTTCCTTCCCTGTTACTTATTGGTATTATCCTGTTCGCGCTCACCACTATCTTTTCCGTCATCACGCTTCCCGTGGAGTTTGATGCCAGCAACCGGGCATTGGCCTGGCTTCAGCGCACCAATGTTACCAATGTGCAGGAATATCCTATGGCAAAAGATGCTTTGAAATGGGCGGCTATGACTTATGTAGTAGCCGCAATAGCTTCTATTGTTACCCTTGCTCAGTATATTCTTATTTACGCGGGAAACAGGAGAAGCTAAGAACGAACTTCTCAGGAGAAGAAAAGTATAAAGCGAGAGTGCAATATTTATTTCGCTCTCGCCACTTTATACAATATACCGCCCAGCATTGCAAAAAATACTACTCCTAATATCTCGTAGCCCAGGTCCCCACCCAGTACATTGGTAATGCCGTGCTCAAAGCTCAGCTTTTTTAATCCGCCGGCAATGGCATCATTCGCAGCCAGGAAGGCTACCACCACACCTGCTATGGCGCCGCCCGCCACGAGGCCTGTGGCAAACAGGTTGCCCTTGCTCAGGTCTTCTTCACCAGGCTTTGCCTCTACGCCTTTCCGTTTTTGCTGCCAGTCGACAATACCGCGTATGGCGCCGCCTATGAAAATCGGTAAGGTGGTTGCCAGTGGCAGATATAGTCCAATAGCAAACGACAACGCCTTGATACCGCAAAGCTCTACCACCACCGCTACAAATACGCCTACCAGCACATACTGCCAGTCGAGATTGAATGACAGCACTCCCTTTATGAGCGTAGCCATCAATGTGGCCTGCGGAGCTGCATAGGTGCTTTGGCCGATAGCGTGATGAATTCCCTGTGCTACCATTTCGGGAGTAGGAGTATCCAGCACTTTTATGGTTACTCCTATAGCAAGAGAAGATATGATAACACCAATAAACAGCGCCAACTGCTGGTAACGTGGCGTAGCGCCAATGATATAGCCGGTCTTGAGATCCTGTGAAGTGGCGCCGGCATTGGCCGCCGCTATACATATCATGCCACCTACCACCAGCACCATAGGCTCATAAAGTT
>CAZREP010000107.1:0-2895 GCA_964599035.1 uncultured Terrimonas sp. | reverse complement strand
CCACCCCACGGCTATAAAAATTAAACAGGTGCCTAAGATAGTGGCAATGGTCATCCCGGAAATCGGGTTATTGGAAGAGCCGATCAGCCCCACGATGCGTGAAGAAACGGTTACGAACAAGGCACCGAACACCACAATAAGCACACCTACCAGCAAACGGCTGAAAAAATGTTCCCCCGGTATAAAAGGCAGAACGGATACGATCAATACCAGTCCTATGCTCCCGAATCCCACTACTTTTAAGCTCAGGTCCCGTTCTGTGCGCAACTGGCCGGAAGCGGCATCTCCCGTCTCTTTGTTCAAAGAGCCGACGCTGCTTTTGAACGAGGAGACAATAGTAGGAAGGGTTTTCAGCAACGTAATGAAACCACCCGCCGCCACGGCGCCGGCTCCTATCTGCCGGATATATGCCCAATAGATCGCGTTTGAAAAATCGGAGAAGGTATGCGTATCAGGATCCCACCCCCCTCTTCCCCCGGCGGTGCTTACATCGGCCAGCACCCCAAGCTTTACCAGTTGGGAAGCAATAGCATCCGGGGGCACGAGGGTGGCCAGTAAAGGAATAAGCACAAAGGAGGCCAGTACGCTGCCGGCCACCAGCACACCTCCTATCTTAGGACCGATGATATAGCCTACCCCTAAATACTCGGGTGTTATTTCACCGCTGATCTTTGCCGAAGGAAGAAACTTATTCACCTGCTTGGTCATGAACGCAGGCGTTTCGGCAATTACATGAACGATCTTTTGTAAAAAAGCATATACCAGCGCAAAGCCCACTCCCGTAAACGCCGTCTTTGCAAAGTCGCCGCCTTTTTCTCCCGCTTTTAATACCGCAGCACAGGCTGTGCCTTCAGGATAGGGGAGTGTACCATGCTCCTTTACGATCAACGGACGACGTAGTGGTATCATCATTAACGTACCCAGTATGCCGCCGAGTATGGCAAGTGCAAGGATGGTTATATAACTGAAATAATCCTCATTAGATTTGTCGCTCAAAAATAAAAATCCCGGCAGCGTAAACACCACCCCCGCGGCAATGCTTTCACCTGCCGATCCCGTTGTTTGAATAATATTATTTTCAAGAATAGTGGTCTTTAAAAAGAGGCGGCTGAGCGTTATGGCCATTACGGCTATGGGTATGGAAGCTGAAACAGTTAACCCGGCTTTAAGCGCAAGATACACCGTGGAAGCACCGAAAATGATACCAAACACCGAGCCGGTTAGCACGGCCTTAAGCGTAAACTCGGCCATCTTAGTTTCAGGAGCTATAAAAGGCTGAAAGTTTTTTTCAGGCATATTGCAGGGATTTTCCAGAGAAAGATAAAGAAAATAAATGCTCCGGTCATATATTTTGAACCATCAAATTACATGATGGTTAAACAAATCAAAATAGCGCATCGCTTCCAGTATGCCTCCAGCGCCTTCTTCCTTTGCATGATAGATCCCTGGCAGTTGGGCAGTGGCTTCCTGTAAGCCCGGTTCTGCATTGCCCACCACAACGCCCTTATATCCCGCTCTAAACAAAGACAGGTCGTTGAAGGTATCACCAGCTACCAGGATATTTTCAGCGTCAAAGCGGTACTGCTCTGCCAGCGATCGTAAGCTGTACCCTTTATTAATTCCTTTGGGCAGCACATCTGCGAATTTCCCGGCCGACAATATCAGGTCGCAGTTCAATTGCCCTACCCTGTACCTTAAATCATCCAGATCGGTATGCTCATGATAAAAATAGGAGCAACGTCGTTGCTGCGGAACTTCCTGCGGCAGCAGTTCCCTTACTTCTCCCAGCAAAGCGGCTACTTTTTCTCTTCCCGGCCACCTTTCTTCAATCAATGATTGTATAGGTTCAACAGGCTGAAGCGATCTGCCGTTTACCACCGTAGCGCCCACATCACAAATAATAAAATCGGGCTGCGGCATTAACGGGTCGTTAAAAAGAGGCAATATGGTATTCAGCCCCCTTCCGCTCACAAAAACAAGCTGAAACGCTTCATGGTGATTGATGAGATGATATAGATCCGTTTTATGGGCAGGTGTCCCGCCCAAAAAAGTGCCATCCAGATCAGTAGCCAGTAACATGCTCTTTTTTTTATTATACTTGCAAAGGGCAAATATCCTTTATAAAGGGATGATTGCCGCCATGATAAAAAGATTCATTTGTTAAACAGAAAGCAGGATAACTCTGTTTTACCTGCTTTTAGTATAACTACATACCAAAAATCATCCCTGATCGTTCATATTAAAAATAAAGGAAAGTGAAATCACAACACTTCGCTTTAATGCAAACGAAAAAATTGATCATGTGTGCAGCATGCAGCTTTTTGTTGCTGTCCTATATAAGCGGATGCTCCCCCAAATACGGGTGTCCTGCTAATGGTAAAAGCGTTGGAGCCGAAAGGATCCTCAGCGGTGAAAAAACGCCTAAAGCAAAGTCTTTTAAACATTAATTTCACCACTAAAAACAGAGCTATGAACCTTACCCTTCGTAACGATTATGGCTGTACCGAAGCCGTGATTGATGAAAACTGCGGCTTCGACAAATTTTACGGCGTGGCCGATCTGCTCGCTGAAAAATTAGCGGTGCAGTTCACCAACAAAATAGACGACTTAGACACTTCCTACTGGGATTTTAACTACAAAGGGCATAAGCTTACCCTGCATTACAACATATATAACGGCGTATCTATTTTGCCGGTACGGTTACGCCGTGCCGTTGAAACCGAAAACGAGGCCATCAAGGATCTGGCCAGGGTGCTGGAAGATCATTTGCATTAGTAGTAGGGCATAAGAGCTATCAGCCGTTAGTGAGCTGTTCATAATCATTGCTGATTTTTGATTTGTTGATTTCTGATTTTGTGATTTTGGCTTGGTGCTTTTTGGGTATCAGGTGCCAGG
>CAZREP010000106.1:0-17936 GCA_964599035.1 uncultured Terrimonas sp. | reverse complement strand
ATTTTGCTGCAGCTGTGGTCCAGCACATCCATAGGCCCGGTAGCAAAGAAAACATCTCTGGAAACATCAAGGTTTTCAAATATCTGCCGCGCCAAATCATTGTAGTTGCGTATATCGGTAAGCTCATCGGCTATCACCAGGATTTTGTTGAACATCATCTGCCCGGCGCCCCACATGGCATACATTACTTTTTGCCCCTGCCCCGCAAACTCCTTTTTTATTTTAGCAATAACCAGGTTGTGAAAAACACCTTCCACCGGCATTTCCATATCCAGTATCTCGGGTACCATGGTCATTTTAATAGGCGCAAGGAATATCCTTTCGGTAGCCTTGCCCAGCCAGGCATCCTCCTGCGGTGGGATCCCCACTATGGTAGCAGGATAAACCGGGTTCTTTTTATGGGTAATGCAGGTAACATGAAAACGGGGGTACCAGTCTGGAAGCGAATAATACCCGGTATGGTCGCCGAAAGGGCCTTCCCATATCAATTCATCAGCCGAGTCAACATAGCCTTCAATTACAAAATCCGCATCGGCCGGTACTTCAAGCTCAGGCTGGGTAAGGCATTTTACCAGCTCCACTTTTTTCTTCCTTAAAAAGCCGGCCAGCATATATTCATCCACATTTTCAGGCAGCGGAGCGGTGGCGGAATACGCATATACAGGATCGCCTCCCAGGGCCACAGCAACAGGCATACGCCTGCCGGCCTGCTTGTACCCTGCGTAATGCCTAGCCGACACTTTATGCTTATGCCAGTGCATACCGGTAAGCGTTGGTCCAAAAACCTGCATCCGGTACATTCCCACATTCCGTATGCCGGAGTGCAGATCCTTTGTATGAATAATGGGCAACGTAATAAAAGGACCACCATCTTCCGGCCAGCAGGTGATAACGGGCAGTTTTCCCATGTCGGGGTTTTGCATCACCACTTCCTGGCAGGCTCCCCTTCCGCTCTTCACTTTAGGCATCCACGATGCAAACTGGCTGAGCTTAGGCAGGAGATTGAGCTTGTCTATAATGCTTTCCCTGGGTTTGGTGATCAGCTTAAAAAGCCCTTCGATCTCCCTGGTAATATCGTCGAGGCCGTTTACTCCCAATGCCATGCACATCCTCCTTTCACTACCGTAAGCATTCATCAGCACCGGGAAATCGTAGCCTGTATTTTCAAACAGCAGGGCCTTACCGCCATTCCCGCTTTTGCTGATACGGTCTGTAATTTCTGCCATTTCCAGTTTCGGATCCACATAAGCGGTGATCCTTAACAGCTCACCTGCTTTTTCCAATGCATCAATAAATTCCTGCTGATTCCTGTATGCCATTGCTGATCATTTTGCTTCAAAGATAAAGCATGTACGGCACCGGGCAGGGAGAGGAATGATTTATGATTTGAGATTTCTGATTTCTGATTTTAAAATCGGGATCCAGTCTCAAATCTCAAATATTATCAAATCATCCTAACCCGCCTGTCCGGCCCTGGTGATCTCTTCCGGTACAAGCGGAGCTGGCTGTTTTTTGGCCCAAAAGAAAAGCGCGAGCCCGGCTATGACCAGCAAAGTAGAAATGATCTCAGCCTGTGTAGGGTGAAATCCGAAAATATCATATTTGGTATTTACCCGGATCTTTTCGATAAAGAACCGCTCCAGGCCATTCAAAACCAGGTAAACTGCGAACATCTGCCCGGGAACGGTCATTTTTTTCCGCAATGCCAGCAATATTACAAAGAGGATCAGGCAGGTGAATATTTCGTATAAAGGAGTAGGAAAAACCGGTACGGGAAGGGCGTTGCAATGATCGCCTTCACAGTCTGCCATTTTAAATCCCTGCTCATTAACATTATGCGGATAGGCGTATGCCACGGTCCAGACAGGAAGAAAACCCGGCGCTTTTACGGATATACGCGGTATGCTGTCTGTTCCAAATTCACTAAGGTAAATAGTTTTATTGGTCTCAAGCGCTTTTTCAAAGTCACCAGCACCTGCTATCACAGCTTTGCCCGAGGCATTGGTTACATAAGCGCTGTTCAATATTCCCCAATCTCCATCCCCGCTTACCTGACAGCCAATGCGGCCCAAAGCATAAGCCAGCATGAGGGTGGGTGCTGCAGCATCCACCAAATGCCGCAGGCTGATCTTCTTTTTACGGGCATACCATAATATGGCAATGGCAGCACAGATCAAACCGCCGTAAAAAGTAAGTCCGCTGGGTGACAATAAATTTTCAATCGGGTTTTGTATGAACCTGTCCCAGTTCTCGAAATTATCAAACAGCTTGGCGCCGATAAATCCAAAAACAGCGGCGTAAATGGTAATATCACCTACCCGCTCGTGGGGCCATATCCGTATCTTCCGCTTCTCGGGCTTTGCCAGCTTTTGTTTATTTTTTTCGCGGTATTTTAAACCGGCGAAGATCAATGCAAGTATGATCCCACCTGCAAAACTTCCCTTTGCGGAAAAAATATACTCCTGTTGTGGTATATGATCACTGTTCAGAAAAATGCCCAGGGCCTTATAGCCTACTACAAAGCCCAACAATGCATTGATCAATAATTCTGATATGGAAGCCGGTTCACCTACCGTAATTGTTTCCTCAACCGGAAATAAAAGTCCTTCCCTCTCCTTTCGCTTAAGCTCTTTGGCCAGTACCAAAGCAGAGAGTATAAAAGCAATCGCAACAAAAAAACCGAAAGCATTTACAAACTTCGTCCATGCCCACGGTTCAACTCCAAAAGTATCTCTAAGAAAAAAATAAAGGTTGGGATACATCTTCCGTCGTTAGTTAGGGTACAATGTTACTTTAAAAATGTGGATTGAAAAATAAACCCCTGTTTTAAATTGCCATGAACAAGGGTAAATCGCAGCACCTCTGCACAGCTTACCCTGTTTTGCCTCACTATGTTATCCGGACCAACACCTGATCCCACGCTATAACCAACAAAGACCCCGTTCTTCACACAACGGAATCTACATGATGTGGTATGTACACGTAAATAGTAATACAGCCGGTTTTGTAAAAGAAAATACTTTTTCCCTCACTTCCTCTGGGAAGGCATTAATTACAATATTCTTCAAAAGCGGCAATAAGATTGCCAGCAATAAGCTGGGCAGGCTTGCCTTCTATTTGATGCCGTTCAATAAAATGAACCAATTGACCATCCTTGAAAAGGGCTATGGAGGGAGAAGATGACGGATAAGGCAACAGGTGCTCCCTTAAGGTTTTAACAGCATCGATATCGAAGCCGGCAAAGCTGGTGGTAAGCTGGTCGGGCTTTTTGGCTGCATTGGCCACCGCCATCAGCACCCCGGGCCTTGCGCTTCCTGCAGAGCAGCCGCAAACCGAATTGATCATTACCAAAGTGGTACCTTTCTGCTGCAACGCATGCTCCACTTCTTCCGGAGTCAATAGCTCACTGAACCCATTATCGGTCAACTCTTCCTTCATGGGTATTACAATTTCTTCAGGATACATTGTATGAATATTTTAGTTTGATTGATTTTCAACAACACAAAGGTAAGCAAATCATGACTCATTAAATGAAATGCCTTTTTGTCGTTAAAACTACGCACAATAAGACAATATGTCACTAAAAATATAGTTAGTAAGGGCATTACTGCAATAAGTTCATTCCATCTATGAGTGGAACATCATTTGATCATACCCTGCTGTACAAAATTATTAACAGTTAAAAAGTATAGACCATGACACTCTTAAAAGTAAACAACTCCCCGGTAAAAAAGACATATGACAGCTTTCTAAACGAATGGCTTAACGAATGGACCCGGTTCGGCAGGGATGATGAAGCGGTTCAGCACACCAACGTGCCGGTGAACATCCACGAAACCAAAGAAGCGTACCACCTGGAGCTCAGCGCACCCGGATTGAAAAAAGAAGACATCAAAATCAATATGGAAAATGGCTTGCTGACCATTTCATACGAACAGAAAGAAGAAACCAAAAGCGAAGATTATAAAACCGTGCGCAGGGAATTTAAGTACAGCAGCTTCAAACGCAGCTTCACTTTAAGCGATAAAATTGACCCGGACCATATTGAAGGGAAATACGAAGATGGTATCTTAAAAGTGTATTTACCCAAGAAAGCGGAAGCGCAGGCTGTAAGCAGGCAAATATCCATTCAATAAACAGCAACAGCCTTAACTTTTTTCATATAAAAGAGGTGTAGTCAGGGATGAAAAGGCCGGCCGTGAGAAACCGGCCTTTTGTTTTTGAAAATATTAACATTCAGGCGGTTAATTATTATCATAACACTATGCGATTACGCATTATACCTTAGGTGATGTTTGAAATAAAGCCTTAAATTTGCGATACTATTTTTTAAACCCGTTAAAAAACCGGCAAATTGATCAGTCATAAGTTTGCGTATATATTGGTTTTATCTTTAACCCTTGCTATCCCGGCATTTTCGCAGGTCGCAGATTCGCTGAGAACAGATACGGTCAGAACAACCGATACTATTTTCCGCGCTATTCCCCAGGAAGACTCTGTGCTGAGGATCAGGAACCTTAACCCATACATTACCCTGCATGTTGATTCTACTTTGCAATATAAGCTGGACATCAATAAAGATCAGTCGCAGTATTACTGGTTTCTCACCAGGCCGCCGGTTGGGCTGAAGATCGAAAGAAACTCCGGGCTGCTGACCTTTAAGGCTGAAAAAGCTTTTTTCCTTTCAGGAAGATTAAAATACGACGTGGAGTACAAGGTAGGTATTGGCGTTCAGAATCTCGACAATCCGAAAGACAGGATAGACACTTCTTTTACCTTGCTCTTTTTCAATACAGAGATCATCCCCTCCAAAATAAAACCTACAGTCAACAGTATATTATATGTAGATGAGGGCGACAGCATCAGCTTCAAAGTACAATGCGAAGACGGGAATTTTCCGATTGAACGTATTTCAATGACCAGCAATTACCCTGTTAAAACCCTCAGCCCCATCACCAAATGCGGGGATGATTTCAGATGGTCACCACCTTTCGGATTTGTTAAGTCGACCGATACCGGCAAGCAGCGAACAGTGATCGTTAATTTTGTAGGAGCCAATAAATTCAACGTTCGCGACACGGCTACCATCCGCATTATTGTAAAGGAAAACATCAATTACCCGCAAAAAGTACTGGAATACGAGGATATCCAAAGAAGTATCCAGCTCTATTCCAACAGGCTCAAAGCCACTTTTATGGAACTGGACAAACAGGTAAAGTCTACCAGAGGAACCCGCACCACCTTTGATCTTACCTCGGCGGCATCCTCGCTTGGCGGAACGGTTTTCTCTTCGCTGCCCACCGACGGGCAAAAAACAGCGGGAAAGATACTGCCCAGTGTTGGCGTGGCCATGGTTCCTGTAAAAGAATCCGTAGCTCCCCAGAAAACCGCGGAACAAAATTCCGCCACCCTGGTTCGCAATAGTATTAAACGCCTCGAATACCTGCTTCAAAACAACCAGCTCGTGGGTGAAAAAGATCCGGAAATACTGAACAAAACGCAGAAGCTTAAAGACGAACTGAAGCAAATACAAATACAACTCATCGAAGTTCCCATTATTGAGATCGGCGATTCACCGGAGGAATTAGACCGGTATTTCAATAATCCCAAGGTGAATAAAAAGTACCGGATGAAAAAATCATAGCCGGGCAGGCTGTAGGCAGGCAAGTCCAAAGCCTTAAGCTCTAAATCCGAAAAGGGCTGTTAGCTATGAACAATGAGTTTTGAGCTATTTCTGATCGTAAAAACCAAAACCTGAAAATTCGAAGGAACAATGTGAAGCAACGAAATAGTATTCTCCTTTACGCCGCTGCCCTGTGGCGAACGCTGCGTGAAACAGTGGGGGAAAGACCAAGGGTCAAATACAATCTGAATCACACACAACGATAAATGCTCCAACTATAAACCTCCAAACTGTTTATCAATTCAGCTTCACCTCCAGTAGTTTTGGCCACAGCTTCCCTGTTACGAACATGCGGCTGTTGTCAGTATCCCACGCGATACCATTGAGCACGGCACCTTCACTAACCGCCTGCCTGTCGTAATTAATGTTGGCAAACCTTTTAAGCACGTCGGTGAAATCAAGTATACCGGTCACCAGCCCTGAAGCGGGGTCGATTTTCAGGATGTAATTGGTTTCCCATTGATTGGCATATACGTACCCGTTGATGTATTCCAGCTCATTAAGATTATTTACCGGACCAAGATGATTATGCACTGAAACGGTCTTTAACAACCCGAAATCTCCGGGAGCAACGAAATAGAGTTTGTCAGTGCCGTCGCTTATGATAAGATGGGTACTATCGTGTGTAATGCCCCATCCTTCCCTGTTCCAGTAAAGCCTCTTTATGAGCTTCAGATCCTTAACACTATACACCAGCACCATATGATCTTCCCAGGTGAGCTGGTAAAGCGTGTCGTTCAAAATGGTAATGCCTTCGCCGAACAGGGCGGGGTCTATATCAATCCTCTTATCTACCGCTCCTGTTTTGTAATCCACCTTACGCAGGGTGGAAGCCTTTTTTTGGCCGGTACCTTCATACATCTGGTTGTTATAAAACACCAGCCCCTGTGTAAATGCCAGCGTATCATGCGGGTAAACATTCAACACCGAATAGTTCACCGGTGACGGTGCCGGTACGCTGTTTACAGGAGCTTCATCTCCACCACCAGATGACCTGTTATTACCATTACACGACCAGGCTAAGACAGTACAGCAACCGTAGATCCATATTTTTTTTATCATATTATAACCAGTTGGCTGCAAAAATAAAGTTTTGAGCATGATGTATGATGATCAAAACTTGCTTTTAACCGGCATTTACCAGCCGGTTATCGAAAACCACTACAGTTGGTTGCACATGCCGCTGATTTTGGGTTACTTTGCCCCGGTAACCAGCTATATAGCATCTGCAAAACGATCCAATCCCTGCTGACTTCCACTCATCCGTTCATCCTCTGTAAAAGCCGAAAGGTAATAAGACCTTCAAGGGTTCGAAACTACCCTCTTTAAATTTAATATCGCATTGAAAAGCTGATCATAAAAATCAGCCAATGAAGCTTTTGGTATTTATTGTGGCGCTTTGTTGCAACTTTCTGTTCGTGAATGCCCAGCGCAATTGCGGAACAGGTGAATACTGGCAAAGCCAGTTAGACAAAGACCCGGCATTGAGGACGCGATACAGCAGGATCGAAAATGCTGCTAAACTACGCCCACAGCCATCCGGGAAAAAACAGGATGCCGGTGTAGCAGATCTTCCTGTGATCACCATACCGGTGGTGATACACGTATTGTACAATACGCAGGAGCAAAATATCAGCGATGCACAGATACAATCGCAGCTAAGTGTATTAAATAAAGATTTCAGGATGCAAAATGAAGATGCGGCGCAAATACCTGCAGCTTTTGCTCCTTTTGCAGCAGATTGCCAGGTACAGTTTGCACTTGCAAAATCAGATCCTGAAGGTCGGCCTACCACCGGCATCATACGAAAAAAAACAGGCCATACATCATGGCAGCAGGATGATAAAATGAAATTCTCTGCATCGGGCGGCAGTGATGTATGGGATAGCCGCTATTACCTTAACATATGGATATGCAGTCTTACCAAAAGCTTATTAGGCTATTCTACGTTTCCCGGCGCTGCTCCTGAAAAAGACGGAGTGGTGATCCGTACGGATGTGTTCGGTACTATGGGTAAGCACGGCTCAGCCTACAATAAGGGCAGAACCACCACGCACGAAATAGGACATTGGCTCAACCTGAAGCACCTTTGGGGAGATACCGATTGCGGCGATGACGGCGTGGACGACACCCCGCCTCAAAAAACATACAACAGCGGCTGCCCTTCTTTTCCGCAAACCAGCACAAACAGCTGCAACCCGCTTTCCTCCGGAGATATGTTCATGAACTTCATGGACTTTTCGGATGACGCCTGCCTGCATATGTTCACAGCAGGGCAAATGCAAAGAATACACGGCTTATTTGCCGCATCCGGACCGAGGGAATCGTTGCTTTATTCCACCGGTTTAAACGCCCCCTGGAACCCCAGTACTGCGGTTGCTGACCCTCAAACCGGCACAGGCTCATCCTTTACCGTTTTTCCGAATCCGGCAACAGCCATTATTACGCTTCAACGGAACGATCAAAAGCTGCTTATCCGCAATGCCTATACTATTTACAACACTATGGGAAGGCCAGTAGCGGAAGGACTAAATACAGGAAATGCAATTTCTGTAAAGGAGCTGGCAGGAGGAGTATATTTCATAAAGCTCATGCAGGGAGAGGAAACACTCATAACAAAGTTCGTTAAACAGTGACATGCTGTACAAAGGTTTGCCGAATACTTTCCTGCAATTTATCTTCTGTATCTCACTACAAAATCAAAATTATTGTCAGACACTAATGATGAACGGTCATAAGCCACGCCTACACTCCAGTTTTTGGTAACATTGGCATCTAATACGATCACACTTTTTAGTTCATTCACCCTTAAAGCATAAGAGGCATTTAACGTATTAAATAATGAAAAACTAAGACCTGCATCTATTAACGTGTTGCGTTCGTGAGCCTGAAAACTTATTCATAGAATACAAACCCCAGGAGAAAATGGGCAAAGCCTCAATCTTTTCATTTTTGCGTTGCCTAAGGTAAGCCCAAAGCCGATATAATCGGGAATAAAAACGGCATATCCGGCTGATGTCCATGTTAATCCCATATTACGTACATCACCAAAGTTATCTTTTCCGCCATCATATAGTGATGGCGTTATTTTTTCTACATTCAGCCTTACCGAAGGCAGCTCTGTACCATGACAATACATAATCAGATACACCTGCGATACTCCTTTTGGCAATATCAGTAGCCCGCGACTGTCAATGGGTTTACCCATATATTGAGTACGATAAGTGATGCGTTCGTAGGTAACATCATACTGAGCAAGGGCACTAGCATCTAATTCCCTAATACGCTCTATTACCCCTGTTTTACTGATCGTTCCTTTCTCTACTGCTTCTATAAGCTTCCCCCGGTTATAATTGCCAGAGGCAATGTCATCATCTTTTTTGCAGGAAACAAAAAAAATAAGAGAACCGCAATGGTTAGAATTGATATGCTATTTTTCATGGAAATTGCATTGTAAATCATCTTAAATATACCGCTTCAAAACGGGCAAGCGTGGTCATTTTTCCTTTATGCTGTTTCTTCTTTTGTCAAGCGGTAGTTATTTGCTAAATCGCCCGTTATTCTGTTGCCATCGTTATCCAACCAAAACAATTGGTTTTCTCCAACCTGAAAAAGACGATTATCGTTTTGGACATCTAATTTTATTTTATTGCCGCCTTCTTCCCAGGTAAATTTTCCGGTAGTAACCTTTTCGGCATTTTCTTTACCCAAATAAGTTTGTGAAAGACGATAGGTATTATCCTTCGCTAAAATAATATGAGTAGCAATGCCTTCGCAATCGGCACAAGGCAAAACCGCCTGATAGCTGCCCTCCCAATCTAAGGAAGATTGGCTGCTATGCATATCTGTAACTGTTTTTTCTGTATCTTGATTTACACCTTTATTTTGACTGCCACAACTGCTGGCAAGTTGAAGCAGTGCTATTGCCGATATGAATATATGGTTTTTCATATTTATTGTTTTACTTTCTTTGCAAACGCATTACGGCAATATCGCTCATAATAAGGTTAAGAGTATTTCCGCTAACACTGTATTTGTTCACGGTTTTTAATGTCTTGAAAAAAACTGCCTCGCCATCGCCGGAGCAAGCCATTCTTGTAGATGCAGGATCATTGAATTTGATATTGCTGCCGTCAATCGTAAAAATTGTATTAAAGGTATTGCAACTGCTGTTTCCTGTTACTTTTTTATCAGGCAGATTAAATGTAATGGTTGGCTTTTTGTTGGGGTATAACCCATCAAAAGCGATTCTTGTTCCTGATACATAATCTACTTCCCAGGTTCCGTTTAGTTCGTTGATAGTTACAGACGCATCTACTTTTTGAAAACGTGCAAGCGGTGTCATTTTACCTTTGTTTAAGGATAAATTATTTTCGTTAATGGTATAATTATCCGCTGCTATTAATGCGGCTTTTAGTTGGTTTTCTACTTCCATATTTTCACACGCCATCATAGTGGACATACCTTGCGAAAACTTTATTTTTCCATTTCCAGAAAGGGTGAACTGTCCGCCGATTCCATTACAGCCGCCCGAAGCGGAGTAGCGTTTGTCAGTTTCCTGAAGTTCTAAAAACGGCTCTTTGCCATTTACTTTATCGGCAACAGGTTTTCCATTGAGTTCTGTGAGTTTCCATTTGATACCGATGATTGAATGGGAATCAATACTGATAGCAGTTACATTCCTGGTAGTACCACAGGCTATAATTAAACATACACTTGAAAGTATAAAAAGAAACTGTTTCATAATTTTTGGTTTAAATATAGTAATTAAACAGGATTTGGAGTTTAAAGTTGAAGTTGTGTCAATTAGTAAGCTTGCACCAAAACTTCTATTGGTATGCGCCATTGTTGATGTAATTGTCTAATCATGTCTAAAGAGAGTTTACGCTTCCGATTCAATATTTCACTTGCACGACTTTTTTGTCCAACGATATTTGCTAAGTCAGTCTGAGTCATTCCCATTTGTTCCATTCTAAATTTTATGGCTTCAACTGGGTCTGGCAAGTCAATGGGGAACTTTTCATTCTCATATTTCTCAATTAAAAGGCTCAGAATTTCTAATTCGTCTCCTTTCGGTGTTCCTTTTTTTGCATCAAAGATATTCTCAAGCCGAAGCATTGCTTGCTCGTAGTCTTTCTTTGTCTTAATAGGCTTGATATTCATATTAAATAGTTTTTGCGTTTACCTTGTCATATTCGGAATGTGTCCCAATAAAACGAATCCATACGACTTGATAGTCAAAATTGATTTTCACTATTAAGCGATATGAGTTGCCCTTTATGTTGAACACAATTCTGTCGTTGCCAATAATGCTTGCACTCGGATATTCAGCCTTTATTTCATTGGAATTTGTCCATTCGGCTTTAGAGGCTTCCTGGAACCATGCCTTTAATTGTTGCTCACAATCGTTATGCCTTTCCCAAAACTCTCTAAGTATCTTCTTTGCAATTACTCTCAACTTTTTTGTTTTGTCAAAAGTAAGCAAAAGTTACCAAATTGGGAAATTTTATTTTGATGAGGATTGTCGTTGCGTATTTCCGCCAACGGTCACGGCTTTGCGCAGATGTGGAATTTGAAATCCGTCTGCTGAATTACCGTAATGCCAATTTAATGTAAAAAATATTGCATTCAGATAATTTCTATCAGAATATCGTCGGCCCGTAACAGAAGTCCGGAATTGCAATCAGCCCGGCAGACTTCCGTCCAGCCACACTTGAGCAAAACCGCCTGTTGCATGCCGTATTCAGTCCGCCGGGTCTGGAAACGATAAGGCTTTTGCTTTGTCTCATGCTTGTTAATCGGTTAGCCGAATAGAGAACCAAAAAATGTCCGCTCACTCCTATTCCTTGTGGCCGGGTCAGACAGTGCGTTGTTAAAGACAATCCGGATAGTCCCGTCCCGTATCGCCTGAAACCGCTGGCAAAGGAAGCGGGGGCTGCTGATCTTTCCCGTGTCGGGGCATTAAGAAACATTTTCAAAAGTACCCCGGCATTAGACCTCAGAAAAATGTTCTTTAAAAGCAACTCACTCGCAACAGTCCACCCGAACCGGTGTCGCCCCGAAACGAGGTCTCACTATAATACTGTGTCCAAAAAAGAAGCGCAGGGTCGCTGAAATTTGGGTTAAAGATCAGTGTGGCATTTTTTCTGTCGGGGTCAGCCTGCCCGCAAATGGCGTGTCTTATAAATATGCAACGTTGGGTCTTTGTCCTTAATGGTCGTCTCCAAATGTGCGGGCAGTCCGCTGAGTTCACTTGCCACAGCACCAGGTATAAAAAATGGCATGCAACGCGGAGATTTATGATATAAAATGCAGTTTCCCTACAAAAAACAAAACTGAGAATCAAACATTTAATAGTTGAACTTTTGTATTGTCGTACGGACAATACAATCTTCTAATGAAAAGGCTGCTAAAATACTTTTCACAACGTCCTACCATTTTATCAGCATTACACAACTAACGATATTCTTACACCAGCCGATCTACTTTACCAGTCTGTACTTTCCCTTTTCCAAAGATCATCAAAAGGACTTACGATGTTTACCAGTTGTTTTTTTGATACATGAAGGTAACGCTCCGTCGTCTTGATGTTAAAATGCCCAAGAAGGTCTTTAATATAGCGTATATCTGTTCCCTTATCCAGCAAATGAGTGGCAAAGCTGTGCTGGAGGCTGTGTATACCCACTTCTTTTTTAATTCCCGCTTTATGCTTTGCTTTACTGAATATTTCCTGTATCGTTCGCGTGGGATACGCTGAATGGGTTTGATCCGATTCAAATAAATACACTTTCGGTCGATTTTTACAGCTTTTCAGGTATTGCCGTAAAATATCTAATAAAACAGGACTGAGATTCACATACCGGTCTTTTTTACCTTTTGCATTTTTCACTAATATCTGCATACGGCCGCTGTCTATATCACCTAATTTAAGATTCACTACTTCACTTACACGCAACCCGGCACTGTACGCAGTAAATAAAATGGCTTTGTGCTTTTTATTGCTGAGTGCATTAAACAATTCGGCAATTTCTTTCTCATTGAGCAGCCGGGGTAATTGCTGCGGTTTTTTAGGTCGCGGTATCTCCCAAAAAAACTTCTCCTTGCCCAACACTTGTTCATAATAAAATTTCAAGGCATTGATCCTGCTATGTTCTCGCTCAGCTTCAGCTTTTCCGCACAATATTGTAAATAATCCTTGATGCGCTCTGTGGTAAAGCTTGCGGCAGGGTGATGTTTTATAGCCTGCAAAAAGGCACTTAACTCATTCATGTATGTTTTTATGGTGGTAGGGCTATAGGCTTTCAGCACCAGGTGTTGCCGCATTTTTTCCTGCTCCTGCCTATTTACGGGATGGATCGTATTCCTCTGTTTACCACCCGGATATTTCCTTTGTCCAGAACTGTTTAACGTTGTATGAGCAATACTGCTACTGCTATTGGCAACTACTGTAGTCCGCTGCCAGAGAAAATCCCGCAAACCTGCCTCATCTACCGTTGCAATGTCCTGCACTGCCCGGATAATATGGGTATAATTGTCTTTATTAAACGGCAACCACCAGCACCGGTGAGTATAGCTCCATTTTATACCGGCAATTTTCCGGCTAACCTTTTCCAGGGCCGGCAACCGGTCAAAATAGATGGCTATGCATAAGATATCGCGATGGGTAATAGTCCGAAGTTGTAGTGTAATCATGGTGTTTTGGCATAGCTTTGCCTCCTCGGCCCCACAAAGAGGTTCGGGAAAATTAAAAAAAATAAATACAGGCTACGGGTTCAGGTAAGTCAGAAGATGCAACGGATCACTGCCTAGGTTAAGTATAATATTCCGGATTATTTTAATGAAAGAAGGGCGTACAAGTTGCAGGTTGCAAGGCAAGAACAGCACACCCTGTAACCTGAGACCTGTAACCTGAAACTGTTTTCTGGTTATCAAACGGGAGACGCTAAATCGTAAACTTTCACCGCTCCCCCAATACAGCAGCCTTTATTTAATTCCAGGTATAAATATGCGGATAGTATCCCTGGCGCCGTTGATATTTTCATCAATATAGATCAGGTCAACGCCATCCCTGCTTCTCCGCTCCAGTGTTTTTTTCACGGACGACAGCACAGCTTTCTTTTCTGCCGCCTGGACCCTGCTTTCACTGGTAGCGGTAGTCATAGCGCTGTCTTTTGCCCCCGTCTTCACAGTAGGGACCTTTTTAGCTTCCTCCGGTTGTTTATTATCTTTTTTTACAAGGGGGGTGGCGCTCTTGTTTTCATCAGCAACAACCGCCGGGTCAGCTTTGCTTTGCAGAGGTTGCTCGTCACGCTTTGATTCAGCTCCTGGCTTTATTACAAAGGGAAGGTATTTCACTTCATCACTGCCGCTATTATTTTCTGCCGCTGCTGTTGTTACGGGCTGGGTCTTTTCTGTGTGGATAATCTCTTTTACCACAAAAGGTTCAGGTTCTTTGGTACGGGTAGCAGCGCTCTTATCCGTGGTTTTCGGCACTGTTGAAGATTCCGAAGTGTCTTCTGCTTTTGTGTTCTCCGATAACGGGGTCTCTTTCACTACAAAAGATTCGTATTTTTTCCCCGTATTAACGGCAATAGTGCCGCCTGCCTTTTCCATCACCTCTCCTTTGGAAGACTTGTCTGCTTGCGCAACAACTGTTTTTTCCGGTGTTTTTACTTCCTCTACTCCTTGCTTTTCAACCCCGCTGACTGCTATTCCTGTACGGGGCTCCTCCTTTATGTCGGTTACAGGTGTAATGGCAACTGCAGCATGGTCCTGTCCACCGGTAACGGATGGCACATCAGTAATGGAAGGGGGTGCAGGGCTTTCATGCGAAGCCAGCACTGGAGGCGCCGCTCTTTCCTCAACAATGACGGGCTGTCTTATGGAAGGGTCATTTACCACGTCGGCAAGCATCAACGAAAAAGGGTCGTTACTGACGATCCCGGGCGGCAGTGCACCGGCGTTCATTTTTACTTCCGGCCGCTGTTCCACTACAGCACCATCCAGTCCATACTGCTGCTTCAGATCCAGCAATTGCAGCGCTGAAGCGCTCTTTCGCTTTAAAATAAAGCCGAGGTCTGCTTCGTTAACCGTACAATTAAAACGCCACTCGGTGATCTTTGTCTCAGGGAATCCTACTATAAGCTCGTAAGTATTTTTTTCAAGATCGGGAACAACAAGATAACCGTTTCCCGAAGAAGCAAACATTTCAGCACCCATGCGTACATAAAAAGAACGATGGTCTTCAGATTGTATATAAATATAATACCGCTGCTGGCTAAAGGCAGGCTTAACCAGCAGGCAGGTAAGGAAAACAATAAGTAGTTTCCGTAGTACAATCATTAAATAACAAATTTTTCTTGCACCGGCATCACTTGGTTACCGTTAACAGCTAACAAAACTACTGGAAAAGACGAAATAGCCGCCACTCATGTAAAAAAAACATCATTTGCACTTATATACCTGAATTTTACAGCTTCAATAAATCGTAATAAATGTTAGTATTATTGTGCTGTCACGCGCACAATATAAACAGCTAAATATAATATTCAGGTTAAAAATCGTTAAGCTATACTTTGAAAGACACAGAAATCGCCATATTTACATTATTAAACCATACACTATCAAATCAACTATAACGTGAAAAGACTGTCAGGCTTATTACTAATTGCCGTATTGCCGGCGCTGATGTATGCACAATCCCCTGTTACAAATGCTGATCCGCTGGCTATTTACCGTGCGGTGCCAGAAAAAATAAATGATCTCGTACACACCAAACTGGAGGCCCGGTTCGATTACGAAAAATCCTATATGTACGGCAAGGTATGGATCACCCTTGAACCGCATTTCTACAGCACAGATTCTCTTGTGCTGGATGCAAAAGGAATGGAGATCAAAGCTGTTGGAACAGTGAAACGCAATGTCACCTCTCCTTTAAAATACAAATATGACGGCAGGCAGATCAATATCAGGCTTGATAAGGAATACAGGAAAGGAGAACAGTATAAGATATATGTGGATTATATTTCAAAACCCAATGAGCTCGCAAAAGGCGGCAGCACGGCAATAAAGGACGACAAAGGATTATATTTTATAAATCCACGCGGTGAAGAAAAGGATAAGCCCACCCAGATTTGGACACAGGGTGAAACGGAAAGTACTTCCGTTTGGTGCCCCACTATAGATAAGCCCAACCAGAAATGCACACAGGAATTTTTTCTTATCGTTCCTTCAAAATATGTTACCCTCAGCAACGGAAAATTGCTACAGCAGCAAAAAAACGCAGACGGCACCAGAACAGACTACTGGAAGATGGACCTTCCCCACTCCCCCTACCTGTTTTTTATAGGCATCGGCGATTATGCGGTTATAAAAGAGATGTATAAAGGAAAGGAGATAAGCTATTATGTAGAGAAAGAATATGCCGGCGTTGCAAAAAAGATCTTTGGCAACACTCCGGAAATGATGGCTTTCTTCGAAAAGATAACGGGTATACCCTACCCCTGGCAAAAGTATGCTCAAATGACGGCCAGAGACTATGTAAGCGGTGCTATGGAGAATACCACGGCCACCCTGCACCAGGAAAATGCGCAGCAGGATTCCAGGCAGCTGCTGGATGGCAATGCATGGGAAAGCACCATCGCCCACGAGCTTTTCCATCACTGGTTCGGCGACTATGTTACTGCCAAAAGCTGGAGCAATCTCACGGTCAATGAATCTTTCGCTAATTTCAGCCAGGTATTGTGGAGAGAATATAAATATGGGAAAGACGATGGAGATGCGGAGAACTATAAAGACATGCAGCAATACCTGGGCAGCCCCGAAGATGCAAAGAAGCCGCTGGTCCGTTTTCACTACAACGACAGGGAAGATATGTTTGACCTGGTAAGCTACCAGAAAGGCGGGAGGATATTGAATATGCTTAGAAATTACCTGGGCGATGATGCTTTTTATAAAGGGTTGAATCTATATCTTACAACCCATAAATTCGGCAATACCGAAGCACATCAGCTCCGCCTGGCATTGGAGGAAGTGAGCGGGCGCGACCTGAACTGGTTCTTTAACCAATGGTATTTCGGCAGCGGCCATCCCAACCTCAATATTGATTATTCATATAACGACAGCACAAAAACTGTTTCCATACGGGTAAAGCAAACACAGGCGGAAAGGGCTTTCATTCTGCCTGTAGCCATTGATATATACAATGGAAAGAACAAGACCCGTCATAACGTTTGGGTTGATCAAAAAGATCAGACCTTCACATTCCCCGTTAATATAAAGCCCGACCTGGTGAATTTCGATGGGGATAAGATCCTGCTTTGTGAGAAAACAGAAACCGGCAAATCACTGGCTAACTATATTCATCAGTATACGGTTGCCGGCTTGTATGTAGACAGGCGCGAAGCCATCAGCGGATGCGCTTCCCTGCAGGACAGCACAGCCGCGGTAGAACTCCTTAAAACTGCCTTAAGAGACCGGTACCCCGAACTACGGATATTTGCGCTTCATTCGGCAGATCTGAAGAATGAGCGTGTAAAGCAGGCACTGGAATCAACTATCTTTTCAGTTGCCAAAGGCGATCAGGAACCTACGGTACGGGCAGAAGCGCTCATGGCTTTAAGCCTGTACGATAAGCTGATCTATAAAGAGCTGATCCAAAGGAGCCTTAACGATTCCTCTTACAGCGTGGCAGGAGCGGCCATACTTTCTCTGAACCAGTTAGATAAAGCTGCTGCATATACCGAAGCAAAAAGATTATCGTCAGCAAAAGCAAAGGGAAAATTGCCGGAAGCCATCAGCAATGTGTTTGCAGAAAACAGCAAAACAGAAGACCTCGATTATGTACTCAACTGGTATAACAACCTCCCCTTTGGCCAATCTAAAGTAGAGAATGCAAATACACTGGCATATTATGCCATACAGCTTACCAATACGGAAGCTGTAAAAAAAACAACCGATGCGCTGGTCTTATTCCGCGACCAGATACCATCGGCCTATCGGCATGACATTTATCCCTTCGTTAATAATGTGCTGCTCAAAACCATAGTCAATCAAAAGGCAGCGATAAAAAACATTTCTGCCAACGGTGCTGACATACAGGAGCAGATCGATTATATCAACAGCAAGATCAAATAAGGGGAAAGCTGCTGTTGTGTACTGCCGTTTACCGTTCCGAACGATCGTTCCGAACGATCGGAAGCTTCGATCGGACTGCATTGTTACTGTGAACGCTGCTATAGTTCGCTTATCATCA
>CAZREP010000105.1:0-17941 GCA_964599035.1 uncultured Terrimonas sp. | reverse complement strand
ATAAACCTTAGCGCAGCACATTCTTTAGTAAATGACTGGGTAAGTGAGCTAAGACATACGGATATACAAACAGACAGGATGCGTTTCAGAAAGAACCTGGAACGGATAGGAGAGGTGATGGCTTACGAAATAAGTAAAACCCTGGAATGGGAGGAGAAAGAGATCCCTACCCCCCTGGGTATTTCCGTATGTAAGGTAATGAAGGAACAACCCGTGCTGGCTACGATACTGCGTGCCGGGCTTCCTTTTCACCAGGGTGTGTTGAACTTTTTTGATAAAGCAGACAATGCATTCGTATCTGCCTATCGCAAACATCACAGGGATGGCTCTTTTGAGATCAGTATTGAATATGTTTCCTGCCCCGATTTAGACGGCCGCGTTCTGATCATTTCGGATCCCATGCTGGCTACAGGCGCCTCTCTTGTTAAAACGATACAGTTTTTAAGAGCAGAGGGGAAGCCAAGGGAAATGCATATTGTATCGGCCATAGCCTGTACGGTTGGTATTGAGCTTGTGCAGCGGGAAGAGCCGGCTGCAAAAATATGGTGTGGCGCAATAGATGATGAGCTAACGGCAAAAGGATATATCGTACCGGGATTAGGAGATGCAGGCGACCTTTCATTCGGTTCTAAATCGCAATTTTAACCAAAATCGTTGTAACTTGGTAAACAATTCAAAGAGGATGAAAAGTGTTCTTGTTTTTTTGTTGGTTGCTGTGTGTATGGGCACTTACGCGCAGGACCCGCATTTTTCTCAATTCTTCTCATCTCCCCTTACTTTAAACCCGGCTTATACGGGTAAGTTTGATGGTACGTTCAGGGCAGCCGGTAATTACCGCAATCAATGGCCAACCATCAATAATGCATTTACAACAGCCACTGCTTCCGTGGATTTCGCCCTCCTGCAAAACCGTATTCCTGAATTTGATACCTGGGGCATTGGCATCATGGGGTTGAATGACCAGAGCGGCAACAAAATACTGAACAATAATTTTATCTCTATTTCCACAGCCTATCATAAAGCGCTCGATGAAAACGGATACCATACACTTACCGTTGGCTTCCAGGGTACATATGCAAACAAAAGGCTTGATATTTCAAAAGCTACTTTTGAAGATATGCTGCAGGCCGATGGCTTCACAGGTACCACAAAAGAAGATTTTTCGAATAATACCAGCAACATTAACCTGAATTACTTTGATGTAAATGCGGGACTGCTATATTCGGGCAGCACCAACGGCTTTAATAATTTTTACTTAGGCGCTTCCACTTATCATATCAACCGCCCGAAAGAATCTTTTCAGGGAGGGAACTATATCCTTAATCAGCGGCTCACAGTTCATGGCGGGGGTTACGTACCCATTGGCCGCATCACCACTTTTCACGGCAGCTTTATTTACCAGCAGCAGGCGGGTGCCACCGAAACAGTGTTGGGAGGAGCCATCGCCTTTAGCCTGAGCGATGATGAATATACAGAATCTAATTTATATGCCGGGCTGTGGTACCGCTTCGGCGATGCTTTCATCCCTTACGTAGGCATTGAGTTCTCGGGGCTTCGACTGGGTTACAGCTATGATATCAATCATTCTTCCTTAAACACCGCGTCGAACAGCCGGGGAGGGAACGAGATCTCGCTCATCTTTGTAAGGAAGCCCGCTGATCCCGGAAGGAAGAAGCTGGGTTGCCCGAAGTTCTAGTGTTATGTTAACCATAATATACCGCATCATTTTGTGAATAGTGAATGGAGGGAGATGAGAAAAAACGAGAGGGGTTCTCTCACAGATAATACTGATTTTCGCAGACAGGGAGTGCTTTCTGTGATCATCTGTGGGATCTGTGAGACAGCTCACCCGGCAAACCGGGGTTGACAAGATACCGCAGTCATATTAACGGTAAAGTACCACATCATAATCTCTCACAGATAGCACTGATTTGCACAGATTGTTTTGTTTTCATCTGTGTTTGTCTGTGGGATCTGTGAGACAGCTCACCCGGCAAGCCCGGGTTAACACAACAACAGTGCTTAATACTTAAGGAAACGATAGTGAAGGGTGAATGACTGTATTCACTATTGACGATTGCCCATTCACCAGGACTATACGACATGTTATAATTAACACACCACTGGTAATAATAATATAGCCGGCTATACTTTTTGTTTCTTTTTTTTGGAAAAGCCACTATCTCTCTTCTCCATCTGCTCTACAGCTTCTCAAGCAGTTCCACCACTTTCTCGCTCTTTAGGATAAAATAGCCCAGGCGGTCGTTGCTTATACCGTCTTTTAGCTGGTAGCTGAACTCCAGCTTATCTTCAAGGATATTGGTCTCAAAATATTTGAAAGAGATTGTGGGATAAGCATTGATCTCTTCCCCGATCTCATAAAGGTGGGTGGAGAGGATGAACAGGGAACCTTTAATGCGGATCAAACCTTTAATTACTGCTAGCGAGCATCGCATGGCGTCCTGCATATTAGTGCCTTTGAACAGCTCATCAATAAGCACCAGCCATTTCTTTCCGTTGCTGATGGTAAGTATGGTGTTCTTGATGCGCTGCACTTCATTAAAGAAATAGCTTTCTCCCTTTACGATGTTATCTGCCACATTGATATTGCTTAAAATACCGTCAAACAACGACAACTGCAGCTTCTCCGCAGGCACCCCCATGCCGAGATGTGCGAGGTATACAGCCACTCCAAGCGACTTAATAAATGTGCTCTTACCGGCCATATTGGCCCCCGTCAAAAAAAGGAAATTACTGTTGGGTGATAGTTGTATATCATAAGATACGGGGTGGGAAAGGAGGAGATGGTATATTTTATCCGCCTTTATAAACGGCTCGCCGGAACCCACAAAATCGGGGAAGGTTAACTTATAATGCTGTACGGCCATGGCCATAGCGTACCAGGCATCTAACTGATAAAATATGTCGGCAAGCTCGATATAACGGGACTTGAATGCCGCCCTGAAAAAATGACCATAATACAGGTTCTCTCTTATAGAAAATTTTTCTCCGTTTCCCTTTTTTAACAGTTCCTGCAGTTGCTGATGCAATAACAGCGAACGTATCCTGGAGGCAAACAACTGCAGCCTGGCAGGCGCACCGGGAGCATCAATTAAAGCAGCCAGCTGCTGCATACCTGCTACAAAATCACGGAAATGAGCAACCGAATAGCGTATCAGGCCATAGTCAACGTTATGCAACGTCTTGTAGATACGGGTGCTGAAAAAATCGGATGAACGGGGTATAGGATCAAGCTGGGTATCATAGAAACGCTCCATCATCATCATCGTGCCATTGGTAACCGATAAAGGCCATTGATCGATCTTCGAGGCAATAAGCTGTATTAATTTCTGTGTATCCTGTATTTTATCCACCGACTCCAGCGGCTCACGCATCATCCAGCGGAGCCATTCTTTACCACCATTGGTACGTGTGAAATTAAGCTTATGAAAAACGGAAAACTCCTCCTCCGCGGCGAAGATGGAAAGATCACTGTATGTGGTTTTATCTATCTGCATCCGATAATGTCTATACAATTGCTGTACTCCCGCAGTGCTTACATCCCTCAGAATATCCCTCAACCAGGAATATTCCACTCATTGTTGTCTGGGAAAATTTCTCAAAATCGTTGTCGTCCTTGTTTTGCCTCACCCCCTCTCCGGGCGGAGAGGGGCAAGACACCCCTTCTGTATAGGATTTAACCTGTTTTTTAAAAACTTTTCTCGAACAATAATTGCTCCCTATCCCAATACTGCTGTCTTACCGTTCAAATGTCAGCCTCATGCCCTTATGAGATTCATCCCATACTGTATTTCCACAATTTTTGTATACCAGGTTACCGTTCACAAAAGTATGGGTAACTGTTGCGGGAAACTCAAACCCTTCCAGTGGGCTCCATCCGCAATGGTATAAAATATCTTCACGCTTCACGGCATGGCGTTTGTTCATATCAACCACCACAAGGTCTGCCCGGTATCCTTCACGAATATAGCCACGGTCGGGGAGCCGGTAGCAATCCGCAACGGCATGGCTCATTTTACGCACGATCGTCTCCAGGCTGATCTTTCCCTGCTTGTAATAATGTAACATCAGCGTTAAAGGGTGCTGTACAAGCGGGAGCCCTGCATGTGCCTGCCCATACTGAACATTGTCAGCCAGTACAAGCATGCCGTCATCGTCTCTGTAATAGCCTTTCTCCTGCAAAGTATGCGGTGCATGATCTGTAGCGATCACATCAATCCTGTCGTCCAGCAAAGCCTCCCACAACGCTTCCCTGTTGTGTGGAGCCTTGATGGCCGGGTTGCATTTGATCAGGTATCCCAGGCGGGCATAATCGTCTGAAGTAAAATGCAGGTGATGCACACATACTTCACAGGTAATGCGCTTTCCCTGCAGCGGTTTAAGGTTACTGAACAGTTGTAATTCCCTGGCGGTTGAAATATGCAGGATATGGAGACGGCTGTTGTATTTCTGTGCAAACTGAATAGCCGTGAGCGATGATTCAAAACATGCTTCTTCATCCCGGATCAACGGATGATCTGCGGCCGTTAGGGCGGCTTTTTCCTTTTTTAGCTTTTCATAATTGTGTTGAATGATCTTTTCATCTTCACAATGGGTGGCGATCAGCACTTCGCTTTCCCGGAACAGCTTATCGAGCGTAAGGTAATTGTCTACCAGCATATTGCCTGTGCTGGAGCCCATAAAGATCTTTATGCCGCATATGCTGCTGCGATGCCCGTTCACTTTCAGGGCTTCCTCTGCGTTATTATTGGAAGTACCCATGAAAAAGGAATAGTTCGCCAGGGAAGTTTTTGAGGCAATGGCATATTTGTCTTCCAGCAAATCGATCGTAAGCGCGTTGGGTATGGTATTGGGCATTTCCATAAAGGAGGTAACCCCGCCTGCCACCGCTGCTTTTGCTTCGGAATAGATCGTGGCCTTGTGGGTCAATCCCGGTTCCCTGAAATGTACCTGGTCGTCGATGGCGCCCGGCAGCAGGTACAATCCTTCGCCGTTAATTTCCTCAACGGCAAAAGTAGCTTGAACAGAGGGAGCGATCTTTTCGATCCTGCCCTGCTTTATGAGCACATCTGCAACGGTAATGGAATTTTCGTTAACAATATTGATATGCTTTAAAAGATAATTGATCATAATGGTTTAATAATAATTACTGTTTCTCGCGGTGTTCGCCACGGAGCAGCGGCGCAGAGAGAATACCACTCCTTTGCTTCACTGTTCCTTCAAATTTCGGGCTTTGAGTTTCGCGATCAGAAATAGCCTCCCAGGCAATATCATGCAATTTAAATGAATACCTTTATTTTTACGTGCTGACAGATCACCTTGCATAACTAAAATTACAATTATCCGTATCCCGCAGATGAGCAGATAAAAAATAGCTGCGCGTCTGCAGCAAAGATAGAAATACAATATGAAGCGTTTTGTTTTGATATTTATTATCACCCTGGGTGCTGTGCCTGGCGTTGTTGCACAACAGGGAAAAGCCGAGCTCGACCTCGAAAGTATCTGGAGCGGTCATTTTGATGAACGCAGGTATGTTGTGCATCTTATGAATCAATCCCCACGTTTCGCATGGATACAAACCGATACCTCCTCGGGGCCACAGGTGATCCTGTCGCTCGACTTCAACACTGCCAGGATCGTGGATACCCTTTTTTCAAACCAGATCAAAAGAGACACCGATTCGCTTCCCATCACTTTTACTTATTTCCAGGATTTCAGCTTTTCGCCCGACGACAGCAAAATACTTATCCGCACACAAATAGAGCCTCTTTATGCCCTTTCCGAAAAATCCTTCAATTATGTATGGGACACCCATAAGAAAATACTAAGGGTTGTATCTGCCAACGGCAAACAGTTGTACCCCACCTTTTCGCCCGACAGTAAACAATTGGCCTATGTTCTCGACGCTAACCTGTACATCATGGACATTGAAAAGAATACGACCATACCCGTAACCGTTGACGGATCGGCAGAACAGTTTTTATACGGTATGGCAGATGCGCTGTACGAAAATGGCTTCGGCATGTCAAAAGCCTACGAGTGGAGCCCTGACGGGAATTATATCGCTATGCTCCGGTTCAACGAAAACACCGTTAAAAATTATCCCTTGACCCTGTACGAACGACCATACGCCGAAATCAAGAGCCAGCGCTACCCATTAGCCGGCGAGATGGTACCCGATGTTAAGGTGTTTGTGTACGATATTGCCAATAAGCTTTTCATCCCGGTTGATGTAGGGATCAATCCCGACCAGTATATTACAGGCATGCGCTGGAGCCCCGATAATAAGGCTTTACTGGTACAGCGGTTGTCAAGGAACCAGAAAAGGTTAGAGTTACTCAAAGCCGATATTGCCACCGGGAAAACCACCGTGATCTATACCGAAGAAAGACCGGATAATTATGTTCGCATTCACCCGGATAATATCTGCTTTATTAAAGGAGGAAGCTCTTTTTTGTGGATGAGCGAGAAAGACGGGTATAATCATTTATATGAGATCAGCGACTCTGCCACCGTTACTCCTGTAACCAGCGGCAACTGGGAAGTGCTTGGTATAGAATCCGTGGATGATACGCGTAATGAAATATACTATACCGCTAATGAATCAGGTTCACGGCAAAAGCAACTGTATAAAATAAATTACAATGGGAGAGGAAGAACAAAATTAACCTCCGGAACGGGGTATCACGATATCTGGATAAGCAACGACAAAAGGTTCTTCTTCGACGAGTTCTCTGCTTTGAATAAGCCGCCTGTTTACCAGATCGTTTCCACAGCAGAAAAAGACCAGAAAAAACTCATTGAGAACAAAGAGCTGAACGACCGTCTTAAAGATTACAGGGTACCCAACGCATCCTTCTTTACGGTCAGGACCAATGATACCACAACATTGAACGGGTGGCTGATCCGCCCTTATAATAATTCAAGAGAAAAGCTGCCACTGGTATTGTATGTATACGGCGGCTCAACCCGTCAGGAAGTGCTGGACAAATGGGGTGATAAATTTACACTTACCATGCGCTGGTTGGCGAACCAGGGTTATGCGATAGCCTGTATAGATCCCCGCGGCACACCCGGAAAGGGAGAAGCGTTCCGGAAAAGCAACTATAAAATGCCCGGCGATATCGAAATAGAAGACCTGCTTAAAACAAAAGCATACCTGGCACGCAATTACCGCATTGATTCATCAAACGTGGCAATTATGGGATGGAGCTATGGCGGTTACCTGGCGGCATTGGCCCAAACAAAATATGCAGGTCGTTTTAAGGCTGCCGTAGCTATTGCACCGGTTACTAACTGGCGGTTTTACGAAAATGTATATGCCGAGCGCCTGCTCTCCATGCCCGGTGAAAATACAGAAGGATATAAAAATGCCTCTCCGGTAAGCTTTTCAGGAAACTATAAAAAAGGGCTTTTTCTTGTTCACGGTACAGCAGATGACAATGTACACCTGCACAACAGCCTGGAGCTGAGCAAGCAGCTCACCAATGCCAGGAAAACTGATTTTGAACAGCATTTTTATGCCGATAAAACCCACAACCTGAGCGACGGCGCGCCTAATATTCTCAGGATGAACCTGTATACAAGGATTAACGACTTCTTAAAGCGCGAGTTAAAACAGAAATGACTTCATACAAACCCGGGTTATTAAAAAGGCATCTTTATCGCCGCCTTTTAGCAGCCTTTTTGTTGTGCCTGCTGACAGCAGGTATGCATATGCTGCATGCTCAAACCAACAGACCCTATCACCTTAACGGGAACGCCGTACAGGAAGACTGTAACTGCTATACCATTACCAACGACAGGAATAACCAGTCGGGCTCCGTATGGAACATCAACAAAATTGATCTCACTCACCCTTTCGATTATCATTTTAATGTTTTTTTAGGATGCCGCGACGCCGACGGAGCGGATGGCATTGCCTTTGTGCTTCAGCCACTCAGCACCAGCATAGGTACCACAGGGCAGGGGTTGGGCATAGAGGGCGTAGCACCTTCTATGGCCGTAGCGGTGGACACTTACCAGAATGCCAACTTTGGCGACCCGCATTACGATCATCTGGCCATCCACCTGAATGGCGACCTGAACCATAACAGTTCTAATAATATTGCCGGCCCCGTAACTGCCCTCGAAAACAGCGATAACATCGAAGACTGCCAATGGCATATCATGCGTATAACATGGACCCCCGCTACAACTACCATAACCGTATATATGGATGGCAGGGAAAGAATGCATGCTACCATAGACCTTGTACAGGATGTTTTTGGCAGCGATCCGCTGGTCTTCTGGGGATTTTCGGGCGCAACCGGTGCTGCCACAAATCACCAGCGTTTTTGCACTTCGCTAAACCCTTTTTTTTCGATGAACGAAGACCAGGTTACCTGTTATCCCGAACCGGTATTATTCCGCGACAGCTCCACTTCCTTCGGCGACATTGTTAAATGGTACTGGGATTTCGGCGACGGAACCACCGCCACAGTACAAAACCCCGGCATGCATACTTATCCCTCGCCGGGCAATTACACCGTGAGCCTGAACATTACCGGCAACGATGGATGTATTTCCGATACTTTCCGCCTGCAGGTGGTAGCCGGATCACAACCCACAGCCGACTTCAGCTTCAAGGACCCACCCTACTGCGATAATAAAGCCATTATTTTTAATGATCGCTCAACGGTAACCTATGGCACGGTCAATGAGTGGAACTGGACGGTAAACGGAAACGCTATTCCTGATACAGAACAACCCGTGGAAAAGCTGCTTCCGCCGGGCGATCATACCATTACGCTGAAGGTAAAAACACTGGAGGGTTGCGTCTCTGGAACAACTTCCAAAATAATTACCATACAACAGCATCCTCAGATCCATATAGAGCAGACAGCGGATGCCTGTAAAAATGAGCCGGTTCTTTTTACCGCTGACAACAGTCTTCCTGCATTGCCTGTACAGTTGTGGCACTGGGATCTCGGGGACGGAACAAGAGCTAATGAAGCACAACTTACTCACACCTACCACAGCGGAGGAACCTATAATGCAACCGTATACGCACTGGGGCCGGGCGGATGTCCCTCTGATACGTTAAGCCAGGAGATCACCATTTATGCTACGAATGCTTTTGCCGGCAGCGATACCGTAGCGGCCATAGGACAACCTATCCGCTTGCAGGCATCGGGCGGTGATTTCTTTACATGGACCCCCGCTGCAGGTTTAAGTGATCCGCACATTCCTGACCCGGTTGCAACAATACAGGAGGATATCTCCTACGTGGTTACTGCCGGCAGTGCTGCAGGATGCCCCACAACAGATACGGTGTTCATTAAAGCGTACAGGGGTCCCGAATTTTACGTACCCAATGCTTTTACTCCCAATGGAGACGGGAAAAATGATGTGTTCCGCTTTGTGGCCGCTGGCATAACGGACATCCATTATTTTAAGGTGTTTAACCGCTATGGTCAGTTGGTATACAGCTCAACCGATCCTTATGCAGGATGGGACGGCAGCTTTAACGGCAAACCGCAAACCACCGGCACCTATATATGGATGATCGGGGGACAGGATTATCGGGGTAGTCACATAACAAGAAAAGGGACGGTTATACTTATCAGGTAGCTGCATGACTTTATTTGATCAGCCTTAGTGTAAACGGGTAGCGGTACAACTTCCCGTCATTGGCTTTAATAGTAGCTACAATAACCAGGATCATGGCAATGATACCTACGATCCACAATAAAAAGATACCGATAATGGTAATGAACAGCACAATGCAAACCAGAGCGATCGTTATCTGGAAATTAAGGGATTCCTTTGCATGTGCCGCCACAAATGCAGATTCGTCTTTTTTGATCAGGTAAATGATCAATGGTGCGAACAGCCAAACGATCAAAGTAAGAATATGAGAAAGGATGGCTAAAGTTTTTTCGTCGCTTGTAGGCTGTAAAAGCGGCTGCTCATCCGTTCCCAGAAAAGTATTTTGTTGTTCCATACCTGTATTTTGTATGGAAATATAACTCAATTCAAAGAAATTTCATAATCTGTTTCCAGTTGTCTTTTAGCCTGAAAGATTGAACTGCCTCCCTTTCAATCAAACGGCATTGAACCGGTTCCCTATGCCTTTTGCATCTTTTTCACCATCCTTAACATGCTGCCGCGTGTATTCATGCATATTAAACAGGAAACGATACAAGGCTTCCATTCCCTCAATATCTTCATGAATGAGCAGGAAGTTCCTCCCGGTTTGCTTCAGCCTTGCCTTGTGGGTTGCGGTTTGCATGAACTGCAATATCCTGTTAAAGGTATCCGATTCAAAATACGGTGAATCGGGATTATTGATGAAATAGCATCGCAGTTTATTTTCCTTTAGCACCATTTTTTCAAATCCAAGCTCTACTGCCAGGCGCCGACAGCGTACGGTTGTAAAAAGGTCTTCCACCTGCAGTGGTATGGGTCCAAAACGGTCTGCCATTTCGGAATGAAAGGATTGCAATGCCTCTTCATCATCACAATTATCCAATCGGGTGTATAGCGACAACCGTTCATTGATGCTTTCCACATAAGCATCAGGTATCAGTATCTCAAGATCGGTATCAATAGTGCAATCCTGTACAAAGTCTTCCTGTTGCCGGATCTCTTCCTTAAATACCTCCCGGAACGACGTACGTTTCAACTCCCTGATGGCTTCATCCAGTATTTTCTGGTACATTTCAAAGCCGATCTCGGCCATAAAGCCACTTTGTTCGCCGCCCAGCAAATTGCCGGCGCCACGGATATCCAGGTCGCGCATGGCGATCTGGAAGCCACTGCCCAGCTCGCTATGCTGCTCCAGTGTTTGCAGGCGCTTACGTGAATCATCCGGCAGGGTGCTCACGGGCGGCGCCAGCAGGTAACAAAAAGCTTTTTTATTGCTTCGCCCCACTCTCCCACGCAACTGGTGCAGGTCGCTCAAGCCGAACTGGTGGGCATTGTTAACAATAATGGTATTTACATTCGGGATATCCACCCCGCTCTCCACGATATTGGTTGACACCAGCACATCGTACTTCTGTTCAATAAAATCAAGTATCCTTTCTTCCAGTATGTGGCCTTCCAGCTGCCCGTGCGCAACGCCTATGCTGAGATCGGGGCAGAGTCCCCGGATGATGTCAGCCATTTCATTTAAGCCTAATACCCGGTTATGGATAAAAAACACCTGGCCTCCGCGTTCCGTTTCGTAATAGATCGCATCGCGGATATTGTCTTCATTAAACACCTGCACTTCCGTTTGTATAGGCTGCCGGTTAGGCGGAGGAGTATTAATAATGCTCAGGTCCCTGGCGCCCATGAGGCTGAACTGCAGTGTCCTTGGGATAGGCGTTGCCGTTAGTGTAAGGCAATCCACATTGGTCTTAAGTGTTTTGATCTTCTCTTTGTGCCCCACTCCGAATTTTTGCTCCTCGTCTATTACGAGTAACCCCAAATCTTTGAACTTCACCTCTTTTCCCACCAGCGCATGCGTCCCGATAATGATATCAACCTTACCTTCCTTCAGCTTTTGAAGCGTTTCCCTTTTTTCTTTCGACGATTTAAAGCGGTTGATATAATCCACCGTTACCGGGAAATCCTTAAGGCGCTCCCTGAATGTTTTATAATGCTGGAAAGCAAGAATGGTGGTAGGCACCAGCACGGCAGCCTGCTTGTTATCGCAGCAGGTTTTAAAGGCGGCACGAACCGCTATTTCAGTTTTGCCAAAGCCCACGTCACCGCAGATCAGCCTGTCCATAGGATGCGGCGCCTCCATATCTTTTTTAACATCTGCCGACGATTTGCTTTGGTCAGGAGTATCTTCATATATAAAGGAAGCCTCCAGCTCGGTTTGCATATAATTGTCGGGGCCATGCGCAAACCCCGCCTGCGCCTTACGCTGAGCATATAAATGAATGAGATCGAAAGCTATTTCCTTTACCCTCGCTTTTGTCTTTTCCTTCAGCTTCTGCCAGGCATCGCTGCCCAGCTTATTCACCTTCGGCACTGTGCCTTCCTTACCGGTATACTTGGCTATTTTGTGAAGTGAATTGATATTAACATACAGGATATCCGTATCCTTATAAATGATCCGCACTGCCTCCTGCAGCTTCCCGTTTACTTCAATTTTCTGCAGTCCGCTGTAAATGCCCACGCCGTGATCAATATGGGTCACATAATCACCCGGCTGCAGCTCGCGCAGGGCACGAAGCGTGAGCGCTTTGTTTTTATTATATGCCTGTTTGACCCTGTATTTGTGATAGCGTTGAAATATCTGGTGATCTGTATAACAAACCACTTTAAGATCATGCTCGATAAATCCTCCGTGGATAGATATGGGCACGGGTGTAAATTGGATTTCCGCTTTCATGTCTGCCATAATGCTATGCACTCTTTCCAGTTGGCGCGGATTTTCGGCAAACAGATAAATTTTATATCCTTTCGATTCCCAGCTTTTCAGGTCGCGGAGAAGGAAATCAAACTGACGGTTAAAAGAAGGCTGTTCCTTAGTGCTGAACCCGATCTCTATTCCTCCCAACTGAGGCGCATTACCAAATTCAACAATATGCCGCAACTGCAGCTGCTCTTCAATGATCGCCACAGGCACAAAATCATCGCTGCTTACTGCTTTCTTTTCGAGGTTATCTTCATCGGTAACCTGAGATCCCATAGCGGCGCCCTGCACTCTGAAAAATATTTCAAGGTCCTCTTCCTGCACCTGCAGCTTTTCTTTTATGACATCCCAGTCCTGCGCCCATATTACCGTGTTCTCCGGCAGGAATTCGAGCAAAGAAACTTTCTCTCCCGATTCAAACTGCGTTTCCACATTGGGGATGATCGTTACCTGTAATAATTTTCTTTCGCTCAACTGCGTTTCGGGATCGAAAATACGTATGGAATCCACGTCATTACCAAACAGCTCAATACGGTAAGGCTTTTCATTGCCGAAAGAATAAATATCAAGGATACCACCCCGCAGGGCAAACTGTCCCGGCTCATATACAAAATCGGTCCTTTCAAAGCCATAGTCTACAAACTGCGACAATAATGTATTTATATTGATGCTGTCGCCCGATTTGATCCGGATGATATTACCCGATAAGGTGCCGGGCAATACCACTTTTTCAAACAGTGCTTCGGGATAGGTAATAATGGCGCCTACCCTGTTGCCGGTGGCGGTGGAAAAGCGGGTAAGCATTTCCGTGCGCAACATAACGTGCGATGCATTCAGCTGCCGGTAGTTTTTCCTGTTTTTGAAAGAAGAAGGAAAATAAAATACGTTGAGCGCCGAAGTAAGATTTTCTAAAGTATTGTGAAAATAAGCGGCTTCCTCTGCATCGTTGAGTATAACGAGATGGTTGAGCTGGGCAGCAAGATCATGGCGGAAAACAGTCCCAAAGACAAATTGCGAAGCGCTGCCATAAAGACCTTTGAGGAAAAGATGCTGCGGTTTAGACAATACGATCCTGTCCGCAATCTGAAATATGCGGGGATCTTTTAGATACTCATCCAGCAACACGTTCAAATTCATCTTATATCAATACCGGCCCTTAGCGTTTACATTTACCGTTGGGACGTTATAGGAAGTCGCAAAGATAAGATGTAAATTTTGTTAAAAGGCTTTCACAAAACCATCCGTGCAAAATAATCCGCAGCTTCGATCCGTTACACTCCAAATCAGGTTTTTGGTACTGCACACACTAAAAATATTTCTTCCGCTTGTTATTTCCTTATTTGGGCAGCAGGTTGCAGCCCAAATGATCACCGGTGTATGGCATGGAAAGATTGGCCGTCAAAAGGTGGAATTGAAGATCGTACAAAAAAGAGACAGCCTCACCGGCACATCTTACTACTACCAGTCTGCCAGTCATTACCTGCGCTACAGTATAAAAGGGTTTTTTGACGGGCCCAATAACGTGGCGGTATGGTGGGATGATGAGCTGCTGGAAGGGAAAAGTGGCAGAACAACGCCGGATAAAGAAGCATTATTATCACAAGCCGATTTTAACTGCCCCGATGGCGGCATCATGAAATTAGAGGGAGAAGCCAGCCTGAAAAATGATGAGCGTGCATCCAGAGGGCGGGTACAGTTGGATAAGACCAACCATCCTTCCTTTTATGATGAATGGGATTTCGTAATCGAAAATTTTACTGCCGGCGCTAATGATCCTTATATTATAGACAGTATTGGGAGGATAGCAAGGCAAGCGACTCCTGTAACGGAAACGCCGCCGGTAGCTGCTGCCCCGCCTCCCGTAAAAGAGAATCCGGGTCCGTCACCAGTTACCATACAACCCGTATTGCCACCGGCCGTTACAACAGGACCGCTCAGCATTGAACAAAAATTTACACAACGGCAAAAAATACCGGTACTTGAAATACCTGTTGCGGGAGATTCCGTTGAACTGCATTTTTATGATAACGCCGAAATAGACGGAGATTCTATTTCTCTTTTCCTGAACAACAGGCTCATTTTTGAGCATATCTTTCTTACCGACAAGCCCTTTACCGTAAAGCTTCCCGTAAGTGAACTGCAGCAAAGCAATGAGCTGGTAATGGTAGCCGAGAACCTGGGCTCCATTCCGCCCAACACTTCTTTTATGGTAGCTTATATAGGAGAAAAACGCTACGAGGCACGGTTGGAAAGTACCGAAGGAAGCAGCGCAATGATACGGTTTGTGAAAGAAGATGAGTGAATGGAGAATGGCAGAGATCTGCTGCTGCAAAGCACCAAGAAACAAATAGCAAAAGACAAATAAAATTCGAATCTGAACTCCGAATGTTCGGAGCGAAATTCGAGGGAACAATGAAGTAACAGAGGGTCTTCTTCTTTGCGTCGCTGCCCCGTGGCGAACGCTGCGTGAAACAATAGGCAAGCACCAATAAATCAGAAATCAGAAATCAACAAATCAGAAATCAGTGAGGGCTGCCGGCTATGGGCCTTCGGCTATGAGCAAATTTTACCTGATACCTGAAACCTTCTGCCTCACACCTTCCTATACCACCACATTGATCATCCTGTTTTTTACATAGATGACCTTTTTGGGAGCTTTACCCTCCAGCCATTTCTGCACAACATCATTGGCAAGCACCATCTCTTCCACCTGCTGTTGCGTGGCATCGAGTGCAATATGGATTTCCGTGCGGGTTTTACCGTTGATCGCTACGGGATATGATTTCGAAGATTCCGTTACGTATTTTTCTTCAAATACCGGGTAAGCTGCATCGAGCACGCTGCTGCTGTTGCCCAATTGGTGCCACAGCTCTTCAGCAATATGAGGAGCATAGGGTGTTAACAGCACCAGTATGTTTTCGAGTATTGCTTTTTTATGGCATTGCAGATCGGTAAGCTCATTCACTGCGATCATAAATGCGCTCACCGCCGTGTTAAAGAAAAAACGCTCGGTATCTTCCCCAATCTTTTTAATGGTACGATGCAGTACTTTTAATTCTTCTGCAGACGGGTTCTCTTCAGTCCAGATCTTTCCTTTTTGCTCATCATAAAACAAGCGCCATAGCTTTTTCAAAAAACGGTGCACGCCTTCAATCCCTTTGGTATCCCAGGGCTTGCTTTGTTCTACCGGGCCAAGAAACATTTCGTACATACGGAAAGTATCGGCGCCATATTTGTTCACCAGGTCATCGGGGTTAACTGTATTGAACTTGGATTTGGACATTTTTTCAACTTCCACTCCGCAGATATATTTTCCTTCATCCAAAACAAACCTAGCATCGGCAAATTCTCCATTCCTCCATTTAATAAATTCTCCTAGATTTAATTCGACTCCATCAACGATATTAACATCAACATGAATTTTTGAAAGGACTATTTCAAAATCATTATTATCAACAGGTGTAAAATTTGTATTACCTGCTTGATTTATTAAAGCAAGTAACTCCCACTTCGTAATAATTTTCTCTATATATTTTTGATAAATAGAATAAGATACAAAAACAGGACAAGACTCACTTTCATCAGTGTCACTAATAAATCCTTTGCCAGCACCAATAACCGAATTTCCTAAGCCCATACTAGTGAACCTGTACACAAATCTGCTGCTGCCCTGTATCATCCCCTGGTTCACCAGCCTTTTAAAAGGCTCATTGAAGCCGATATGCCCCAGGTCATACAATACCTTCGTCCACATGCGGCTGTATAACAGGTGTCCCACGGCATGCTCGGTACCGCCGATATACAGATCAACCTGGTTCCAGTAGTCGGAAGCCTGCCTGCTGCAAAAAGCCTTGTGATTACGGGGGTCCATATACCGCAAAAAATACCAGCTGCTGCCGGCATAACCGGGCATGGTATTGGTTTCGAGATGTTGCTCCGTCCACGCTTTTATATTTGCCAGCGGACCTTCTCCTTCCGGGCCGGGCTTATAGGATTCCACATGGGGCAATTCCAATGGCAGCTCCCTTTCATCCAAAGGATAAGCAATTCCGTTTTTCCATATAATGGGAAAAGGCTCACCCCAGTAACGTTGGCGGCTGAAGGCCGCATCGCGCATTTTATAGTTTACTTTTCTTATACCTACTCCCAGCGCTTCGAGCTTTTGTATCACAACTTCTCCCGCATCTTTCATTACCATACCATCCAAAAAATCGCTGTTCTGCAACACGGCTTCCTTGGTGGGATTGGCTTCTTCTCCATTATAGTAGTTGCCTATGATATTGGTAACGGGTATATTAAAATGCATCGCGAATTTGTGATCGCGCTCGTCACCACAGGGCACCGCCATGATGGCACCGGTGCCATAGCCCGCTAAAACATATTCACTGATCCAGACCGGTATCTGCTTTCCGCTCAACGGATTAATCGCATAAGCTCCCGTGAAGCAGCCGGTGATCTTCTTTTCGGCCATACGCTCCCTTTCGCTGCGGCTTTTTACATAAGCTACATATTCCTCCACCACTGCTTTTTGTTCTGCGGTGGTTATTTGCTCCACCAGCTCATGTTCCGGTGCCAGCACCATAAAATCCACGCCAAAGATGGTATCGGGGCGGGTGGTGTAGACCCTTACCCCCGCCTCTCTTGTTGCCTCATCCCCTAACCCCTTCTCCTCACTGCGAAGGGGAAGCCCGGCATGAGCGCCGCTATCTTTCTTTTGAGCTTGTATTTCAGCTTTTATTTTTTCAATTACACCATGAATATCATTCAACACTTCATCATTGCTAAATCTTATGAGCTTTAAACCCAATTCGTTTAAATAACCTGTTCTTGCCTCATCATATATTTTTTGCTGCTCTTCATTATGGTATTCACCATCTACTTCAATGACTAACTTTACTTCCAGTAAAGCAAAGTCAACGATATATCCGTGAACAGTATGTTGTCTCCTGACTTTTACACCCAGCTTATTATTACGTATATGCTGCCATAACAGATCTTCTGCCGCTGTTGGATTTTTCCGATTAGACCTGCCGTATTCTTTCAAAATATGCCAGTTCGCACCTGCCGTTTTAAAAAACCTGCCCGATTCAGCAACCTTAGTATCGCCCCTCTCTGTTTGGAGAGGGGGTAGGGGTGAGGCAAGGGGGAATTCAATCTCTGCCCCGTTACTTCTCCCGATCCAGTTGGTTTGCATCTCCTTCATGGCATCGCTCCACTCGAGCGTATCAAGGTCGTTCTTCAGCCTGTCGGCGTATTCGGTGATGCGCAAATACCATTGCCGCAGTTTTTTCTTTACTACCGGGTAACCTCCCCTTTCGCTAACACCGTTTATCACCTCGTCGTTGGCCAGCACGGTGCCCAGCGCCTCACACCAGTTCACTTCCCCATAGCCGCAATAGACCAGCCGGTATTCCATCAGTATAGCCTGCCGGGTAGCTTCATCAAATCCCTCCCAGTCGGAAGCTGAGAAAATCCCCAATTTCAAATTTGAAATTTCAAATTTGAAATTGGTAACGGGATGGTTCA
>CAZREP010000104.1:0-17958 GCA_964599035.1 uncultured Terrimonas sp. | reverse complement strand
AGAGCGGATCTGGCAGGGCTTTTACAATGAAACACCTGTTTTAAGAATGTGTATAGGTTGTCATATTATAGGCTATTTAGTAACAGTAAAAGTGGCATAAGGTGTTTAACTATAATCCCTCCCTCTCCGTTTTCACCAACCGGAGTTTTAAAATCCGCTTTCCCCCAACCTTCTTGGTTTGCCACAAATGCACAAATAAGGATTTTCGATTGATTATCCGTTCATCTATTTATTACGGAATATATGAGTATTCCGGTGAGGGACAGCTGTCAGTCAAATATGACGCCAGAGCGTTTGCGCTGTAAATAGGGGTACATATCATATTCAAATCCATAGCAGCCGGATTCAAAGTACCGCCTTATCGTTTGCGTATTGTATTTGTTCTTTGTCTGAAAAAAATAATATGAAAGGATCACTGCTCATAGCCGCATTGCTTATCTGCCATATATTGTCCGCACAGGTTACGATAAAAGGAACGGTGAAACATGCAAAAGACAGCGTAATCGTATTTGTAGAAACCGGTGGCTTTACCAATATTACCCGAAGGTGGCGGGACAGAAGATATAAAGCACTCATTGATAAGCATAACCGGTTTGTGATTACATTGCCGGAGCAGGATATTGACAGATGGCTGATCAAAACCGAAAAGGGATACCAGTTCTTTGACCTGGTCAAAGGAAAAGATATCGAAGTGGTTGCCGACTTTTCCCGTAGAAACCCGTTAACAGCCATCGGCAGCAATGCTGCTGATTTTAACTACCTGGCTTATGCATACAGCAGGGATAAGCGGGATAAGGCATATTGGAATGGTATTAGAGGCAGGAACATAGACAGCGTTTTATCGTTAAGAAAGCGAATAACCGCTATGGACATTGCGGAGCTTGACCACTATAAGCAAACCCATGCTATGAGTGAAGTGTATTATCAATGGATCAGGTCTAAATACAGGTATGAACCTTACGAAAGGACCAATGTTGAAAATATTGATCATAAAGAGGCGTTGAGCGATGCTGTATTATCAAAATTGATAGCGGAAGGGATTAACAATGATTATGCAGCCCTGAACACTCTGGAGTATAACGATCTTGTTGAAGCATATATGGGTAAAAAATTTGCAGATTCGGGGATTAAATTTACTCCGCAATCCTATTTCCGTTTCGCAACCGGTAACCTGCTACAGGGCAAGACCCGTGATGTTTTTCTGACAAGGGTTGTAGCCTTATTTGCAAAAGCTGATGACAGCATCTATACGCCCATTTTTAATCAATATGATGAAATGGTTAAGGACCAGATGCTTAAAAATTGTGTTGTGGAAGAAAGAAATACCTACCTGGAATCATTGCAACAAAAGAAAGAGCACATCAGCCGGTACGCATCACTCAATGAAATTTTTAATAAATACAGTGGTAAGGTCATTTATGTTGATTTTTGGGCAAGCTGGTGTATACCCTGCCGGGTAGAAATGCCTGCCGCCGCGGAATTAAAAGAACGGCTGCACAATGACGATGTAGTGTTTGTTTACCTGGGGTACAGGGATACGGAAAAAGCATGGTTAAAAGCACGGCAGGAGTTGGATGTAGCCGGCGAGCATTATTTATTGAACGATGCCCTGATAAAAGATGCGGAAGAAGCTTTTAATATAAGCGGTATCCCGCATTATGTAATTATAGATAAAGCCGGTAATATTGTAAACAGCCATGCCGACAGACCGGGCGCTGTGTACAAAGCATTATCGGATCTGCTCAAAAATTAAGCCGGGAGCCGGCATGTGTGCATACATGGGAAAAAGAATAGGCTATATACTGATTGTTTCTTTTATAGGCGGGAATCTCTTCGCCCAACCGGCTATTGATACGGTACATCCTTTTTTTAAAGGAAAGCTCGACAAGAAAGTCGGGCGTTTATATGATTTTTTTGAAATAGGGGCTCCCACCATAAAACCTCCAAAGGGTAAGCGATATAATGATGTGATATTGTCAGTTTTTCATTCAAGAAACCTATATATCAATACCGTCTTCAATAAAAAAGATGAGCCGGCTGAATTGAACGCTTTCAGGATCAATAAAAGCTATTCGCAGATCACAGGAACATACCAATATACCACCGCCGTGCCGCTGTTTGATTCTGTTCCCGTTATCGTTACGGCTTATGGTATAGATTCTTCCAATAAAGATCAGTACCGGTTCAGGGTGATGGAAAACAAAACCAAAGAGATTATACCCTGGAGCAGGATCCGTTTCTTTTCGCCGGTTTTTATGCATTACCGGTATAATGTGGATGGAACAATGCAAACCCAAATGGCTTATTTGGGGCAATTCGGGGTAAAGACCGGTAATAGTATTACCGTAGAGGTAAAAAATCTGAATGTGCCGGATACGGTGTATAGTATCTCTGCTGTCTGGCTAAAAAGAGCGCCTGAAATTATCGCCACTTTTACGCCGGAAACAATGAAGGAATTCATAGCCGTATATAAATACCAGTGGAAAAATGACCAGGCGGGGGCTGACGGTCCATCTTATTACGGCGATATAACGCTACCACCAGTTGACAGCCTGCTTGTGATAAAGCAACAATTTACCCATCATGAAAACAATCCTTTTTTCTATTTGAATGATAAAGTAAAAAACGCCAACCTGGTAGAATACAATCTCATGAGCGGTAAAGACAGCAGTGGCTGGATAGCAAATGACTTTGACCCCAATATCATCCGGCTTCAGCAGCTTGTCCCGGGAAAATATATCCTGCTCTTACGATATGCTTTTCAACGGCAAACGGTAAGCCGCTTTTCATTCACTGTAGTTCCCGCATGGTACCAAACGGTATGGTTTAAAATGATCGCCGGGATACTATTGCTGCTGGCGGCCATGTCTGCCTATCTTATTATTAAAACCAGAAGACAGAAGATTAAAATAAAGGAACAACAAACATTTAACCGGGTAGCACAGGCTGAGATCAGGTCTGTGAGATCACAGTTTAACCCGCATTTTGTTTTCAATGCGCTCAGTTCGATACAGGGCCTGATAACGAAAAATGATATTGAAGCCGCACATGCTTATTTAAATGATTTCAGCCGGTTACTCAGGAATGCGTTGAAAGAAAGTGAAAAGGATTTCATCAGCCTGTCGAAAGACATCAGCCTGGTTGATCATTACCTGAAGCTGGAGCAATTGAGGTTTGGATTTCGCTATCAGATCAGTGTAGATGAAAAGATCAATAAAGATGCTGTTGAGGTGCCGGTGCTGTTATTGCAGCCAGTTATAGAAAATGCGGTCAAGCATGGCGTTTCCGGCATGCGGGAAAGCGGACTGCTCACAATTGATTATCATATCCATGCAAATGACATCAGGATAACGGTAACCGATAACGGCAGGGGCTACAACAACGGCTCAACAGAGGGACATGGATTGAAGCTTACGGATGAACGGGTAATATTAATGAACCAATTATTAAAAGGGCGGTCTGTTGCCTGGCAGATAACAAATACAGCCGGCGGTACACAGGTAGTGTTTATGCTCAAAAACTGGCTTTTATGATCAATGCTGTTATTATAGATGATGAAAGGAACAATATTGAGAACCTGGAAGGGCTGTTGAAAAAATATTGCCCCGGAGTAGCGGTAACGGGAGCTGCTATGAATGCGGAAGAAGGCGCCGCACTCGTTAAAAGGCTGCAGCCGGCGCTGCTTTTCCTGGATATCCAGATGCCGGGGAAAAGCGGCTTTGACCTGTTAAAGGAGCTGCAGGATCATCGTTTTGAAATTATACTCATAACGGCGTACGATCATTATGCCATAACGGCGATAAAATTTTCCGCGATTGATTATTTATTGAAGCCCCTCGACATAGAGGAGCTGAGGCATGCAGTACAAAAAGCCGAAAAAAGAATAAAAGAAAAAATGCAAAACCATGAGCTGGCGAATTTGTTGCAGCTCATCAAACACAGGGAAGAAAGATCGGATCATAAGCTGGCGCTCCCTACCTTAAAAGAAACCCGTTTTGTGTACCCCAAAGACATCATTCGCTGCGAATCGTCCAATGCCTATACCAGCTTTTATATTGCAACAGGAGAAAAGATCGTGGTGTCGAAGCCGATATATGAGTATGATGAGTTGTTATCTGATTTCGGGTTTATCCGCTGCCACCAGTCGCACCTGGTCAATAAGGAATACATCAGGAGCTGGCGAAAAGGAGACGGCGGGCATCTGATCCTCCAAAACGGTGATGAAATACCGGTATCCAAAAGCAAAAAGGATGTAGTGGCTAACTTATTCATTCATTTGAAATGAGCTTTGTAAGGTGGACTAATGCCCCGGTTCGTGTCATCACGAAACGGAAAAGGAAATCTGGTTCGCGCGGACACGAACCAGAACAGTAGCCTCGTAGCGGATGTTATGTGACCCGCACAGATTTAACCTGTTTAAAAGTTAAAACTAAGTAGTACTTTTGCAGAACTTTGACATCCTTCATTACATACCGCCATTGCAGTGTATTGCTGCTCCTGGCAGCTCTGCTTATCCAGTCTTTCAACAGGATGTTGGTCATCGGTGATTACTATATTAATACGGTGAGCTATGCCGTTAACTGTGAGAATAAGGCAAAGGTGGAGATGCATTGTAACGGTAAATGCCAGATGACTAAAAAGCTCAGACAGGAGGAGGAAAAAGATAAGAACAACCCACAACGGAAAGTTGAAAATCACAATGAATTTTTTACCTCCGATCACGGATCTTTCGTTCTTTCGCCGGTAGTTCTTAATAATGACAGGCAGCGATTTGCTTTGTTCTCCGAAACCAAAACGCTGGATCGTCCTCACACCGTTTTCAGGCCGCCTACCGCCTGACATTTCATCTATACAGTACAGAGGCCACCTTTTCCGCTGAACGGGTAAGGTAGCCTGTAGGTGCACAGTTTTCGTTTTCACATAAAAAGAGCATGTGCGCGAACACATGCCCCATTTTCAATGAAAGGAGCATCAATGCACCTTTCCTAAAAATTGCGTTCAATGAAATTAATAAAATATTGTTTAACGGTGGTATTGATGGTGTATGGCTGTATACAGGTAAGCGCGCAGCAGTATACCGTTAAAGGCCATGTTTATGATCTTCAGGGACGCCAGGCCCTGGGTGGCGCCACCATAGCGATCATTAATGTACCCACCAGTGTTATATCTGATGATGCGGGTTATTTTGAGATCAAAACCGATCAGCCAGAAGTAACCCTCCGGGTATCTATGGCAGGTTACCAGGCGCGGATAGTCCGTTATACTCATCAGAACAGGGAGCTCAATATCCAACTGGAGGCGGATGCAGTTTCCTTAAATGAGGTACGCATAACTGCGTACAGCAGCAATAAAACCAGTAAAGAAACGGCAGGCGCAGTTGCCAATATCAGCGGCAGCCAGTTGCGGCAGGGTAGTGGTGTATCATTACAGCCGGCACTTAACAGTGTTCCGGGCGTGAGGATGGATCAAAGCACACTTTCCGAATCCCGTATCTCCATAAGGGGAAACGGTGTAAGAGCGCCATGGGGGATCCGTAATATAAAAATTTATGTAAACGATATTCCTGTAACAGAAGCCGATGGCACTTCCCGCATAGAGGCACTTGCTGTAAATGATATCGGGCAGGCGGAAATAATAAAAGGCCCGGCATCCAGCATTTACGGCGGGGGAACCGGGGGAGTGATCAATTTCCAACTGCAGCGTTCTCCGTACCAGGAACAAAGCATCGAAGTTTCAAGCCTTGCAGGGTCTTACGGGCTGATGCGTTTAGCTACTACCTATCGCAACGGGGGAGATAAAATGAACAGCTACATTTCTTACGGCTGGCAGCAATACGACGGCTACCGGGAGCAAAGCAGCGATATGCGGCGTTTTCTTGCCGGTAATTTCCAGTTCTTTCCCTCAGAAAAGCAAATTATCACCGTTTTGCTGAACCGAACCACCCAGCATTCCCGGATCCCGGGCTCGCTTACCCAACAGCAGGCGGAGGAAAATCCCAGACAGGCGAATGCTGCCAACATAGATAAGCAGGCGGCGCGTTACCAGAACTGGACCAGGATAGGGATAGGTCAACAGTATATTTTCACCAACCGGTTTTCAAACGCTACCAGCATCTTTACCTATTTCTACGATCTGGATCATCCGCTGCCATATGCTTATATCCGTAATTACTATGAGAGCTACGGTGGTCGCACGCGGTTTACCTACAATCCGGATTTTGGGGCATTTCCTACAAAATTTACGGTGGGAGCAGAATTTAACCAGGCCAACACCAAAGGCACACAATATGTGAATGAACACGGCAGTGAAGGAGCCATCAATGGAAATTCCGATTACAAAAACACCCTGTATTCCCTGTTTTATCAGTCGGAAACTTTTATCAGCCCCAAAACCACGCTGGCAGCAGGGCTTAGCTACAACGGAATGACCTATGATGTTCGTGACTACCTGTTTGCAGCGCAAAGCGGCGTTAAGAGGTTTAAACCACAGGCCTCGCCGCGCATAGCTTTGAGCCAGAATTTCGGGAATATGCTTTCCCTGCATGGGAGCATCAGCTCAGGCTTTTCTCCACCTTCCGGCTCTGAAATAAAAAATGTTGACGGTTCTATTAATACCAGGCTGCAGGCAGAAAAAGGCATCAATTATGAGATCAATGCCAAAGGCAATTTGCTGCAGTCACGCCTGGCTTATGATCTTGCATTCTTTAAAATGGATATGAAAGGAGAGCTGATTGCACAATCGGTGCAGCAGGGGATAACCATTTATAACAACTCCGGTCGCACCAGTCATAATGGTATTGAATTGGCGTTGTCGTATATAGCAGTAAAGGAAGAGGACGGGAAAGCCGTTTCCTTATTAAGACCGTATGCAGCAGTTACCTATTCGCATTTCAGGTTTGACGATTATAAGATCCTGGATGCCCAAAACCAGGTAAAAGCGGTATACGATGGAAATGAGCTCACAGGCATTGCTCCCTGGGTGGTAAGCGCAGGGCTTAGTATGGAAACAAGAGCAGGCGTCTACTTTTACGGAAGTTATTTTTTTAGTGATCGCCTGCCATTGAATGACGCCAATACGGCTTACAATCCTTCTTACCAGGTGTTGAACGGCAAGATAGGTTTTAAAAAAAGCCTGTCTAAGCGTTTCGAACTCAACCTGTATGCAGGACTTGATAATATCACTAACAGTAGGTATAGTTCTATGACGGCTCTGAACGCTGTTGCCTATGGCGGGGAATCGCCTGCTTATTTCGGACCTTCTCCTGCAAGGAACGGCTATGGGGGGCTCAATATCAAATATATGTTTTAACCATTCAAAATCATTACCGGGATGAAAAAGTTATTTGTTTTTTATATAGCAGTGTTTGTCATAATGCAATCCTGTAGTGAAAAGAAACGAGACACAGAAGAGGATACTCCCGTTCTGCTTTCCAATATGCACAACAAGGCATCCTGTGTATTTCTCACTAAGGATGAAAAAAACAATCCCGTGATCAGTTGGGCAGAGGTAGACAGCGCGGGAAGTAAGCATTTCTATTTTGCAAACTGGAATGAAGAATCACAACAATTTATCCCGGTATTGACAATTCCTATAGCATCCAACACCAGTATTCATGAAGAAGGAATGCCTAAGATCGCGGTTAAAGGTGATGGTACACTCCTGGCAATATACGAAACCTCGGTACCTTCAGAGAAGAGCAGGTTTGGGTTAAGCGATATTCAGTATGTGATGTCGTTTGATAAAGGAAGAACCTGGACTCGTCATCAGTCGATTCAGCCCGATGACCTGCATACCGGTTCACGCTCTTTTGGCAATATGATACGGTTGGATGACGGGGAGGTCGGCCTTGCCTGGCTGGATACAGACGCCGATACCGCCAATAGAGGGCGTCCTGTTAAATTTGCGAGAACCAACGGGAGTGAAGGCTTTGGCAATGCCATACTTATAAAGCCCTCTGCCTGCCAGTGCTGTCGTACTGCGCTTAGCAGTGACGGCCGGGGGAATGTAAGGGTCGTTTTCCGCGATCTGCTTTCCGGTTCTGTAAGGGATATCTCTGTCAGCAGCTCTGCCGATAACGGTCGTACTTTCAGTAAGGCAGTTTCTTTCAGCAATGATCATTGGGTGATAGATGGCTGTCCGCACAACGGTCCCTCTGTGGTAAGCAAAAATGAGCGTATGTATGCAGCCTGGTTCACGGGGTCGGAGCAAAGCGGTGTTTTTTACGCAGAATTGGATAAGCGCAATAATATGCTTTCAAAGCGGCAGCTTGACCGCAATGGACGATTTGTGCAGCTATGCCTCATGCCCGACGGTAGCCGGATTGTTGCCTACAATTCAAGCTACCGTATGGAGGATTCGGTATACAATAAGGTCGTTGTAAATAAGATAGACGGGAAAAGTATTTTTAAAAGAGAAGTTACGCTGCCCCGTGCACATGCTGCTTATCCGGTAGTGCAGCCGGTGGGGAAGCAGCAGGTGATCGTTGCCTGGACAGACAATGGCAGGATCTGTTATACAAAAATCAATACTGATGCTATCAATGAGGTGGCAAACAGTGAGGGATTGCAGCCCTTTGCTGTCAAAAAGAGATTGATATTTCCGGAGTTGTCGGTATATTATGACCCGGTTTGCGGCATGAAGATAGATGAGAGAAGCATTGCAGATACGACTTTGTTCCACCAAAAAACAATAGGCTTTTGCAGCCACGGCTGTAAAGCAATGTTTTTAAGAGATCCCAATGCCTATAGATTAAGAGAATAAGTCCAAAGTTCAGACACGGAAGAATATAGAAGTATCCTCCCGTTTCCGGTTTCCTGCCGGTGTGAGGCTACTATTAAAACCGAAGCCTGAAAACCGAAGCGAAGATAATCTCAAATATTAAATCTCAAATCTCTCCCTACGCATAGATGATCCTTCTGTATTCGGTGGGCGTCATTTGCTTATATTTCTTGAACTGTCTGTTGAAATTGGCCAGGCTGTTGAACCCGCATTCGTAAGCCACATCAACGATGTTCTGGTCTTTCTCCGAAAGCTTCTTGCAGGCGTACCCGATCCGCAGCGTGTTTAAATACTCCACAAAAGTTACCCGGTAGTTCTCTTTAAAGAAATTGCTGAAAGTGGTAACTGCCATATTGGCGATAGACGCCACTTTCGACAAAGTGATGTCCTGATCGAAATTCTGTATAAGGTATTCAGTGATCTTGTTTAAGCGGTCGGACCCTTTTATATTAACTGTTTTTACAAAGCCGGGACTTGCCAACAGGTCATATTCCTGCGTGCGGGACAGGATATCAAAAATGAGCATCAGTGACGATAGCCGCTGCAGCCCGTTCATATCCGGCATCTTTTCCATTAAGCCGGTAATGTTGGCTTTGGCGCTGTCGTTAATGACCATGCCCCGGTTTGAAAGATCCAGGAAATTCTTAAAGGCTTCCATTTCCGGGATGTTGAGGAAATTTTCACCCAAAAAATCATCCTTGAAATGGATCACAATAGCTTCGGCGGGGTAATCCACCTGTCCGTTAATGAATTTTGGATCATTTACCCATACATGGGGAAGGTACGATCCCATACATACCAGATCTCCTTCGTCGAATTTCCCGATGTGATCGCCTACCATGCGCCGTCCGTGGCTTTTCAGTACCAGTACGATTTCATATTCGGGATGATAATGCCAGGGACAGGGAAATGATTTTCCAACTTCTTTGAAAACAGTAAATGATTTATCAAAATCCTTTGGCAGGCGCAGCTCAATAGATTTCATTGTTCATCTATGTTAAAGTGAAAAATAGTACCCCTAATATATTGAATTATAATGTAAGCCTGTATTATTTGGGAAAATAGTATAAGAATTATAGAAAAAAGTAGGAGGCTGAAATTATTGGGAATTCGGGTCGTGAACCCTTGTTTGATCGGTTTCATGTAACTGTAAGCGAAAGTGGATCAGACTTGTGCAGGCATGAATCAAAGTATAGAGGGAACGGGTTTGAAAATAGCAGCTTTCATATATATGCCTTTTTCCTTAACTTGACGCCCTGTTGTTTGGGAACCGGTGTTAAATTTTCCAGCCCCGTGATCACGCAAAAGAGAATGAGCTTGTCTGCCACTCTCGCTCGTGATACATCCATGGCTTCTCTGCCCGGTAAATAGATAGTGAAATATTTTCGGATACAATTTTTATTAACAGGAATGAGTGCTGTATATTTCTTTTCAGGATCTGCCTGCCGTAAAAGGTATGGTTTGCGACATGGAGCTTTGGCTATAGCCGGGTTGCTTACTGTCATGCTTTCCTGTAGCAAAGCCGACCAGGGTCTGGGGCATACTGCTTCCGGCAACGATTCTATTGCTATGGCAGATGAGCTGTTCTTGCGGGGAATGCTTCGCAAAAATTCCGGCAGCGACTCTCTGCTGTGGTATGCGGGAACGCTGATCCGTTTGGGCGAAGATCACCGTAATGACCAGGTTGTGGTGAACGGGCTGCTGTTAAAAGCAAATTATGAGTGGAGAACAGGAAATTTCACTACAGCCATGAAAGTAGCGATGAACGCATTACAAAAGGCGGAGCGCTATAAGCTTACGAAGACGATCCCTGTGCTGTACAATATCATAGGCAATTTGCATAAAGAAAATGAAAACTACACGCTCGCATTAAAAGCGGTAGAAAAGGGATTGCAGGCGGCAGTACTGATAAAAGATACCTCGCAGATCATTAAAGCAATACTGAACCTGGCCATGTTCACTCATAGCTACGGGATGAGAAAAAATGACCCGAAGATCAGGAAAGAAGGGTTGGATAAATATCTTGAAGGGTTGAAAATAGCAGAATCCTCTCCGGAATATGAGCGGCTCCGTATACCTTATTATAATAATATCTGCCAGTATTATAAAATTGCCGGCGATTATCCCAAAGGGCTGCTTTATGGGAAAAAAGCCGAAGCGCTCGCAAAAAAATATCATCAGCATCTTTCCCTCACCTATACTTACAACTGGCTTGGTGAAATTTATTTTTACAGCGGCGATCATGCTAAAGGCCTTCAATACCTTAACCGTGCGCTTGATATCGCCATAGCACAGCGATCGCCTTTCCGGGAAGCGGAAATATATAAATCGCTATACGAATGTTACCGTGCCGCAGGCAATGCCGAAAAAGCCCTTCATGCTTTCAGTAGGTCTGTAAGGATCAATGATTCATTACAGGTGCTAAGGAATACAAAACAGATAGGAAGGCTGCAGATTGAATATGAAACCGAAAAAAAAGATCAGCATATAGCATCCCTCAAACTCATCAACCTCGAAAAGACCAGAACAACAGGTGTGATAGCGGTGGGCATGACCCTTTTTATTTTGTTATCTGCATTCCTGTATGCGCAGTACCGTGGTATCAGGAGAAGGAACCGTATGCTGGCGGATAGCAACAAAAAGATTAACGAACAGGCTGAGCAGTTGAAGTTCTTTATGAAGGAGCTGCATCACCGGGTCAAGAATAACCTGCAGATTGTTTCCAGCCTCCTCAGCTTCCAGTCCAATCACCTGCCCGATAAGGATGCCCAACAGGCTGTAAAGGTCGGGCAGCAGCGCATCGAAGCCATGTCGCTGATCCACCGGAGCCTCTACCAGCAGGATAACCCGAATATGGTGAACATGAAAGAGTATGTAACCGACCTGGTAGAAAGCATTTTACAAAGTTTCGGAATAGAAAGAAATACCTTCGATCTACAGTTAGATATTCAGATAACGGAAATGGATGTGGATATGGCTTTACCATTGGGGCTGATCATCAACGAATGGGTGACCAATGCGTTCAAGTACGCGTATAAAGAAGTGAAACGCCCGGCGCTAACGCTTACCCTAAAAAAAGACAGGGAGATCGTACTGGATATTAAAGACAATGGCCCGGGTATGGCACAGGACGCGTGGGAAAAGCCACGGGGATCATTTGGTGTAAAGCTGGTAAAAGTACTAAGCCGGCAATTGAACGGTATATGCGGAATAGAAAGCAGTAGCGGAACACAGTTCAACCTGCAAATACCCTTGAAGCCGGCGAAGGTGGGATAAAATCAAAAACAGGGAACATGCTTATGGAGAATAAAGTTAACATTCTGATCGTGGAAGATGAAGGCATTGTAGCGCTCGGACTGGAAGATACGCTGCAGTTGGAAGGCTACCATGTTTGCGGCATGGCCGATAATGGGAAAGAGGCTTTACGCATTGTGGAAAGGGACGCAATAGATCTGGTGCTGCTGGATATCCAGCTCAAAGGCGATTGGGATGGAATAGAAACGGCCCGGCGGCTTACTGAGGTAAAAGATGTCCCCTTTATTTACCTCACTGCTTTTTCTGATGATGAAACGCTTGAACGTGCCAAGGAAACAGCGCCGGCGGCTTATCTCACCAAGCCCTATCAGCCCAGGAACCTGATGATAGCCATAGATATCGCTTTACATAATTTTGCTTTTCGTAAATCGCCTGCTGCGCCCGTTGTTTCTATTGCTCCGGACGGGGATCCTCCCGCAATGAAAGAAAAAGAACCCATCCTGTGTTTTAACGAAGCCATATTTATCAAGCAGAACTATAAATTCATTAAAGTAGGTTTAAATGATATTTATTACCTGGAAGCGGAGAATAATCATACCTGTATTGCCACAAAAGATAAAAACTTCATGGTCAGGCATCCCCTTAACCTGGTCATAGAAAAATTTGACCGGCCGTATTTTGTACGGGTGCACCGGTCCTATGCCATTAATATGGATCACCTCGATACCTTCAATAATAGCAGTGTTTTTTTGAAGGACCGGGAAATTCCGCTGGGAAGAAATTATAAAGACGACTTCCTGCAGCGTTTCGATTTCCTGTGACCCGGAGCTTGGAGCTTTGGTGTAGGGAGTAAGGTTGTGAAGTTTATGTACTTAGCTGTTGCGCTGCTGTGGAGCACCTGTTGCGTCGCACTCTTGTGCGTTCTTATCGCTATTGGGCAGGAATGCGTGTTGCCTGGTGGATATTATACTAACTATAACAATAAATTCCGCTGAATTACTATTCTTGTGCATAACTTCTTTTCATCTTAAAACGTTATATTTGATAAGCAAATAGAACAATTAACAGGAGGAGCAATTACTATGGGTATTATAGAAACCATAAAGAAAATAGAGCGGGAAGAAGGCATTGAAATAGGTATGGAGAAGGACATTGAAAAAGGCATTGAGAAAGGTATAGAAAAAGGTATGGAGAAAGGCATTGAAAAAGGCAAACAGGATGTTATTGAAAACCTGATCATCAAAATGGGGTTATCGGATAAGCAGGTAGCTGACATTGCTGAAATGCCGGTAAGCTTTGTAAAAAAGGTTCGCGCCTCAATGAAAAAGAAAAAATAAATATTTTAAAAATTATAAAAGGCTTCTCTCGTAAGATGGGAAGCCTTTTTTGTTTTGTATGATTCTGTTCATGAACCTGCATCTAAAAGAGGATAATATGCTTTGGCTTGTTGAATTGCCTGCCGTTATAGCTGTCACGAAATTCACGAATGACAGCGGCCTGATTTAAGAATACAGTACAGAATAGCTGCCAATGCCGGCTGCCGATCGAACAGGGACGGAACTTTGGTGGAAAGTCCTAACTGCACAAAATACAATTACACGAATTAATAAACTCCCCTCAAAACAGGCATGAACTATTGCGTTCACCTACAAAATGTGGTTGTTCACATACATTCCCGTACATATGCCCGAAGGAGCAATTAGTTTAGCAGGCGCTTACCTGTCCGTTTGCCCAAAACCTTTTAAACCTGCTAAAATTGATTATCATGAACAAGTTATTGCGCTGCGTGCTATTTTGCCTGATAACAGGACTCACCATTGCCTCCTGCCAAAAAAATAATGTGGATGACCCAACCCCGCCCGGGGTTGCCCCGCTGGATACCAGTACGCTGCATATACCGGTGAGCAGCGGCCAGATCGGCCTGATCATAGACACAAGACCGATAGCCCAAAAGGGATACACCCCGTCTTATATCTCTTTGTCGGTAACAAACGGGTCCTCTTTTTCTTTTTCGGATGATCATGTGACGGTGGATGCATTCACCAATCTTGTTGTATGGCGCATTCCAAAAGACAGTGTGTCGGAAAAAGAGGTAGAACAGTTTGCCAAAGGAGTGCCGGTAACCATAAAAGTGTATGATAAAGAAGATATGCTGCTGGCCGAGCTGCAGGAAAGCAGTTTACCGGTAAGCGCTAATACGGAACCGATTTTGGTAGAGACTTCAAAGCCGAAAGTCATCCCTCCTTTAAAGGTAATGCCGGGCACACCGTATGTCATCCAGGCGATACCCAACGATAATGATAAGGAGGCGGGTATATGGACATATACCTATCATATGATAAATGGCGGGTTTGTTGGAAAAAGTGGATTAACAACAGTTGAAAATCCATTTATTGGTATGCAGACCGATTATATTAAAACCAATGATGGTGGAGGTCAGTTCTTCTCTTTTGAACCGGTAGCAGGCACTAAAGATTCTGTGTTTTATATAAAAGCCAATGGTAAAAAAGATGCCTATCTTTTTATTGATAACAACTTTGGCGTGCTCATTCATACGGACCAGGTAATAGAGGATGTTGACTACAGGTTTATCCTCAGCCAGGATGAGGAGGGTGCAATTACCATTAAATCGTATGATCATCACCCTATAAAATATAATACGGCGGCTACATTAGGCGGATTAAAAACCGATGGACAGACCGCTGTGAAATTCAGGCTATTTCCCGTGGATATTGAATGGACTGCCCAGAACATGGGAATATCTTATGACCAGCCTATTATGCCGCCCGCACAGCTGGATTTTGCGGTGGCTACTACCATCAACAATTGCGGGGCAGTGGAGATACAACAAACCATAGGCAAGGAAGATACAAGGAGTACTACGATTACCGCCGCAACGGAGGAAAGTTTCAGTGTTACCACACAGCATGAGGCGAGAGTGGATCTTTCAATAAGCATGGGCGTCAATGCCGATCTTTTTGGGGTGGCGGGCATGAGCAGGGAGCTTACCCTGTCTGCAGGGTATACGTTCACCTATTCGGAAATGAAAACGAACACCAGCCGTTTTGAAACGAGCAAAACGGAAACAACTACCGTATCGGTAGCCAGAACGGCCACCGTTCCGGCATATACCTCCATGGATGCTTATGATGCCGTACAAACATACCGGAATGTGGTGGTGTTCTATGTGCAAAAGATAAGGGTGTCGGGAAAGCGCGGAAATGCGCCGCTTACGGGAGATGAAATTGTGTCGCAGCTCCTCGCTAACGAGTTTGGCGGAGTGGTTACTGAGATCGGGGATACCTATGTGACCATATCAGTGAGGGGAAAAGTAAATATTGAAAATCTGATGGCTACCCAAACAGATGTAACCTCACGCCCATGCGGCGGCTAACGGCTGACAAGGGGTACTGTGATTTTAATACTTATGCCCCGGTTCGTATCACCGTGAAACTGAAAGCGGAAACTGGTTCGTGCAGACACGAACCGGGACATCCCAATTTCAAATCTCAAATTTTTATGCCCCGGTTTATGCCATCGCAAAACGGAAAACGGAATTATTGGGAATTTAGGTGATGAACCCATATTTTTATGGATTCTAAACTACACAATTAAAATGATCAACCCTTATACAAGGAACAACAGGGTGTATGCCATTTTGTTGGGATTACTGATAACGGCATTCACCGCCTGCCGCTCTGATCAGCCTGAACCGCTCAGTGTTCAAAAGCATACCAGCATCGCTCTTGTAGGCAATAATCTGGGATCGAGAATGATGAATTACGGCTATTTTGAAACAGAAATGCAGGTACGCTATCCCGATAGTATGCTGTATATCCGTAATTTTTGCGATGGGGGTAATACGCCCGGCTTCAGACCCCATGCGGCAAGGAACGATTCGTGGGCGTTCCCGGGAGCGGAAAAGTTTCAAACAGAGCTTGCCACCAATTCGGGGAGTGAAGGCCGCTTTGAATCGCCCGATGAATGGCTTACCCGGCATAAGGCAGATGTGATCATCGCCTTTTTCGGCTACAATGAATCTTTTCAGGGAAAGGAAGGCCTGGATAATTATAAAGCAGAGCTGGATGCGTTTATCAAACATACTTTAAAGCAACATTATAACGGTAATTCCGCTCCGCAGGTTGCGATCGTGTCGCCCATTGCTTTTGAAGATCTTTCATCTAAGTACGATCTTCCCAACGGTAAAAAAGAAAATGAAAATCTTTCGTTATACACCCGGGGTATGAAAGCTGTGGCGGATTCGAACAACGTGCTTTTTGTAGATGCGTTCGCACCTTCCAAAAAATGGTATGATGCTGCTAAAGACGATCTAACGATCGACGGATCACAGTTGAATGAGGAAGGCTATAAAAAATTATCCGTTTTACTGGCAGATGCTATTTTTGGCAAGGTGGCTCCTAAGGCCGAAGCCAACAGGGAGCTGGTGCTGGCAGCGGTGAAAGAAAAGAACTGGATGTGGCATGATGATTATAAGATCCCCAATGGCGTGCATGTGTATGGCCGCCGCTATAATCCTTTTGGTCCTGATAACTATCCTGCCGAAATAGAAAAGATCCGCCAGATGACGGCAATCCGCGATACTGCTATATGGCTGGCGGCAAGCAGGGGAGAACAGATGGATATTGCAACCGCAGATAAAAACACTCTCCAGCTACCCCCCGTTAAAACCAATTATAATCCGCAGCAGAATGGCAGCCTCAAGTACTTGTATGGTGAGGAAGCGCTGAGCAAGCTGAAAGTTCCTGAAGGATATAAGATCGAGCTTTTTGCCTCGGAGCAGGAGTTTCCCGAGCTGGCAAAGCCCATGCAGATGTCTTTCGATAATAAAGGCCGTTTGTGGGTAGCTACGATGCCCAGCTACCCGCATTATAAGCCAGGTGATCCCCGGCCGGACGACAAGATCATTATCCTGGAAGATACCAATGCCGACGGAAAAGCAGATAAGCTTACGGTGTTTGCAGATAAGCTGCACCTGCCTGTAGGTTTTGAAATAGCTCCTGAAGGAGTATATGTTTCGCAGGGTACCAATTTGAAGTTATTTACAGATACGGATGGTGATGATAAAGCAGATAAGGTGGAGATATTGCTGAGCGGGTTTGATGATCATGATACCCATCACAACAGTCATGCGTTCACAGCTGACCCCTCCGGTGCTATTTACAGTGGAGAAGGCGTTTTTTTGCATACCAATGTAGAAACATCTTATGGCCCCGTACGTGCTACTAATGGCGGCTTTTATCGCTATGCGCCGCAGTTGCATAAGCTGGAGCGCACGGCACAGCTTTCCATTCCTAACCCCTGGGGTATAGCATTCGACGACTGGGGACAGCCATTTTTTGCCGAAACTTCGGGCCCCGATGTAAGATGGATGATGCCCGGAACGGTATTGCCGAGATACGGGGAAGCCACACACAAATCTTTTAACCTGATCGAGGAAGCGCATAAGGTGCGGCCCACTTCCGGACTGGAATTTATTTCCAGCCGTCATTTCCCTGACGAAGTGCAGGGAGATATGCTGATCAACAATACCATCGGCTTTTTGGGAACAAAGGAGCACGTGATAGAAGACAGCGGTACCGGCTATAAAAGCCATCACCGGGTAGACCTGGTGGTGAGTGAAGACCGTAACTTCCGCCCCGTGGATATGGAGTTCGCTCCCGACGGCTCGCTTTACCTGATCGACTGGCATAATATCCTCATCGGTCACATGCAGCATAATGCCAGGGATCCGTTGCGTGATCACAGTCACGGAAGGGTTTACCGGATCACCTATCCTTCCAGGCCTTTGGTAACGCCGGCCGCAATCGACGGCGCTCCTGTAGAAGTGTTGCTCGATAATCTCAAGCTGCCGGAATACCGTACCCGTTACCGTACGCGCCGCGAGCTAAGAGGCAGGGACGTGGG
>CAZREP010000103.1:0-17970 GCA_964599035.1 uncultured Terrimonas sp. | reverse complement strand
TTCAGCAGCGACAGCAGATCCTCCGGCAGCATGTCGGTAAACCGCTGCGGCATCTTCTGCGTCGCCTGCAGGAACACGTTGTCGTACTTCACCGCGCCGCCGGTCGCATCCTCTGTGACGTGCGGTCGGACCACGACATGTGTCACGGTGCCGTCATCCGGGACGGTCCACGACCCCTGAATCGGCTCACTGCCCCACCCGCCCGTGCCGCCGCTACTGCCAGACGGCGACTCCACTGAGGCGACCATCAGCAACGAACCCACCGGCGTCGCAACGTCACCGACAACGTGCATCGGCTGCAAGTCCAGACGGATCGGATGATCACCCGTCGTGGTGATCGACTCCCACCGCACCCGAGTTCCCGGCTTCAACGTCCAGGCCGGCCCCACCGGGATCAGCGGCGACGACAACTGATGATCTGCGCCATCACAATCGCACCGCGCACACCCCAACGGGCTGCTACCCGGCACACCATCCGAATCGTCGTGAACGAACCCCGACCCCTCGACGATCGTTTCCGGGCCGTCGAACCCACCCTCCCACACCATGTTCGGCGTCGAATCAGTCAACCAGCCAATAGGCAACGGCAACAGAGACGAGATGACACCGAACACATCCACGCCCGCTTCGAGGATCGCTCGCAAGACAGCACCGGGATCGCCATTCAAGTCGATACCGTCCAGAGCGGCCTTGACCTTGTTGATGGTGTCGACGATCCCGCTCGCGCCCAGCGCGTTCAGTGCATCCTCGACCGAGTCCCACACCTGCCCCGGCAACCCGAGAATCCGCCGGACGATGGCCATCAGGACTGCGCGGGTGTACTCGATCCCCTCACGCAAATCCTCGGGCAACGCCGCGAACAGTGAGTCCCGGAACAAGCTCAGGCCGCCGAGGGCGTTGCCCTCCAGCTCGTCCATCCACTGCTCTTGCGTCTTCTGCGCGAGCACAGCCAGCGACGAATAGTTGAATGCCCCGCCCGGCATCAACCCATCGGGCTGGGTCACCGGCCACCCCGCAGCGCCATAGGGAGCTCGTCGGGATGGACCGGCTCGGTGATCACCAACGTCTCACCGTCATCGAAATAGGCCCGCACCGGGCGCCAATACACACCGTGCGCGTCCGGACCCCACAGCACGTTCTCGTCGAGGATCGATCGACGATCACCCTTCAGGCGGCGGCGGCGGTTCGCGGGCCGCCCCAACTTCAACGCGTTCACACGTCCTCCGCGGCAATCGAAGTGAACTCGACACCCTTGTTCAAAATGTCGAACAGCCACATGTCGACCCCTTGGGCGACACCCCAGTGTCGGAATCCGTCACCGTGCGGGATCTCCCACCGCGGCACCGGCAATGATGTGACCTGGACGTCGTTCTTGTAGGCGCGGACGACACTGTTCTCCCGGTCCCACCACACGGCCACCTCATCGCCGTTGTTCACGGTCTGATTCACCGTGGCGTGCTTACCGATCACCGAGAAGATCCCGCCGTCCAGCAAGGCGGTGGTTCCGGAACCCTTCAGGATGTGGAACCGGTTGTTGATCAGCCCGGTTTCAACCTCCAGGCCGTAGAAGCTGGAGAACGTCGCCGAACCGCACGTCACCAACCGGGTTTTCCCGGTCTCTTTCGCCCCGATAACCGCGGACACCCGGAAGTCGTCGGTGTGCATCTGGTCGCGGTGCCGCACCACACCCTCACCCGCCAGCCGGCCGGAGGTGATGGTGGGGTTTTTCGTCAGGACGACGAAGTCGTTCAGGTTGGCGAAATCGCTGCCGGCAGTGCCCTTGACGATGACCCGGGTGGTGCGGGTCAACCGCACCAAACCGGACTTTCCGACAGCCCCAACGTGAACGGGCGGGATTGGGGCTTTCGATCGGGTTGTCACTATGCGACCTCGTGGGTGACCATGATCGCCACGTCTCGGGCCGCGGCGTTGCTGATGTTCACTCGTAGGCCCATGCGGAACGTGGCGCCGTCCCACAGGCCGATCCACGGGTAGTCGCCGGCCAGATTCTCGAATACCGCGGTCGCGGATGACACTCCATCCTCGGGCTCGGACCACGTCAACGATTCCGGTGTGACACCGGAGTCGTTGGTGCCGGTGGTTCCCGGGGCGTCGGTGTGCAGGGTCATTGTGTCGACGCGGCCGGTGAAGTCTTCGCACAGATCGTCCTTGAAGTCGTCCGCGGTGGTGTAGTCGCTCATCGGCGGCTCCGTCCGATCGGGCCGGCGATCCAGCAGTAGCGGCCGCCGGTCGGGTAGGTCGCGAACAGGCGATGCCTCGACCCGTCCGGGATGACTGCATGGTCGGAGGCTTCGACGTTGAGCAGCCAGCCGCCCTCGGTGAGGGTTTCGTCGGTGACCGGCCACACTCCGTACAGGTGTTTCCAGTCCCGGTCGTAGGCTCGCCACTCCAGAACCGACCCGGACGGTAGCGGGGTGTGGGGAATGAACAGGTGGGTGAGGTCCTGCCCTTCGATCAGCACCACACGTTGCACGACCGGCTCGTGCCCAATCACACCGACACTGCTCACAATTCACCCGCCTTGTGCTTGTTGAGGATGCCCTCCACCTGGGCGGGCGACATCTTCCCGAGAATCCGAAGCAGAATCGTGGCCTGCTGCGTGGAGGTCAGCGCATCCAGCGCGGCGTCGGCGGCATCCTTGTCGGGCTTGGGAACTTCGCCCGGTTTCTTCCAGCGCCCCGGGGAGGTCAGCCAGTGCGGATCTTCGGCGGCCGGCGGCACGTACACCTTCTCCGGCTGCCTGGTATGCCCGCAGTCGGGGCATTCGAGCATCGCGCCGAGCTCATGGAAGTGTTCCGACCACACCATGCCCACCGACGCGGGAAAGGCCATCTGACCGCCGTTCATCCCCGGTAGCGCGATGAACATCCACAGGAACATTTCCCGCGGATCCGTCAGGTCGCAGTTCTCCCGGGTGGGCAGCTTGTTCGCGAACTTGCGGTACTGCTTGTCCTTCGGGTTGAAGCCCTTGGGTAGGTTCACGCCGGTCACCAGACCCCCAGTTCACGTAGGCCGGCGACAAGCATTTCGATCTTGCCCCAGGCCCGCTGCGCGGGATCCTGAAGGGCGCGGTCGTCGCCGATGTTGATGATCCATTCCGCGAACCCTTCTGCGGCCCAGCGCAGGTCGAGTTTGCGGCAACGATCCATGTGGATCTTCTTGCGGATGTCGGTCTTGAGTGCCAGGCCGACGCGGTCGTCGTGGAAGAAGTGCCCCAGGCCGCGGTCCCCCACCATCCACGGTGAGGCGTCGTTGACGGTGACCTGGCAACTGATCGTCGTCTTGGTGGCCCAGAACCCGGCGCGCAGCACCATCAGGGCGGCGATGGTGTATGCCTTGTTCGCGCCGTCCTGGAAGTACTCGAAGTAGCGGGACCAGCCCGACTTCTGCGCCCGTTCGGTGGACTTCACCGACCACCACGCGGCGACGGTGTCCTCGTACAGAGGTTTCAGCAGGGTGTCGACCGACCCGCCGAGCGAGCCTATCTGGGCGATACCACCGAGAATGTCAAAACCCGCTTGAATACTCGCTGAGATCGCTTCATTGGCTTATCGAGATTGTCTGTGCCCCACCGGTTCCCCGGTGGGGCACAGACAACCCCCGGCATCGAGTGTCCTCCCACATTGACCTGAATGCCCTTGGCCGGCGAGACGATGAAATCCGAGGTCTCGACCTGCGACTGGTCGTACACCACGTACGGCAACTGCTTGTGCGTCAGCCGGTTCCCTGGGATGAAGTACTCTTCGGGAACGTCGTTGTCCTCGACCAGGTTCAGGGTCGAGTCGATGAAATCTTCGGAGAACTCCGCCGCGGTGCGCGCAAGCCCGTCGAACAAGCTCCCGCCATGTGAGGTTCCGACATAGACGCCGGACTTGTCGACGATGTCCCACCACAGGGTGCCGTGGCGCAGGTTCGCGCCCTCCCACGGTTCTGGGTCACCGTTGAGGTATCGGGTTGGGACGACGGAGAATTCGCCGTCCTCCAACATGACTTTCGCCATGTCGTGCCAGTTCTGCCACCGTGAGATGGCCACACCCCACACCGCGCCCGAGGCCATCGCCTCCAGGAACGACATCGGTTTGACGACGTTGGACCACGTCGACATGTCCAGGCTGGTCAGATAGGAACCGAAGTCCAGGGGATCATCGGGGATCGTGATGATCGGGTTGTGCTCCCGCAAAAATTGCAGGTGCAGACTGGTCAGCAGAAGCCACGGGACAGGAGCTGCCAGCACGAATGCCCTGGGGAACTGAAATATGGCCGGCAGGAACGGATTACTCCATACGGAATACCATTTTGCGTTCTCGTAGTCGTGCAGCCAGGTGACCATGAGGACCTGGTCGCCGTCCTCGGTCGTTCGGACGACGGCCTTGTCGAGTCGTCCGCCCCACCGTGCGCCGCAGTACTCGACGGTGATGTGGACGTTGCGGCCCTCGCCGCGGTCGATGCGTTCCTGCATCTCGTAGATCCACTGCGCCTGCGGCGAATCGAACGGCAGGGTGTTCGCCCCGGGGCCGGAATCGTTTGAGATCCACGAGAACTCGGCCTGGTACTCGTTCCCGAGGGCGTGCTGAAGCTGCCATTCCCCGTCCCACAGCAGGGATTCGGGCTTCTGGTGGCGCAGCGCAAGCTCGGCGCGCTCCTGCTTGAGTGTCTCCGCCCAAATCGCTTCGCACTGTTCCTCGAGCGACAGCGCATCGACATCGAGGGCGACGGTGTCGTAGTCGAGGACCGCGGTCACTCTTGACCCCAGGGACGAGACCAGCGGCGCGGCTGCACCAACTCGGCGCGCGCACCACCGGCCGGGGCGTCAATGTAGGAGATCGGCAGTAACGTCTTGGGGGTGTGTGGCGGGATTTCGTGCATGAAGTGCTGCCCGTTCGGCAGGATCGCCGGCAACGCATTCGTGTAGTTGTGATCCCGGATTATCAAGTCGCGCTGCTTGTCCAGGGAGATCACGATGCCGCCCTGCACCGCGGTGATCGGATTCAACGTCAGCACCCGGTTGCCGTACGGTCCGGCCGGGCGGCGCTTGCGCTTGCCGCCCTTCCATGACACATCCGGGATCCGCCAGGTCGCCCGCGTCAACACCCACTTCTGCTTGATCGGCCGATCGGTCGGATTCTCGACCTCGATGAACCCCTCGGCGTTCGTTGATCCGGACTGGAACACCGACCGGTAATCCTTACCGGTCGCCGGGTCGAGCTGATACCAGTCGGGTTGTCCGGCCCGAACTTTCAGGATCAGGTTGAAGTACTGCTGCTCCAGGGGGTCGACGTCGGCTTCGAAGATCGGGGTGTCGTACATCAGCAGGTCAAGGCGTCGTTCCCCGGACTGGTCGGTGTCGAGGTGCAGGACGGTCGGTTCGGGGTTGTCGTCGTATTCGTCGACCTCGTAGTCGAAGATGTCCCGCAGATCCGATTCGTTTTCCTCGGCGCCCTTGCCGGCGGCCTCGGTGACGTGGAAGCCCAGAGTCATGTCACGATGGAGCCGCTTCACGGCCTTCTGGGTGGAGCCGACTTGGAAGGCACCGGATTTCCAGGTGGTTTGCACCGGGGAGTCCCAGATGCCCTTGACCTGGCCCATCGCGTTCCAGACGCCTTCGATGCCGGCCTGGTCGCCGTGGGTGTGGAAGATGCGGCCTTGCCCGGTCAGCCACATGCCGCGAACCTTGCGGTCGAAGTAGTCCGGATTGGAGATGAACGGATTCACCCGGCCGATGGCCTTCCTGCGTAGCGCATCATGTTGAGCTGCTGACGATCGGTGAGCTGCTGCTGCAACTCGCCCACGTCCTTGACCACGACGCTGTCGATGTGGGTGGAGAAGTCATTCGGCGCAACCGCAGTCGGGTCGAACGGGGTGGCCATCGCGTTCTGAGCGTTCTGAGCGCCCGACATGTCGGCCCATTGGTTTTGCATGGACATGTCGGGGCCGGGCGCCGCGCCGAGCCCCGTGCCGTGCTCGGCGCTGTTGGGGTCTACGCCGTTCCCCAGGGCGGCTTGCGCGGCGGCTTCCACCGTGGTGGTTGCGGCAGGGGTGATGCTGAAGTTCGGCATGAACCCGGTCGGGTCGGTTTCGAAGAATCGCGGCACCCCGAACGGGGAGACGATTTCAGCGAGTGAGTCGATGCCGATGCCGAGCATGTCTGCGCCCCACTGCACGCCGCGCTTGGCGGCCTGGGTGCCCATCCCGATGGCCATCTGCGCAGCCGCGCCCGCCGCAGGCCCGCCCGCAGCACCTGCACCCATCGTTCCGGCCGTCAGCCCCGCCGAGGCTGCCTGGGATGCGGCAGATGCGGCCTGGTCGATCAGTCCGTTGATGGCTTCGGCGCCCATATCGATGAGTCCGGACGCGAAACTCGACCCGGCTTTTCCGGAACTGCCGGCGGCGGCGGGGATGTAGCCCTCGGTGCGATTCATGGTGGGCAGTTCGGCGCCGTCGCCGCCCTTGGGGGTCATAAGCGGCATCTGCTGCTGTGCGGCCGCCAACATCTGCTGGACCGCTGGCGGCAGGAAGTACTCCTGGCCGTCCTCGGGGGCACCGGCGCCCTTCACTGTGGCGTGGATGTGGTTTTGATGGCCGGCGACGGTGGAGGCATTGCCCTTGAAGTCGGCCCACTGGTCACGCCAGATGGTGTCGGCGAGGTTGTAGGCGCCGGCGTTCTGCCGGAGGTGGGAGACGATGCGGTCGCCGAGGGCTTTGCCTTCCGGGGTGTCCCAGTCCGGGATCATGATGTCGAGGGCGCGGCCGGACGGGTGGTAGGGCAGCGCGTCGGACCGGTAGCCGCCGATGGTGTTGACCTGCGGGAATAGCGCGGATATGGACCGGTTGAGGTTGACCGCGTCGGCCTGCAAACCCTTTTCGGACGCCTTGCCGGGGCCGAGGGGTTTGGTCGGGTCGAGCAGCCGCAACCAGTCGTTGTTGTTCTTCTTGCCGACCTGGCCGCCACCGCTGTACCCCGGCAGCCCGAGCCCAACCCATTCGTCCTTCGGATCCCAGGGGCGGCCCGGTATTGGCTGATCGCCCCCGCGGACCGGCCCGCGGGGGGTGTAGTTCGGGCCGCGGACGGGCACGTCGCCCCACTGGCCGGGTTCGATTCCGAACAGGCCGCGACGCTTCTGCCGCTCCGGATCCAGCGGGGCCTTGATCTGCCGGTCGCCGCCGGAGACGTGGCTCCACCACCACGGAAGAAACCAGCCCGCTTTTCCCCATGGGCCGCGGATGCCGTACTTGCCGAGATCGGGGTTGATCCCGAACTGGGATCCGCCGATGGTGTCTTTTTCCTTGGATCCGTCGGGTGACTTTTTGTGCGTCCCTTGGTTGGACTCGTCGTTGGGCTTCTTCGGCCTTTCGGGGCCGACGTACCCGAGCGGCATTGTTCCGTTGTTCAGGGATTCGACGATCGCTCCGGCGCCGCGGTCCATCGCCGCCTTATTCACGATCCCCTCGCCGGTGGACACCCATGCCGTGGGGATGCCATCGAGTCCGATGCCGAGGATGGAATCGGAGGTTCCGGTGCCGGGCCCGAACAGCCGGCCACGCTTGTCGACACCGGCGCGCCCACCTGCAGCGCGCTTGGGGATCAACAGGTCATTGAGGCCACCGTCGCCCGAGCCGGTTCCGGTCGACTTCGGGAAGATGTTCGATGGCAGATTCGGGATTGGGCCCTGTTGTTTGACGGCCGGCGGCGGCGCCGGGGCGCCCAATAGACCTCCGAGGTCTGCAGACTGTTCGGAAGCGGACTTGTTCGGCGCCGGGAACCACTGCTGGCGAAGGTCCCGGTTCACCGCGCCCAAGTCACCGTTGTTGCGGCGGTAGGCATCGGCGATCTCCGGCGAGGCCCCATCGAGCAGTCGGCTGTCCAGCCGGTTGCGGCCCAGCGCCTCCAGGCCAAACACGCCGCCCGTGATGGCGGCGAGCATCGCCGCCACGGGCCCCAGCGCCGCTGATATTGCCGTGGCACCCGATGCTGCGCTGGCAGGCAGTGTCACGCCCAGCAGGGTGTTGACCGACTGCAGGGCGGTGTGGACCGCCGCCACCCCTTCGATGGTCTTCCACGCCGCGAACGCGGTGACCACCGCGGCAATCAGGCCGGGATGTTCCAGGAGGAATCCGGTGATCTTGGCAAGCACCTCCACCAAACCCCCAGCCACACTGGCCGCGTCGGTGAAGAACTTCTTGATCTCGTCGCTGTGCGAGATCACCCAGCTGTTCAGTTCGTTGAACTTCTCGGTGACCCGATTCAGTGCCGTCACCATCTGATTCGGGCCATCATCGACCATCGGATCCCCGAAGATCGCCGACAGGAAGTTCGCGCCCACCCGGGCGATGCTGGTCTGCATGTTCGACAGCGCGCCGTCGATGGTGTCGCCGAGTTTCTTGGCCATTCCGCCCGCGTTGGACTCGACCGCCTTCAGTAAGTCCTGGAACGAAATCTGACCCTTCTTCGACATCTCGGCGAGCACACCGCCGGTGACGCCGAGCTCCTTCTGCAGCCACTGCTGAATGGGGATGTTGCGCTCGTTGAGCTGCAGCATCTCCTCGGCCTGCAACTTCCCCTTGTTCATCACCTGGCTGAAGATCAGTGACACATCGGAGAAGCTCTGACCCGACGATCCAGCTGCATCGGCGATCGCTGTCAGGACACTTTTGAGCTCCTGGCCCTGTTTGATGCCGCCAGTCAGGAACTTCGTGGACTCATTCGCCGCGTCCGCCAACGAGATCGGCGTCTTGTCGACCACGGCGTTGATGTCGGCCATGATGGACTTCACCTGGTCGCCGGTCTTGCCCATCGCCCGCAACCGTTGATTCACCGAATCCAGGACGCGGTAGCGGTCGAAGCCCTTCTTCAACGCCATCCCGAAGATCCCGGCGATACCGGCAACCCCGACGGTCAGTGCTGCGGTCGCGCCGGCTGAGATCGACTTGCCGATCAGCATGCCCGCGGTGTTGCCCGACTTCTGGCCCTCTGCACGGATATTGGAGATCCAGCGGCCGATGCCTACCGAGCCCATGCCGGTGGTGACCGATGACGAGAACGTCGACGCGAAGCCCTTGCCGGAGTCGCCGCCAGCCTTTTTCAAGGTCTGGGACATCTTCTGCGCGGCTTTGTCGGCCGCGCCCTGGACGCCGGTGATGTCCTGGGCGATCTTCGACATCGCCGAGGAGTACTTGACAGTGAGGTCAACGTAACCGGACGCGAGCTTGGTTGACACCGGTCACCTCCCTGTCCTGAACAGTTCTCGGATCCGATCCGCCTTGCCGGGCATCGCCTCGCGCCCCTGGTTGAGCAGTTCACGCATTTTCGACGCCGCGATACCCTTGACCTTCGGGTGCGTGCGTTTCGTCGACGACACCCCGGGCCGTTCAATTGGCTTCGGACGGTTGCGGTTACGTTTCCCGTCCGGTGTCTTGACCCATTGCAGCCAGTGCAGCGCGTCGGCGATCGTCGCCAGTAGAAGGTTCGTCAACGTCCAACCGGCCTCGTCGGGGTGCATCGACCGGTAAAGGTGCGAGTCCACCCCGGCGTGCTCGATGATGACAATGAGGTCGTTCCAGTTGAATCCCCTGCTGGGGCAATCCCTTAGACGTAGGCCAAGGGTTATGAGGTCGGCTTGGAGCGCCTGGCCGTGCTCTTCGAGGACGTCGACGAGCCCTGCGATTTTCCCAGGTCGGCTTCGGACGCCTCGTTGAGTCGGGTAAGGATCTCTTCGAGCTGGTGGCCCGGCAGTTCATCAAGCAGCGCAAGGGATTCGGGTGGGAGCGCCCATTCGAACACCTGCCACATCTGCTCGGTCTGGTCTCCGCGGGTCTTGCGGAGAATGCCGAGTGGAACCAACGTCAGTGACTTGAAAGTCAGCTCCTTGGTTTTCCCGTTGACGGTGATGTCGATGGATAGCAATTCATCAGCACTCATGTCGCAGCCTTACTTCCAATTGTGGGTGTGGTGCGCAGCCGTTGGGCCGGGGAGGGTGATCGGCCCCGGCTGCGACGGAAAGGAACAACCCTCCCCGGATTGGGTTAGGAGCCGCCGACGACCTGGCCGTCGTCGGTCCAGTCGTAGGCGTTGTTGCCGTCGGCGTCCTCGAAGGCTTCGATCTCCACCTGGTACTCGATGGTGTTCGAATGCACGCGCTGCACGTCGCCGGTCGAGATGACCTGGCCCTCGGGGATGTAGGTGCGGTACTTCGCACCCAGCTCGGTGTCGATCGAATCCAGCACCCACGACAGCTTCTGCGGCCGCTTCGCGTTGTGCTTCACCGCGATCTGGTTGCCGTGCATGCCGTTGGCGGACAGCTCCGTCACGTTGGCAACGTTGTGGATCGCCGCGAGCACGTTGCCGTTCAGCGACTCGGAGAACACGCAGGTGTAGATCTTCGAGTACTCGGTCTGCAAGACCTTGATGACCTTGCCGCCCCAGTTCCGCTTCTTGGTGATCTGCCGGTCGGTGGTCTCGTTGACCCCGTCCTCGCCGATGTGGCCGAGGTCGATGAATCCGCCGTCGAGCACCGACACCGCCGACGTCGGGGCGGTGGTGTCGAGTGGTCCGGCGAATACGCCTCCGGACACGGTCGGCTCGACAGCGAGAACCTTGCTGTTGTCAGCCATGATGTTGCCCCTTTCGTCAGGCACACGTTGCAGCCGGGGCCAAATACAGGGGGTTGCGCTGGTTTACGGTGTTGCGCGCATCAACACGTCCACGGTCAACTGAAACCGCGGGGTCGAATCGTCGGGGTCGGGCAAGTTTGCTGGTTCACCGATGACATTCACGACCCGCACCCCGATGTGGGCGAACCGCGAATCCAGAACATGCGTACGGACGTCATCGGACAGGGTGTAGGCCGTCTCCTCCTCGGCGTGGCGGCACTGGAAGATCAACCGCCGCCAGGACAGGTGATCCGGCTTGTTCGACGATCCCACTGGCGCGGTGGTAATCGTCACCAATTTGGCCGGCATCGTCGCCGGAACCTTCGAGGCGATCCGAACCCCTGGCATCAACGGTGTCAGGTAGTCCTTGAATACCTTGACGGGGTACGGAATCATCCGCCGGCCCTGTGGAACTCGGAAACCAACCGGTTGTTCTTCGCGTTGTCGTACTTCGCGTCTTCGGTCGCCGTGATCACCGTGGCCCGGTAGTCCCGCTTGCGCAGCGGCCGGGCACCTTCGACCGACACTTTGTAGCCGGGCCGGTCCAAGTGCGCGTTCGCGGCGTCGGCTACCCGTTGCATCCGATCGACACCTTCGGAGTCGACGACCTGCTTGGCCACCGCATCCCAGCCGTCCATGTGGAAGGTGATCTTCGCGCGGCCCACTATCCGGTCACCAACTTCAACGTCACCACGCTCCCGGGCTTCCAGCCGTGGAATCCGTGGTTGTAGTCCTCCACCGACACCACCTCGTACGGTTTCACCTCGCCCGGGAGGGTGAATCTGTCCCGGATCGATACGTGCAACGTCGGCGGTATCAGCAGGTCTACGTCGGTGACTACGCGGGCCGTGTGCCCATCGTTCGACTCGGTCTGACCGGGCTGGAATCCCCGTCCAGGCTGGTAGCCGATGACCTTGACATTGACTGGCGGCAACCAGGATTCGGCGTCGTTGCCCAAACCGTCCTCACCGTTTCCGTTGAACACGGCGTGGCCGACCGTATGCGGCGTCGGGAATGTCACGACCCGACCTCGATAGCAGGCGCCGGTGTGGTGTCGACCGTGAAGGCGCGGCCGCGGCCGCACAGCGCCGAGAGTTCGTTGATCTCGGACGGGAAGAACAGAAACCGCCGCGGCTGGTTCTGTGGTTGCATCTGGAACGCGCCGGCCATCAAGGCCGGTCCTGCGCCGGAGCTTTGCTCGTTCCAGCGCAGGACCGCACCCCGGATGATCGCCTTAGCCGCGGCGGCGTGCTCGAACCCCTGACTGGTGATGCACGGCGCCACCTTCTCGGCCAACGCTATTGCATCGTCGATCATCGCCTGAGCCTTCGCCGACGTGATATCGGCAAAGGGCGTCAGGTCGGTGGGCTTGAGCAGGGCCATCGGGACTTAGCTCCCGCTGTCGCCGGCGGCGATGTTGGTGATCTTGCCGTGCTTCAGCTCGTTGCCGTAGTCCAGGCCGATCTCACCGTAGACCTGGACCTTCTCCGAAGCGCCGGTCTTGGCCAGCGGCTCGGCGAAGAAGTGCCCCTTGCCGGGGATCTCCAAGAACACCGGCACGCAGTCCTCGAGAGAAACCACGGCCAGGTCGGTGGGCGGCATGTACCGCTCCAGCATGATGTTGACCCGCCCGAAGTCGGTCTCGATGGTCTGCAGGTTCACGCCGCCGACGTTGCGGGTCTTCTCCTCGTAACCCTTGTTGGTCACGAACAGGTCGGTCAGCTTGCGCTTCACCGAAGCGCCGCACAGCAGGGTGCGGGTCTCGGTTTCCTGGATGCCGCCGGCTTCCCAGACGTCCTGCATTAGGTCCAGTACGTCATCGTCGGTCAGGGCCGAGCCCTGCAGGTCGTTGACGTTGGTGGCGATGGCCTGCAGCAGGCCGCGGGTCTTGCGTGCGGTGTTGTTGTCCGCCGGGGCCTGGTAGGTGCCGGTGATGAACGTCTTGTTCACGTCACGGGCGACCTGCTTGAACTCCTGCGTCAGCTGCCAGGCCAGTTCGTCGTGGACGGCGTTGGGGCCGCCGACGAACGGCGCGGTGCCGCCGAACTGGTTGGTGGCCGCCTGCTTGGTGTAGGACACCGAGACCTGCTCCTGGTGGATTTCCAGGACGTTGGACGCCGAAGCTCGGACGCGGCCCTCGGTGGTTGGTGCGTCCGCACCTTCCACGCGCTGCCGGTTGTCGGCGGCGTCACGCAGGTCGTAGTACGACCAGGTGAACAACACCGAGTTGACTGATCGGCCACCGGTCAGGCCGCCGATCGCGGACAGGAACGGGGTGTCCTCGGGGGAAACGGAGAACAGCTCCCCCACGAAGTTCGGCAGGTTGTAGGTCGTGCCCAGGGTGCTGATACCAGCCATTTTGGTTACCTCTTTCTGTTACCCCGGCACGTACCGGGAGTCGTTATTTCTGCTTCTGGGCGAGGTCGGCGATCTTTTGCGCCTTCAGAACCATCGCTTGCTGGCTGTTGCCGGCCGCTTCCGCTGCGCGGATCTGTTCGTCCAGGTTGGGCGGTTTCGGGGGCTGGTTTCCCAGGTTGGGTACGTGAGTTCCCTTGCCTGGTTCGGGCTCCCGTTCCTTCAGGCGTTCCGCCTGTCGGTTGAGCGTTTCCTCGTCCGTTGCGGTGAGGAACAGCTCAGCGTCTTCGTCGGAGATGCCGTGCTTGGTCGCGATACGCCACCGCAATGCCTCGGCGCGCGCCTGGTCGCGCTCGCGTTCGGCGTCGGCTTTCTCCTGCGCAGCTCGTTGTTCAGCGGAGAGCTGCGCCGCTTTGATCTCGGCCAACTCGTCGGCCGCTTTTGCATTCGCCTTGGCGCGGCTTTCCTGTTCGCGCGCCTTGGACTTCCAGAATTCGACCGTTTCGGTCGGCTTCGGTGTTTCCGCCGGTCGTGGATCGGCGGTGCTGGTTTCCTCGACCGTTTCGGTCTCAAGGTTTCCCATTGGTGTTACTCCCGTTTCGGGTTTTCCCGGTCCTCTTCCAGGCCCGGGAGGGGTGTGTGCTGCGTCAGTGGACGCCTTGCTGCCTACGCCAGGCAGCCAAGATTTCTTTCGGTGATCCCACGCCGGCTTCTGCGCGGGCCTTGCGGTATTCGATCTCCCAGTCCGCCGCGTAGTCGGGTGGCTCGTAGTCGCCCTGGCGCACTTCGATCGGGATGCAGTAGCAGTGATCGTGGACCTTGGTGGCCGCGGTTTCCCGTGACAGGTAGGCGGCGCCGCGAGTTGCCAGCATCCGGCAGAAGGCGCACGCGTCGGGTCGCGCGTGGCGGGCCCACCGCGCGCCGGTTCGTTCCACGTTCAGCAGCGTTGTGTTGCGCGCGCCGTTGAACACTGTCCGTTGCGTCGTTCCTGCCAGCCGGTCGAACCCGGCCCCACCTTTTGCGTCCAGGGCCCAGTTCGCCGAACTGCGCAGCGCGGCCGGGTCGGTGAGGTCGGCGGTCACCGCGACGTAGGACGACCTGGGCAGCGATTCTTCGAACCAGGAGGCCGCCAGCTCGGCGGCGGCCGACTCGTAGGACGCCACCAAGTCCGGGAACGCTTCGGTGAGGAACGTCGCGAACTCGACGTCGGTGAGTTCGCTAGTCCGAATCCACAGCGTTTGAAGGTCCGCCAGCGCCCAGTCGCCCAACTGGGCCAGGAGCTTCTGACGTTCCCGCGGCGTTACCGCCACCACGCAACCTTTCAACCAGGGCGGCTACGTTCGCCTTGCGTTTGCCGGCCATCGCTCGCCGGATCGTCGCCTCGTCCCAATCCAGCATCTCCAGCGGAAGTTCGGTTTCGGCCAGCCACGGCACCGCGGTGACTGTCTTGACCATCGCGTCGGCGGCTGCCGACGCCGGCGCATTCTCTGGCGCCGACCAGCGGCAGTTCAGCTGCTCGACCTCTGCTGGCATCTCGTCCCAGCCGTCACGGATCTGCAGTGCAGTCTGTGCGATCCGGACCAGTCGCGGCCCGAAGCAGTTCATGGCATAGCGCGCTTCGATGATCAGGTCACGTTCAGCGGCTTCGATTGCTTCCGCCGACGCCGGATTCTCGTGCACGATCCCGAGCGCTGACAACGGCAGGCTCGTCTCGCCGCAGAACAGCGACGCCAGGGTCCGGATCTGCTCGGTGTGCGGCGTGGGCGGGGTCGCTGGGAACTGTCCCATCTGCGGAGCGTTACCGTCATCGTCGCGCGGCGCCATCCAGATCCGCCCAATGATCGCCTGCCACTTCGACACCGGGTTTCCCTCGGCGTCCTGGAACATCGCTTCATCGGCGCCCATCGCGTAGCGCTGCGGGCCGGAGTAGAACTCGGCGTTGCTCTCCAGGCGAACCATTGTCCGGAAGGCGCTGTCGCTCAAGCCCATCACGGCCCGGGAGATCCGCGACCGGCCGAACGGGCGATCCAGGCGCGGTGCGAACGGCAACACCTCGACCGGCAGGCGGCCCAGGCTGTGCGGGTACCGATCGATGGTCCATGTGCGGTCCCAACGACCGCGGATCGTCACCTTCGGCAGGAACATCACGAACTCGGTCGCGCGGCCCTGATCATCGAGGTTGGTGATCGACAGTGCAGCGCGCAGCCGCCGCAATCGAAAGTCCCACAGACCCGACCCGAACAACGCCGACGTCGACGAGATCACTACGTCAGGCTCATCGGCCGACGCGTCACCCTTCGTCGCCGACAGCAACGTGCAGGAATGCAGCAGCGCCGACGAGATCGATTGCGGCAACTCCGTATCCATGTCGTTGGCCCGCCACAGCGCCCCAATATTCAGAGGATCGTCCGCATCGTTCGGCGCGGTGAATCGCTCGAACACGCAGCGCCGCGCGAGAACGTCGACTGCCTTGGCCGGCCAGCCGAGGACCAGCTCCAGGTCGGTCATGTGCGGCGGGATGCCGATGCCGAGATCTTTGAGGGCGTTCTTCTGGTCGTAGTACTGCTGGCGAATCAGGTTGCGGCGCATCTTCGCCGTCCATACCTGCCACAGCTCGTTGAGGGTCGACTTCTCGTCGTCGGCCAGGCCGGCGACGGTGGTGCCGATGCCCATCAGAGCTGCCGTCACATCACCACCACCCTTCCCGACCCGCTGTTCCTGCGGATTTTGTTCGAGTTCAATGCGATACGCCGTCCGAGCTGAGCGCCGACCATGCAGACCGCCAAGTCAACTTTCCGAGACGACGTTCGGGTTTCCTTCGACAGGGACACCCCCCAGTCGTTCGGCCGCCGTTTCGCGTTGTGCACATGCGACCGCAATCGCGAGTCACCGTCGTGGGTGAACGGCGGCTCGGCATCCTCTGGCCGATCCTCGTCGATCCACTCCGCAACCAGTTCCGCCATCTCGGTGAAAGCCTTGTTGCGCTCCACGGCGCCGCGCTGCGACAACCTCATGTCGAATTTCACGGCGTGGCCGATCTGCGCTCCCGGTGTCGCCCACAAGGGCAGCTTCTTCCCGAAATCCCGGTGCCAGGTATCGATCAGGTCAGCCCAGTACAGCGCCTCGGTGTCGTCCTCCTGCGCCGGAGACGGGTCAACCCCGAACCACACCACCCGGTAGCGGCGGATCGCGTTGCGCACCTCGGCGTCCACCTCGTGCCGCGGCACCGTCCACGACTTCGACCCCTTCGGCCGGGACCAATGCCCCAACACCCACGAGTGCCCGTCGGACAGTCGCGCGGCCACCAGTCCGGTGTCGTCGTCACTCTTCGAGCAGTCGAGGAACATGGCGATTCGGTCGCGGTCCTCGACCACCTTGCCGGCGCGGGCCAGGTTGTCGAACTTCTTCGGTTCAACCCACGAATCCTCGGCCGCTGCCAGGCCGTTGAGGTAGAAGCGGATCGTGTCTGCGACCGGGGTGCGATCGTCGACCATCTCTGCCGAGATTCTGGGGATGTCGTTCCACGGCGCATCCATGTACGCCGCGGCTAACCCCTGCACCCGGCCGGCCTCGGTCAGAATATCGGTGTCCGGCGGTGCCTCGATGCTGTCGTAGAGGATGTCCCTCTTGCCGCGGTACTTCGGTGACATCTGCTTCTGCCACGCATTGAACGCACCTTCGGCGACCGAGTCCTGACCCGGCCGGTGAGCGTTGGTGAACTCGCACACCCGGGCCTGGATCCCCTTCGGCGACTTGCCGACGTTGCGGTACGCCATCCGCGCGACCTTCGCGCCACCCGACGACTCGGTCATGTGATGGGTCTCGTTCAGAGCAATGAACGTCGCCGGGTCACCCTCACCGGATCCTTCCGATGTTGGCGGAACCTCGAACCGTCCGCCGCTGTTCTTCAGGATCGTGCGGGTTTCGCCGCAGTCCAGCCCGTAGTACTCCCGGGCTTCCTTCGACCACATACCGTTCGCGATCCGCAGCACATCTTTCGACTGATCACCCGAGTTGGAGATCACCTGCACCAAAGGGAACCCGCGCGGACGACCGATCGGCCGGCCCGTCTTGTCGTCCCAGTCGTACAGTTCGACCGGCCCCAGTAGTTCGCAGTTGCACATCGCCGCGGCTTGCGGATCCTTGCCCGTTCCCTTGGCTCCGCGTTTGACGCCAGTGCGGAAAATGAACCGACCATCGGCATCGAGATGCCACCAAAGGATCAGGAAGCGTTTCTGCCCTGGCGTGAACCGCCACGGCTCGCCGGTCTGGTAGTTGATCAGCCCTGGCTCGCCGGTGCGGCCCTCGGCCCAGTCGATAACGCCGGGCCCGAGGCTGGAGTTGACGATCGCCAGCTTCTCGTCCGGGTCGGTCGGCCACGGCAACGAGCACCAGGCGCCAGTGGCCAGATCTACCCAGTAGCCGGGTAAGAGCAGGTCAGAGGTCGCGGTAGTCGGCAATGTTGGTCACCCCGGCGTCGGTGTCGCCGCCGTCCTTGGGCTTCGGGTCCACGTACCGGATCCGCAGATCCCGCCGGTAGTCCATCGTCGTGCCGAGCACCCGCTCACGGTTGCGCAGCTCGGTCGCGTACTTCATCTCACCCGAGTCGTGGAACAACGCGGCGACCTCGATCGAGTCGAACGCGAAATCCCATTCCGCCTTGCTCCACAACTTGCAGTGCGGCATCGACCGCCACGTGTCCCACTTCTGCTTCGTCCGGCGATCCCAGGTACGGCCGTTGTTGCGCCGCGCCGGCAACTTCGGCCCGGCGGTAAACAGCACGTTCTCGACTTCGGTCCATTCATGGACGGGCTTGTTGCGGTTGACCGCCTGTCCGGCGGGCTTGGGTTTACGGCCAGCGAGCGCCATTGCCGACCTCCCAATTCGTCTGCGGCATGAAATATGCCCTGGTCAAAAGCCTGCATTTCGTACCGACCCTGAGGCGCT
>CAZREP010000102.1:0-18086 GCA_964599035.1 uncultured Terrimonas sp. | reverse complement strand
TGAGGACATTCTTCCACCGTATACTCACATACGTTTCCAGAATGGAAGCCTCACCTTAGAGCAAATTACCCTTGGCCGAAAAAAGACTTACTTAACAGTGGTCGAGTGACGAAAAAATGCCCCGACTCAGAGCAGGTTACCATTAGTCCGAAACCCTGCAACTTTCACACTGTGCGGGTGGTACAATAGGTAGAGATGAACAAGAGGGGTGTGTTATCGGTTTTTTTGAGCTTGATGATGCTTGCAGGCACTGCTTTGTTTGCTTTGCCGAGCGCTCAGGCGCAGACCGAGGACACTTCGCTCAATCTTACCACTTCGCCATTGCCGATTAACCTGGCGGTCAAACCGGGCGAAACTGCAACGACCGAACTGCGTATCAAAAACAGCGGTACCCGCACCGAACAGCTGCAGGTGGGACTGCTCAAGTTTGGGGCCAACAACGAGAGCGGCCAGCCGCGGCTGGCCGACCGCGAACCGGGCGATGACTACTTTGACTGGGTAACATTCTCAGAAGACGTATTCACTGCCGAGCCGAATGTCTGGCACACCATCACTATGACCATTACCGTGCCGCCGGAAGCGGGCTTAGGCTACTATTATGCGGTCACGTTTACCCGGGCACAGGGTGCGGATCAGACAGATCAGGGTGCAAGTCTGGACGGCGGGACGGCGATTTTGGTCCTGATGGATGTACAGGTGCCTTATGCGCTGCGCAAGGTCGAAATCGCAGAATTTCGCGCCAATAAATCAGCGTACGAATTTTTGCCCGCGGATTTTGAGGTGACGCTCAAAAACAGCGGCAATATCCACCTCATCCCATCGGGTAATATATTTATTACTAAGGGCAGCGAAGAGGTTGCCGTTCTTAGCGTCAATGAGCCGCGCGGCAATATTTTGCCTGACTCATCAAGATCCTTTCAAACGTCGTGGGCCGACGGTTTTCCCGTCTATGAGAAGGTCGAAGAAAATGGCCGGGTTGTGACCAATGAAGATGGTACTGCCAAAGTTCGCCTCAAGTGGAACCTAGGCGATACAGACAAGCTCCGTATGGGCAAGTACAAGGCAACGCTGCTGCTTGCGTATGATGACGGCGAAAAAGATGTGCCCATCGAGGCGGTGCTGACGTTTTGGGTGATTCCGTGGCGGATCATATTCATCGGGCTGTTTGTTCTGATTGTGCTGCTGGCCGGCCTGTATGCGATCGCCCGCAACATCTTTGGATTTGGTAAGGGCAGGGGAAAGAAGAAGGGTGCTGCTGCACCCAAAAAAGCTTCAAAACCATCAGGGAACCATCATGCGTAAATTCTTGCAGGGTCTGACCCTGCAAAGCCCCGGGCTGTGGATAAGCGGTGTTGCACTTATGCTGGTGATGGGCAGCGTAGCGCAGGTGTACGCACAGACAAGAGGAATCGGAGTCACTCCAGCTATAGATGAGCTTATTCTGGAAGAAGGGCAGGCGTCAGCCAGGCTGGATGTCAATATTGCAAACGCAACTGATAAGGAAGTGCGCCTGCGGGTTTCTACCCTTGATTTTGGAGCACTTGATGCGTCGGGCGGGATTGCCTTTCTTGGCGCCACTGGCCAAGAGGTGGCTCCGCGCGGACTAAGCCGGTGGATGGCTCTCGATAGGGACACGCTGCGCATTGGAGCCGGGCAGACTGAGACAATTAGTCTGACGGTAGAGAATAACGACTCTCTATCTCCGGGCGGACACTACGGGGCGATTGTTGTATCGGCGTTGAACGACGGACTGCCGGGGGGCGATGCGGTAGCCGTACAGCCAGCAGTTAGCACGCTGGTGCTGCTCAAAAAACGCGGCGGCGAAACATATTCGCTTGAGATGATGGATGTAAAAACAAACAAATCACTCTTGTCGCTCCCAAAAACTGCGATGCTCGAGTTTAAAAACACGGGTAATGTGCATGTGGTGCCGCGCGGGACAGTCCAGCTCGTGTCACCCACCGGGTCGGTGATTCGGCGGGGAGTTATTAACGAACAATCAGGGTTTGTATTGCCAGAAAGTACACGGAATTACGAAGTAGACTTCTCCGGTTCGTCGCCATGGCTGCCAGGACGCTACAAACTTGTCACAGAGTGGCGGTTTGATGGCCAAGAGTCATTCAACCAAACGGTTGAATATATTTGGTATATAGGTAAGGCAACGCTTCTGTTGATTGGCATACTATGTTCTTTAATCGTACTTATTATGTACGTAAAATATCGCCGCCGTCCAGTATCACGCTACTAACAGATACAAAACCCCTGTTGCATTCAGCTTATGTTTGCTACAATAAACATAAGTAGTAACTTTGCATAGGGAAGTTGTTTTGGGTAGAATCGACACGCGTCGCTACGTTTTTCTTGCAATACTCGCATTCTTTGTCCTCATTGCGAGCTATATTGTTGTGCAAAAAACAATGTTTACTTCTGCAGCACCGGGTATTAACAAGACTATCAATTTCCAAGGCAAGATGACTGACGATCAGGGGCTGAATGTTGCTAACGGTTCGTATCAGTTCGTATTTCGTTTGTATACCCTAGCCAGTGGCGGTTCGGCAACTTGGACAGAGACGGTCACTCTCAGCGTCACGGATGGTATTTTCCAACATAATCTCGGTAGCGTCACCGCCTTGCCTGGTGCGGTAGATTTTGATACCGACAATATCTTCTTGGGCATCACTTTCAACTCTGACCCAGACGGTGAAATGACCCCCCGTATCCAGCTAACGGCCACGCCATACGCTTTTAATGCTGACCAGCTTGATGGCTTGGACGCCAGCGATTTTGTCCAAATAAGCCCAAGTGTTGCCCAGGCTGGCAATATTGCCATTACCGGCTCGGTTTCGGCCGGCTCGTTAGTGTTGTCAGACGGCTCGTCAAATACAGCGACTGTAGAAGTTGATTCGTTGGCTGGCGATTATGTATATACCATCCCCACCACGACCGGACACGATACTTTTTGTCTCGAGGGACTTGCCAACTGTGCCGGTGGGGGTGGTGGTATCTCGTCAATCGGTACTATCGACTCTCAAACCAAATCTGCCAACGGAGCCGTCATAATTGGCTCTGACCTTGTATTACAAACCGCGGATGTCAGCAACCCTGGGCTGGTGAGTACAGCTGCTCAAGTATTTGCTGGTGCTAAGACATTTAACGGTGCAGTTATTGCAGCTGCAAACGGTGCAGCTTCTACCCCGAGCCTTAACTTGTCTGGCACATGGTTCACGGGTGGTACAGCCACAACCACAAAACCCCAGCTGCTCGTACAGCCATCTGCTGCTACTTCTAATAACTGGAGTACGGCTGGGACTGGTTTGGGAATCAACTCGGCTTCTGGTTTCACTGGCAATCTTATCGATGCTCAAGTGAACGGCTCGCGCCGATTTGCCGTGGATAGGGAGGGGGTTATCAGCCTGGGCAATACCGCTAACACCCAAATGGCTCTTATTAGTGCGCCGGGTGCATTCAGTTCTAATTACTTTCGTTTTGACGCTGGTGGCGTCAACGATGTTGTTGCTGAATTTAGAGATTGCTGCAACTATATTTTTCAAGTTAAGGGTACAGGTACGCCGAGCTTCTTCAACTATGGCTTGGATGTAAACGGAGTTCTTTCTACAAACACCATCAGGTCCCTAAGCGGGAATATTGTGCTTGGGCAATCTAATACCACCGGTACTCTGCTTGTCCTCGATATCAAAACCAACGCCGGCGATCCAACTGGCGTCAACGGGGGTATGTATTACAACAGTAACGCCGGTGCCTTCCGCTTCTACCAGAACGGATCGTGGTTCAATCTCGGTACAGGAGATATTCTGAACGGCGGCAACCCGTCAGCGATTACCATTGGTACCAATGACAGCTCGGCTCTAACATTTGAAACCAACAACACCGCCAGATGGAATATATCCAGCGCTGGGCACCTGCTGCCAAGCGCCAATGACACCTATGACATAGGCAGCGACACGCTTCGTGTTCGTGACCTGTACCTGGGCGGCGAAACTATCTATATCGGCGCCGGTAGCTCCAATCAGGCTACGATTGGCTACAATAGCACCTCCGAGTCGCTTGTATTCCGTAACGCCACCAACTCTGCAGAGGCCTGGCAGGTACAAAATGCCAGTGGTACCAAGCTACTGGCAGCAAATACCAATAACAACTCGCTGGAGGTGTATGGGGATATCTATAGCGCAGGGTTAACCTGGACCCCCCAAACCGCCGCCGAAGAAACCAACTGGGGCTCCGTCGCCTACGGCAACGGCCGCTTCGTAGCCATAGCACGGTCTGGCACTAACCAAGTCATGACTTCCAGTGACGGCATCACCTGGACCCCCCACACTGCAGCTGAAGCTAACAACTGGGTCTCTATTACCTATGGCAATGGCCTCTTTGTAGCCGTATCCACCGCCGGCACCAACCGCGTCATGACCAGCCCCGATGGTATAAACTGGACTGCCAGAGCCGCCGCCGAAGCTAACCAATGGTGGGGTATTACCTACGGCAATGGTCTGTTCGTAGCAGTCGGTATCACCGGCACCAACAGGGTCATGACCTCACCCGACGGTATTACCTGGACGCCGCGGGCTGCCGCCGAAGCTAACAGCTGGCGAGAAGTCACCTATGCCAACGGTCTCTTTGTAGCCGTAGCCTCAGATGGTACCAACCGTACCATGTATTCCACAGACGGCATTACCTGGACCTCCGGTACCGATCCGGCAGATACCGGTTGGTGGGGCGTTGCCTACGGCAACGGCCGCTTCGTAGCAGTCGGACAGTCAACTGGCAGCCGTGTCATGCACTCCACAGACGGCATGAACTGGACTTCTGGTGCTGCCGCCGAAACCAACAACTGGACCAACGTAACCTACGGAGGTGGCCTATTCGTAGCAATCGCACAGAACGGCACCAATCGCGTCATGACCTCACCGGACGGCATTACCTGGACACCCAGAGCAGCCACAGCAGCCAACCAATGGTGGGGTATTGCCTACGGCAACGGCATGTTTGTCGCTACTTCGTTGACTGGTACTGATCGGGTTATGACCTCTGGCAAGACTGAATTAACGCTTACTCCGCCAAATAATATCTACCAAGGTGGTATGGAAGTTCGCGGCGGTATGAGGGTGGCAAACACGGCCATGATAGATGCTTTCCAGGTGCAGACAACAGGCGGCGGGGCGCTACTTGCTGCTGATACCCTGACAGACCGCGTCTACGTGGGCCAATATACGCCGCCGCTTCTGGCTAACCTTGCCGGAGCCAAGCTGGAGGTAGTCGCCACGCAGACGGGCCTGCCATCGGCAATCTGGACCCCCCGCACCGCCGCCCAAGCCAACCAATGGCGCTCCGTCACCTACGGCAACGGTCTGTTCGTGGCACTAACCAACGGCTCAGCAGTTATGACCTCCATCGATGGCATTAATTGGACGGCTCGCACCGCACCTCAATCTAACAACTGGGGCTCCATCACCTACGGCAACGGCTTGTTCGTTGCGGTATCACAAAACGGCACCAACCGCGTCATGACCAGCCCGGACGGTATCACCTGGACCCTGCGGAACGCCACCGAGGCCAACCAATGGCGCTCCGTCACCTACGGCAACGGCCTGTTTGTAGCGGTGGCGTCTAACGGCACCAACCGCGTCATGACCTCCCCCGATGGCATCACCTGGACCCCCCGCACCGCCACCGAACCAATTGCATGGTATTCCGTCACCTACGGCAGCGGCCTATTCGTTGCAGTGGCAACGGGTGCGCTTGCTGGTACTGATTTGGTTATGACCTCCCCCGATGGCATCACCTGGACCCCTCGGAATGTCCCCGGGTCACTTTGGTATTCCGTCACCTACGGCAACGGCCTGTTCGTGGCGGTAGGATATTCAAGTGTAATTACCTCCCCAGATGGTATCACTTGGACTTCACGTTCAGGTATGGAGTCTGCTAATTGGCTCTCCGTCACCTACGGTAACGGCCTGTTCGTTGCAGTGGCAACAAATGGCACCAACCGCATTAAAACCTCCCCAGATGGTATTACTTGGACTCTACGTGCCGCACCCGAAGCCAACAGCTGGTATGGTGTCGCCTATGGCAACGGCCTTTTTGTTGCTGTTTCGGACGATGGCACCAACCGCGTCATGACCATGCAACACGACAACGGTCTCGGCCTGCGCGTGGCGGGCAATACCGAAATGAACGGCACGCTGGCTGTGACCAGCCACCTCCGCCAGCCAGAAGTCTGGACCCCCCGCGCCGCCGCCCAAGCCAACATGTGGTTTTCCATCACCTACGGCAACGGCCTGTTCGTAGCGATATCTCGCGATGGCACCAACCGCGTCATGACCTCCCCCGACGGCATCACCTGGACCCCACGCACTGCCGCCCAAGCTAATGACTGGAGGTCCATCACCTACGGCAACGGCCTGTTCGTGGCGGTAGGGCATTCCGGCACCAACCGCGTCATGACCTCCCCTGACGGCATCACCTGGACCCCACGCACCGCCACCGAAGCGAATTACTGGCAAGCCGTCACCTACGGCAACGGTCTCTTTGTGGCGGTGAGCAACAATGGCACCAACCGCGTCATGACCTCACCTGACGGTATCACCTGGACCCCGCGTGCTGCAGCCGAGAATAATGATTGGGACTCAGTTGCCTACGGTAATGGTATGTTCGTAGCGGTCAGCTGGACCGGCACCAACCGCGTCATGACCTCACCTGACGGTATCACCTGGACCCCCCGAGCTGCCGCGCTAAGCAACTGGAGGTCAGTAGTCTATGGCAACAGCCTATTTGTAGCGGTAAGTAACGGTGGCACTCACTCTGTCATGACCTCCCCCGACGGCATCACCTGGACCCCACGCACGGCTTCTATTGCTGGATGGCACTCAGTAGTCTATGGTAACGGAACATTTGTAGCTGTGGGTACCGATGTCGTCATGAGTAGCCCGGATGGCATAAACTGGGCATCGCATACCCCTGCCCAGATAAACTGGTGGAAATCAGTTGCTTATGGTAACGGAGTATTCGTGGCCGTGTCTGATAATGGCACCAACCGTGTTATGACCTCTGGCGGCGGTTACGATAATGCTCTTACCGCCACTGGCAATGCAAGCCTGCAAGGTGACGTTACCATCGGCGGGCAGCTACGCGTGCTAAGTGATGCTTACTTTGGTGGTTCGCTCCTTCCGACATCCAACGATTTGTATAGCCTTGGCTCTGACACTAATCGCTGGAAAGATTTGTATGTCGGCGGCAGCACCATCCACATCGGCACTAGTAGTACAGATGAAGGATTGATTAGCTATGATACTGCCAACAATATTCTTAACTTTGGTACCGACTCTACCAGCAACGGCGACATCGCGTTCTTTGGCAACCAGCTGTACCTGGACAAGGGCTTGGGTAACGTCGCTATCGGCACGACGTCCCCAGGTGCCAACGACAAACTCTCCGTCCAAGCAACCTATAGCAATACCTCAGGCAATAGTAGCGTGATTCGTGCCACAGGCTCTGTCTCGGCCGCCTCTTCCGACGTCATCTACAATCTGCACAATACGGTGAACATGAGCCATACGTCAGGTACTCATGCCGGAGTTGTTGGCCAGCAGATACAGCTGAACCTCAATGGAAGCGGCGGCACAACAGCTCATGGCTCATACTTTAGTGGTTGGTCAGTCTTAAGCTCCGGTCATACCGTTGCAAATCTCCGCGGCATAGATATTGCATCTCCCGCAATTTCCTCGGGAGCAACACTGAGCGACTGGCGTGGAGTGAATGTGAACAACCCGGGCAACTCAGGTACCCTCACCAATAACTACGGTATGTATATCGCAAACCAAACGGCCGGTACCAACAACTATGGCCTTTACATAGATGGTGCGAGCACCAGGGCACTGCATGTCAACAGTGGTAGTAGCTACTTTGGGGGCGCAGTTTCTGTTACCGGCGCCCTTAACGTATCTCAAGCCATTATCAGCGGTAGTGCATCGGGTGGAGCGCTAGGAGCAGATAACCCGGCTAATGCGAGTGCTAACGTAATGTTGTCATGGCTTAATGATGTGCCGAGGATCAGGTATGGTGGCAGTGGCGCAGGGTCTGCTAACGGCTTCCAGATACAAGGTACCGGCGATGCCATAAAGCTTGCTGTAAGCAATGCCGGTAGTGTGACAATTCCCGGTACTTACGGATATACTGCTGCTACAACCGGAGATAAGATTCTGCTCTACGGCACTTCTTACGGTATGGGCATAGAGAGCAATACACTGACCGGCTGGTCCGCCAGCCAGTTCAGATGGCGGACCGGAGGTACAAGCACAAGCTCCGGCACAGAGCGTATGCTTTTGACAACGACTGGACTGACTCTAGCGGGTGGTCTTACGTTTGGCCAGGCGAACCCAACTATCAGCTCATCATCATATGTTGTTATGCCGGGCGGACTCTATGTAAATGGTGGAACTATGTATGTCCAGAATACCTTCAACGCACGTGGGATCATCCAGAACGATTCTACAGGCTGTAGTGGCAAAGTATGTTTTAACGATGAACTATTAATAATGGGGACGGTCCCCGCCAACGACCTGACATTTGGTAACTACTTTGGCAACGGTCAATTATTTGTTAGTGGGGGTGCCCTTATCGGCGGTCTTATGGAATATCAGGGTACCAATACGGGTGGTGCGGGTACACTATGTTGGGCTACGGGCGGTATCATGAATACGGCCATCAGGCGATGTGCCTCATCAGAGAGATTCAAGCATAATATACAGTCAGTAAATTACGGCCTTGCCGAGGTCAGGCAGATGAGACCAGTAACATTTAACTGGAATGAAGACGGCAAAGCATCATTTGGTATGATTGCCGAGGAAATGGCAGCCATTAATCCACTGTTCGCTACTTATGAAAACGATGGCGTGACCATTCAGGGCATTCACTATCAACAGCTCACTGCAGTCCTTGCAGGTGCAATAAAAGAGCTGGATGTGCAGGTGCAGACGAACGACGTGCGTTTGTCTGTCGTTGAATCAAGTATGCAGAATATGACTATCGATGTTGCAAATCTAGCGTCAAGCAGCTCAGTACAGACTTTGGCTACATCTGTGACAGCACGACTTGACACGTTGGAGCAGGGGATCTTTACCAGCCTGACCGTGAGCGGCCCGGCGGTGTTCAATAGTACCCTGACTGTTACAGGCGACACCTTCGTACAGAACATCACTGTAGCGGGCAAGATCATCACCGCCGGCGCTACACCGCTGGCCGAGGTGCTGGGCGCGTCCACCATAGACAAAACCATAGATATCAGCGGCAACGACACTGCCGGCGAGCTGAGCCTGGTGCTGGGCACCGGTGCATCCGTGGCCGCTGGCGAGCAGCTGTCAATCGAGTTCACGAGCGCCTACGGTGCCAAACCGCGCGTCAATCTAACACCGGTCTCTGCCGCTGCCGCCGGAGTCCGCTACTACGTCGAACCGACTCTAACCGGCTTCACCCTCTATTTCACTGACCCGCCAACCATAGGCGAGACCTACAGCTTCAACTACTTTATCGTGCAGTAATATACGGCTTCATTTTTGACCTGTATTCAAAAATACGACGGCCGTCGTATTTTTGAATATCAAATTGTCCACCTGCTTACGATTGTATTTGTAGCCTTACTGCTTCATATACATGCACATAGGGTGCAAGGTCGTAGTCGGCTATCTCTGCAGCAAGATACGCACGGTGATCGTATCGTGATGCCCAGACGCTTTGCTGAATTTTTTTGAACTTTAGCTCATGCAGAAGAGCCCTAAGGTGGTTGCGTTTACGCCTATCTGCTTCAGGGATGTCAAAGGTGATAAGAAGAAAGGAACCTTTGCCAAGTACTTTTGGTTTGTACACATCAATCTGACGCAGACCTCTGGAAGTAAGCCTTGGTATACCGTTGTCGTCGATTATAAGTAGACCTTTTTTGATAGAACGGTAATAGGCACTCCGCAGGGTGCGCTCTTTGCTATTGGAGAGTTTTTCCAGTTCGCGGAAGAATGCAGCAGGTTTGTAAGTGAGTTGCAGATTCGCCTTGGAGTAAGGCAGGAAGCCTTTGAGAAGGTAAACTGTCGAAGGTGATAATTTTTTCATGTATTCAATTATACGACGGCCGTCGAAAAAGTGAATACATAATACAAGTGATGGAATGTGGCATACGGTACCGCATTACACTCAGTAGCTACGGTGGCGGTAGATAGAGCGTTTTCTCGCGATGACGAGGCCGGCTGTTGCAATGAGACTGGCAATAAGGCTGATGGCAGCAGTGCGGCTGCCGGTGGTGGTCAAGCCGAGCACGATATTAAGGTCGAACAAATCATCTGCTGCGCCCAGTACGCTGCCTTCGTCATCGCGCATGTCGCCGATCGCAAACTGCAACTCCACACTGCCGCTGGCGTCGGACTTGATCATATAGGTAATTTCGGTCTGCTGGGTCTGACCCGGAGCGATGGGATTACTCACAGTTGTCACTGCATCCCCAAGCACCTCTGCCCATACGTCATCATGCAGATTAAACTGCGTTGGAATACGTCCGCGCAGGTCGTAGCTATGCACAGTCTCAGTACCTTCGTTTTTGACCTCGACAATGAGGGTAATCGGCTGCCCGGAGCGCGGGGCAGGTTGTCCAGGCTTGATATACACCCTGAGCGACAGATCAATCACAGATACTGCCATCTCGACTGCGCCAATATCACATCCAGTCCCCTGCGGGCGGGTTACGCCGCGGGCATCGGTGGCGGGGCAGTTGACGGAGTTCCCAGTATTAAAGGCAGCAGATTCTTCGGTATCAAAAGCCATGGTCAAAACATTGCCGCCGAGTCCACCCGCACCAATTGGTGCGATGCCGCCGTTGTCGGCAAGAGGCATCAGGGCAGCATTGCCTGCTATAAAGTTGCCGCTGCAAGACTGGTCGTAGCTGAGGTTATGCGAGCCATCGCTTAGCTGAATCGCGTCGCCATTATTATCAAATATAATGCACGCATCAGCAGCACTCGATCCTTGGCTAAACAGGACTGAACTCATCTCAAAAGATTCACCCGATGTCCAGGCAATAATCTGATTATCACCCGCCCAGCCACCAGTCCCTTGGTTATCGGCAAAGGTCGAGTTGCGGATAAAACCATGTGCTCGGCCGTGATTCCATGATTCAGTAAAGTTATCTATTGACAGCGCGCCAGCCCACTGGTCGCTCGTGTTAAAGGCAAAGGTCGTATTGGTAATCTCGAACCGTGGTGCGCTGCTGAGTCCATAGCTTTGTATAGAGACGCCGCCAGAGCTTTGCTCTGAGTAGTTATGTGCTATCGTGACCTTGTCGAGGGTGAGCGATGTACACCAGACACCAATGCCGCCCGGCATAGTGGTGGTGTTGTGGCCGCGTATCATCGAATTATGAACAGACAGTAGCCCGCCAGACCCCTCTGCACAAGGCACAGAGTACCCCATGATGATTCCGCCTCCTCCGTTTTGCAACAGAGAGTTATTTATAGTGACGGTGCCCATGGGTACGTCGGGGTCATCAACATCAACTAGCAAAGCAGCGCCCAGAAAGTCATCAGTCGTCACATTATTCAGCACAAGTTCCGACCCATCAGCGCTAAGTTTTCGTACAGCGTGCTGAACATTGTGATTATTTATAAAACGGATGTTTTCAAAGGTTATTTGCCGCTGCACATCTTGATGCTCGATAAGCCGGAACAGGGCTCCCATCGGTATATTTGCTCCGCTCCGGATACTAGTGCCCCCGCCAGTGTGGCCCCTGATAGTAATGTTACCGGGCCAGTAGGATGGCCCCTCGTGAACCGCGAATATCTCGATGTAATCCTCAAGTTCGTATACGCCAGCCGGCACGATAATAATGTCATCACCGGATCCAGCCACGCAGCCACTACCATCTGCACCATCAATATTTGCCGAACTGATAGCCTCGCGCAGGCTGCAGGCAGCCGGGTTGGTCCATTGTTCGTCATCGGTCGTCGTAACGGTGATTGTTGCTGCTGAAGCTCTGCTGCCAAGTCCAAATAGCGCAAAAGTCCCCGCGAGTGCAAATGCAAAAAGCAATTTGTACGTCATTTTCATGAACGCCGCTCCCTTTTTCTCAGTTTTTATTTTTAAGTGCGAATTTGCGTGCAGTATAGCACAAGCGTTGTCAGCAGTGCAAACGACAGGGGTGCGTGGTAAAATAAGCACAATGGCAAAAGAGGGGAATAAAAAGGTCAAAACACCTGCAAAACGCATACCTAAAAAGGCGCTAGAACAACATGCGCCCGAACCGGCTGCACCAGAGGTAAAACCAAGCTTCTGGGTGTATGTTCGGGCCACACTGCAGCTTATGTGGGCATGGGTACGCAGCCACAAACTCCGCGCGGCTCTGACAGTATTGATTGCAGTCCTGCTGATTGGCGTGCTGGCGCTTGTGCTACGGCCGTCATCGGCTCCGCTGACTCACGACCAAATTGTGCTGCAGGTTAATAAAGAACTTTCGATTCAGGGGGATGGCAATCCGGCAATTCTAACGGTGGAGGACAAAGACAGGGCCACGCAGCCATTCCTGCAAGAGGCACAAAACGGCGACAAGGTCCTATTGTATTACAAAGCCAAGAAGTCCATCCTCTACCGCTCGTCCGAAAAGCGAATCATTCACCAGGGTATCTACACACCACCCGATGCTAAAGTCTTTATTCGCCGGGGTACCGATAATCAAGACAGGGTGCCTGATATCGAAAAGCAGCTGGAGTCTGTACGGGGTATTACGTTTGCCAGCCAAGATGTGTCGCCACAGCGCGACTACCGGGGTATTACCATTGTGAGTGTGACAGACCGCTACGACGAAAAAATCGCCGAACTCGAACGGCTGTTTGGCACCACGGTTGTGCGTTTGCCGGCGGGCGAAAGTTTTCCCGAGGCAGACATTCTCATCATAGTGGGCAGCTAGCATGAAGCAGAGGTATTTTCTGGTTGCAAGCCTCTGCCTGCTCATTTTTGGCGCGCTCAATAATCTAGCACTTCACAATAGGTGGCTTGGATGGGCATCGCTGCTTGTCGGCGTGCTGACGCTACTCGGAACCAAAAAAGAATTTGCAAAGCACGCAGTACTAATATTTATCTCTATCGCCATCCTCAGCCTGATTCCCATTAACACCGACATCACGCTGTCGCACATGCTGATTATGGGCTCGGCGCTGACGCTAGCCATTGCGATTCCATTTTTTGTGACCCGTAAAATTTACAGGCAAAAAGTCATCCGCTACCCGCTCCTGCACGGTCCGTGGACGCGCTGGCACTACGGCTATATTGTGCTTGTGGCCGTGCTCGGCTATCTGATACTGCCGTTCTGGATGCAAAACACTGGCCACTATATGAACTGGTCGGTCGATACGTCGCCGTGGCAGCTGTTTGTGCTTTTCCTCGGCACAAACGGGCTTGGGATCTGGGACGAATTATTCTTTATTATCACGGTGCTGGCGCTGCTTCGGCGGCACATTCCGTTCAACTGGGCAAACATCGTGCAGGCTTGTTTGTTTACCATTTTTCTCTACGAGCTGGGGTTTCGCGGCTGGGCACCGTTTGCTATCTTTCCGTTTGCTCTACTGCAGGGGTTTATTTTCAAAAAATCAGAGAGCCTGCTGTATATCATTGTGGTGCATCTGACGCTTGATTTGGTGCTGTACCTGGCGCTTATCAATGCCCACCATCCGCATCTGTTAAACGTCTTTCTGACAAGATAAAAGAGCTACCGCCATAATGAGGGTAAATCCCTAGATAATATCATATTAGCATAAGCTTGATGGGATGTCAATATATTACACCACATTCTATCATTTATGAGGGTCGGACCCTCATAAAGCGAACTTTATGGTATAAGATTGATTTTTTGCGGGGTGTGCATAACCACGAAAAAATGTCTGAAAAAAGTAGTATCAACAGATAGGAAACGAGGGGTAAAAAGCGTACAATAGTCATAAGCGCTAAAAGTGGAGGAATATATAAAACACAGGCGTGCGCTTTTGACTGTAATCATCACCAGCAGCTTGCTGGTAGCTCCGCTTTTGTTTTCAATTTTCCGGTCTGGTGCGGCGGCAAATACAGACAGTCTGCTCGGTTACTGGAAGTTTGAAGAGGCGATGCCAATAAGTGACAAAACTGATGCCTCGGGCGACGGCAGGACCGGCTTGCCATCCGGTACGGTGTTGCCGCAGATTTCGACCAATACGCCGCCGACAGCATTCGGCAACGGACGAAGCCTGACATTCGGCAATACGAATAACGCGGTTAATGTTACTGCGGCAGAACCAATCGACGATATGGCAAACTTTACGGCTGCTGCCTGGGTGTATCCGACTTCGTATGCCGGTGAGAGCGCGAACGGGAGGATTATCGACAAGACAAATAGCGTCAACGGCTGGTCGTTCTATCTGGATAATGGCGCATTGCACTTTTATGCCAACTTTAGTACGTCGCCTCTGAATAAGGTGACGACCACTGCACTTGATCTGAATGAGTGGGCACATATTGGCGTGGCTTGGGATGGTACGGCTGATGCAGACGGCGTCAAGCTCTACATTGATGGTGTTGAGGAGACGAGTTTTGCGGTTGCTACAGACGGTGTTGGTACGCGCACGCCTGATAGCACGTATAACATGATTCTCGGTAACAATTCGGCGCTCAACCGGACATTCTCCGGCCACATGGATGAGATACGGCTCTACAACCGCCTGCTGCTAGACACGGAATTTGCTGATCTCGCCGATGGCCGCCATCCGACCGCTACTTGGACGGGTGCAGTCTCGGCCGACTATGAGACGGCGGCCAACTGGGACACTGGTGCTATCCCGGATGCTTATGCACATGTCCGGGTAGTCCCGGCAGCGTATTTGCCGGTGGCGTCTACGCATATCTGGATGGCCGGGCTGACGATTGATGCGGGCGCCCGGTTTGATCTGCTGGGCTACAATCTGGGTTTTCATGACGGAGGTGTTTTGCAAAACCAAGGTACATTGCAGCTGCGTAATTCGCAGACATTATCAAATTTTGTCAACGATACAGATTCGGGCACCATCATGCTGGCGACAACAGGCGATACTACCGGATTGAGAACGGGAAATGCTTACCATAATCTGGTATTCAACGACAGCACATTTGCTCACTGGCCGCTTGATGAAACAGACGGGACGGAGGCTCGCGATGTTTCCGGCTACGAACGGCACGGGAATTATGCGGGCGGTGTGGTTGCAAGCGAGGACGAGGCGCCGACTCATTTTGCCAATAGTGCGAGCCTGGAGTTCGACGGAGTTGACAGCGCAGTAGAGGTTGGCAATCTTACGGTGCCGCAAAATGCTACGTGGTGCGCGTGGGTGAATGCCTCGGCCGACGGGGTTATATTGGGCGGTGATGCGCCGGGGCGCTATGCGCTGGCAATCGCGAACAATGGGACTCATGTGCGGGTATATGGAGAAGAGGGGATTGATCAGGCGGCGTGGGCGGTCAGCGATCTGCGGGGAAGCTGGCACAGTATTTGTGTGACGCAGACAACAACGGTGGTGTCGGACTTGTCGCTGTATGTGGATGGGGTGAGCCAGGGTGGCATGGAGTTTCTTGCCGATCCAATAGGCGTGGTGAGCGCGATTGGTACTGATGGCGCGGACTATTTCGAGGGCCTGGTTGATGATGTTCGTATCTATAGCCGCGTACTCAATGGCGCGGAAATTGTTCGGATTTCTCAGGGCAACCAACCGGCAATTTCGTCGGTTAACCGGCTCACGCTTGCCGCTCCGGTTGACATACGGGGAGATCTTGTCTTGAATGGCGGAATTTTTGATGTCAGTACCAGCAGCCACGCTGTCAATCTGGGCGGGAGTTTTATCAATAACAGCGGTACATTCCAGAGGCGGAGCGGCACTGTCACGCTTGACGGCACCAATCAGCACATCCCGAGCTCTCTCACGTTCTACAACCTCATTAAAGAGACGAATATAGCGGATGTGCTAACCTTTGGGCGCAGTTCGGTGACAGTCATTACCAATCAGCTCGCTCTGAACGGTGCGGCTGGCGAGCTCTTGAGTCTGCGTTCGAGTACGCCGGGGACGCAGTGGTACATAGATCCGTCAGGCAGCGAGACGGTCAGCTATGTTGATGTGCAGGATAGCAATAATGTGAATGCCTTTCCGATAGATATTACCAATGCGAACGTGACGGATTCGGGCAACAATTACAACTGGACGGTGAATGTCGTGCCGAATGTTCCAGCAAACTTGGGCGGCGCGGGCTATGTCGGCGGCGGCTTTGTGGGCGACAGTACGCCAACGCTGTCTTTTGATCTGAGCGACGACAATCCGACCGATCAGCTTCGGTACCAGGTACAGATTGATGATAGCGATGACTTTTTGTCGCCTGTGGTTGACTATGTTTCCGGACTGGGCGCACAAGGAACACGGAGTTTTACTGTCGGGCAGGATGAAGCCGATGATATGTATGTGGCAGGAGAGGCGGACATGACACTGCCGACTGCGACGTATTATTGGCGGGTTCGGGCAATTGACAACTATGTTGTTCCGAACGAATCCGGCTATACGGCTGCTGCAGACGGGTTGGCGGCCTTTCAGCTGGATGTCACGCCGCCAACGACGCCCGGAATTCCATCGACCGAGAGCGATATGCTTAACAAAAATCCCGAATGGACATGGGGCGAGAGCACCGACGTGGGGGTGGGACTGGGTACGCCGACATATACGCTGCAGTGGTCGACAACCAGCAACTTTTCGAGCAATGTGACTTCGCAAACAACCAGCAACACGTTCTTTGAACACGGCAGTCCGCTCAATGATGGCCAGTGGTACTTCAGAGTGAAGGCAGTGGACGCGCTTGGTAATGAATCGGCATGGGCCGTGAGCAGCATGCATCTTGTTGATACGACCGGGCCTACAACGCCAATTGCGCCAAACACGTCATCACCGACAAATTTTAACCAGCCGACATGGGCATGGCCAATACCAACAGATGCGGGAATCGGGCTGGCAACTGTGCCGTATACCGTTGAGTGGTCGCAGGTATCTAATTTCTCCAGCGGAGTATCGTCGGACACAAGGAGTACAAACTCGTATCCGCATGCGACAGCACTTGCTGACGGCACGTGGTACTTCAGAGTGAAGGCAGTGGACGCGCTTGGTAATGAATCGGCATGGTCATCTCATGGGACGGTCCTTATCGATACGACCCCGCCAACTCTGCCGGGCCGGCCGTATACAACAGATCCAACCAACGACAATACTCCGGCTTGGGCATGGGATTCGAGTACTGATGCGGGCGTGGGCCTGACGCCAACACCGTATTTTGTACAGTGGTCTTCGAGCTCTGACTTTTCGAGTGTTGCAGGCAGCACTTCGGTAGCAAGCAACTCATTTACACATGGCGGCAGCCTCGCAGACGGTACGTGGTATATCCGCATCAATGCCCGCGATACTTTGTCTAACCAGTCGGCATACTCGCCTGTCGGCCAAGTGACGATAGACACCATTGCTCCTGATGTGCCCGAGACGCCAATTACAACCAGTCCAACAAATGATACGACGCCGACTTGGACGTGGCCGATTCCAGATGACGAAGGTGTCGGTCTCCGTACAACACCGTACGATATCGAGTGGTCAACTGACGAGGAATTTACTACAGTGGAGGGTAGCGCAACGGCAGTGACGAGCAGCTATACGCACAGTGTACCGCTGGCAGAAGGTACGTGGTATATCCGCGTTCGTGCGGCTGATAAGGCAAATAATATATCAGACTATTCGATACCAGGAAGTGTTCGGATAGACACGACCCCGCCAACCACTCCCGGTCAGCCCGCCACGTTAGATCCGGTGAACGAAGACCAGCCAACTTGGACATGGGATGCCAGCACGGATGCAGGCGTTGGGCTGGCCACTCCCGCTTATGAGCTCGAGTGGTCAACTGACGAAGATTTTGAAGATACTGTACTGAGCGGCACGGCCAATACGAATACCTTTACACACACTGACGAACTAGCGGACGGTACGTGGCACTTCCGGGTTCGGGCTGTTGATGACGTCGGGAAC
>CAZREP010000101.1:1607-18150 GCA_964599035.1 uncultured Terrimonas sp. | reverse complement strand
TCTAAAATGTCTTTAATAAAGACATTTTAGAAGCCCGCCTGAGAGAACTGGCTTTCCTGAATAAAGGCCTGAATATCATTCTCAAAGATATGCGTGAAAAAGATGAGAACGGCAACAGCTACAGCAAAACATTTTACAGTGAAGGTGGCATTGCAGAATTTGTGGAAATATTAGACAGGAACGGCAACCGTCAACCCCTGCTGCCCAAAGTAATTTACGGAGAAGGGCTTGAACCGGTGAGCAATGTGACAGTAGAAGTGGCAATGGTATATAATACCGGTTTTCAGGAGCATATTTTCAGTTATGTAAATAACATTAATACGATTGAAGGCGGTACGCATGTGGCAGGTTTTCGTCGTTCCATAACAAGAGTGTTTAAGGCCTACGGTGAAAAGCAGGGACTGTTTGAAAAGGCAAAAGTGGAGATCGAAGGAGACGATTTCCGGGAAGGGCTGAGCGCCGTGATCTCCGTGAAAGTTCCTGAGCCGCAGTTCGAAGGACAAACTAAAACCAAGCTGGGCAATAATGAAGTAATGGGTGTGGTAGACACTACATTAAGCCGGGTACTCGAAAGCTACCTCGAAGAAAACCCAAAAGATGCCAGGCAAATCATTTCCAAAGTAATATTGGCTGCACAAGCCCGTGCAGCAGCAAGGAAAGCGAGAGAGCTGGTGCAGCGAAAAACCGTCCTAACCGGTAGCGGGCTGCCGGGTAAATTGGCCGACTGCTCTGACCGTGACCCTGAAAAATGCGAGCTTTTCCTGGTAGAGGGCGATTCTGCCGGAGGAACAGCCAAGCAGGGGCGCGACAGGCGCTTCCAGGCCATCCTGCCCCTGAGAGGAAAAATACTGAACGTGGAAAAGGCAATGGAGCATAAGATCTACGACAACGAGGAGATCCGTAATATATTCACTGCGCTTGGCGTAAAAATAGGCACCTTGGATGATCCCAAAGCGCTGGACATATCCAGGCTGCGGTATCATAAGCTGATCATTATGACCGATGCCGATGTAGACGGCAGCCATATCGCCACCCTGATCCTCACTTTCATTTTCCGTTATATGAAAGAGCTGGTGGAACAGGGGTATGTATACCTCGCCATGCCCCCGCTTTACCTCATAAAAAAAGGAAAGGAGTCGGGATATGCCTGGACGGAAGAAGATCGTAAAGCATTGGTGGAAAAGCTTGGCGGAGGAAAAGAAGACAGTGTGAATGTGCAGCGCTATAAAGGCCTGGGAGAAATGAACGCCGAGCAATTATGGCAAACCACCATGAATGCTGAAAGTCGTACCCTTAAAAGAGTCACTATAGAAAGCGCGGCCGAGGCAGATCGCGTGTTCAGCATGCTGATGGGCGATGAAGTGGCGCCCAGAAGAGAATTTATAGAATCGCATGCCCGCTATGCCAACCTTGATGTGTAAATAATTTTTAGCATTTATGGATAGTGAAATATGATTATCTTAGATAATAAATTACGATAGCTGTCCATAATATAAATTACTTTACTAACCATCAAATACAATTTTATGTCAGACAACGCAACGTTAACCGCATATAACGTAAAGACAAAGGAAAAGAATGTTCCTATCCTGGATGCCGTTATTACCAAAACCTCCAAAGGGGCATATATGGCGCAGGGCCACGACGGTAAGGGAAACAAGCTTACCACCCTGCTGGGTGAAGCTAAAGCATTAGCTGCCATTCAAGCGGGTACCGCCAAACAGGGCTGGTAAAAAATGCCTGGTGCCGGATTTAATAGTGAATGGTGAGGAGAAACGAGGGAGGGGATGAAGAGTGTGCCTTGCTTACCACTGGTACCACGTCAACTGTAAAGTATCACATCGTAATTTCCTGCAGATAACGATAATTTTGGCAGACAGATAACGCTTTCTGTGATCATCTGAGGATTTGTGAGAGATTATTTTTTTCTCACAGATAGCGCTGATTTGCACAGATAGTTTTGTTTTCATCTGTGTTTATCTGTGTGATCTGTGAGCTATTGTTTTTTCTCATAGATAGTGCTGATTTGTATGCCTAAAGCAGCCCCCCTCCTTCAAAATGCAGTGAAAATAAGATCATCCTGGAATTCAGTTTATCGATCACATTTGAATATTTGAGCGAGGGGTCTTTGTCGTGGACATTATTCAGCCCATGGCTGATCTTGATCTCCGGGGATACAATGACATATTTATTGAAGAATTGAAACCCGATGCCGGCTTCCACGCCAAAATCCGTTTTTTTAACTTTCAACAGGTTTTCCGAATTCGTCGTTCCGGAATTGGATGCCAGGTCATAATCAAATTTGATCCCTGCAAGGGTATACACCCTGAAATTTCTGATTCGGTCGCTCTTGAGCCTTACCTGCAGGGGCCAGCTCATCACAATGGATTCCACTTTTTGTGTTTTTTCCAATATGCTTTCCCCCTGGTCGGGGTATTGAAGATCGTAACGGAATTTCTTTTCGCTGAAAATAAGGTTCAACGGATAGAACCGCACATCCCACCGCTTCGATAACTGCAGATTGGCCATGATCCCCAAATGAATACGGCCGCTGTTCAGCCCGTTCACAGCCTGTATGCTGTCCTGGCTTAAAAAAGAAGAGGCGTGTGAAATATGGTAATGCGAGGTGTTGTAACCCAGCACTATACCAAAATAATAAGGCTTTTCATCGTGATTGGGAAGATTGATATTGCCCCTAAGCTGTGCAAAGGAAGGCGTAGCCAAACCCAATGTAAGAATGGCGATCGCTACAATTATTTTATACCGCAATAAATACTGCAAATACCCAGGCTCAATTTTTTGCATGACGTGTTTCGGAATCCTACATGGTTTAAAATATCCACAAATGCTTTTCCCTCCGGAAAGTGCTGCACCGACTGATTCAGATACTGATAAGCTTTTTTGTTCTTTGAAACAAAAGCAGCCATCTGCGGCGCAACAATTTTCATGTACAAATTGTAAAGTTGAGCTATGCCTGTTATTTTAGGTTTTGAAAATTCCAATACAACCAATTTACCGCCTGGTTTCAGCACTTTCCGGATCTCTTCCAGCCCCTGCTCTAAATGCTCAAAATTCCGGACGCCGAAAGCTACTGTTACCGCATCAAACGACCCTGGAGGAAAGTTTATTGCTTCACTATCACCGCTTTGCAGCTTTATATGCTGCTCCAGGCCTGATTTTAACACTTTCTCTCTTCCTATCTCCAGCATTTTTTCCGAGATATCAATGCCCGTGATCAGGTCGGGTTTAAGCAATTCGTATGCCATGATCGCCATATCCCCTGTTCCGGTTGCCACATCCAGCAAAGTTTTAGGCTTTTCTTTGGTCAGTTGCTTCAGGGCTTTTTTTCGCCAGCCTACGTCAATGCCAACAGAGAGGAACCGGTTCATGAAGTCGTACCGGGAAGCGATGCGGTTGAACATTTCAGCCACCTGCTGCTTTTTAGTAAGAGCCGACCCTTTATAGGGCACTACGCTATCATGCTCAAATTTCGTCATGCTGCCGGCAAAAATAAGGTCAAAATTCCAAACCTTGCTTAGTATCCCGGTAATTGAATGGTATTACAGATAAGCTGCGTAGCAGCAGTCATATTTGCAGGAAAAATAGAGAAAAAGTAAAAAGGCGCGTAGCACCGTAATATTAAAACCGGTCTCATATAGATTGGATTGTTTACCGGACGAATCTGGGCAGCCCAAAAATTACTTCCGCCTGCTACTTACATAAGGGTTGCCTTTAATAATGAAGCGATAAGGCAATAGGGCATCTTCCTGCGCATAATCCACGCCTATGCGCGGGGTAGCAATGATAGCGTTATTCCTCAGTTGAAACCCATCATCGGCAATAAAGATCATATCATCCAGAAGACTTACCCCGCTGTGCAGGGTATAGATACCCAGTGCTTTGGATACATTTCCCGGCCCTGAGGTGAGGGTGCGGTCCGGGTTTTGCTTTCCTGTTCTCTGGAGCATGATATTTACACCCTGCAGTGGTTCTACTGCTCTTATCAATATGGCATGCGGTGTATTTTTAACATTGGTAACCACGTTAAATAAATGATGGATACCATAACATAAATACACATACCCGCTTCCTGCATCATTGTACATTATCTCCGTACGCGCGGTCCGCCTGCCATTATAGGCGTGCGACGCACGGTCAACAACACCATTATACGCTTCTGTTTCCACTATGCGTCCCGATGTAATGGCGCCATCCCAGTTAGTAACGAGCACTTTTCCCAGCAGATCCCTGGCTATTGTTACTACATCGTTCCGGCGGTAAAAATTATAATCCAGTTTCTTCATATGCGGAACTTAGCATAATTTTTTCACCCTGAAACCGATTTACATCATCAGGATAAAAAATTTATGTACGTTTGATCACCGGGTGCTTATCACGCGGTTCATCAAATCCGTTAAAACAAAAATAAACCATTTGCTTAAAGAGGTCATAATAGCTGTTCAGTCTTACTTTAAAGCCCACCAGTTTATTCGTACACATAACCTGTGGAAATGGATCATCATACCCGGCTTAATTTATGCTGTATTGTTTGTGGCAGGTATGTACTTTTTCGGCAAAAGTGCTACCTATGTTATTGAATTGCTCAGCATTAAAACCGGACTAAAGGCCTGGGTGGATAAGATGCAGAGCAGCCTGATCGGCTTTTTCTTTGCATTGGGAGGCATTATGCTATGGCTTATCCTGATCATGCTGTATTTTTCATGGTTCAAATATCTGTGGCTGATAGTTGGCTCCCCTTTATTTGGTTACCTGAGCGAAAAAACGGCATTTATCATGGAAGGAAAGGATTATCCTTTCAGCTTTAAGCAATTGGCAAAAGATATAGTACGTGGCATAAAGCTTGCCATGCGTAATGCATTATGGCAAACCGTGTACACGGTGTCGTTGCTTATTATTTCTTTCGTGCCGGTGCTGGGCTGGATAACGCCCCTGGCCGTTTTGCTGGTAGAGTGCTACTATTACGGGTTTTCCATGCTGGATTACAGTTGTGAACGTCAAAAACTGTCGCCCGGGCAAAGCATTGAATTCATAGGTAAGCACAAAGGTCTGGCCGTGGGGAACGGGCTGGTCTTTTACCTGATGCACGGGTTGATCGGGATTGGCTGGGTGCTGGCTCCCGCTTATGCCGTAATTGCAGCAACGCTCAGCGTCTACCATACCAAAGAGAACTGAGTTCCAGATGAAATCCGCGTTGCAGGCTATTCTCTTTTATTCCTAAATAATAATTACACTGTGGGCATGAACAAGGGAACCGTTTATTTAATACCTGCTGTACTTGATGAGCAGGGACTGGCAGCCATACCCTCATATGTGGTGGATGCGGTAAAACACTGTTCTGTTTTCTTTGTTGAAAATGAAAGAACCGCCCGCCGCTATTTAAAGCGCATCTGGAAGGAAATGGTCATCGACGACTACGAGTGGCATGTGATCCATAAAGCGGAGGAAGCTGTGCGATCCGTTTTCATAGCAGCACTGCAAAATAATAAAACAGTAGGGATCATCAGCGAAGCAGGTTGTCCGGGCATTGCCGATCCCGGGCAGGTGCTGGTAGCGGCCGCCCAGGCTACAGACTCAACGATAAAGCCATTGACAGGACCGAATTCCATTATCCTGGCATTGATGGGCAGCGGCATGAATGGGCAGCATTTCAGGTTCACGGGTTATTTACCCATAGACAGCGCAGCAAGGGTAAAAGCAATAAAAGCAATGGAAAACGAAGCTGTTGCAAAACACTGCACGCAGCTGTTCATTGAAACGCCGTACCGCAATAATCAATTGCTCGACACGCTGCTCAAAACCTGTAATCCGCATACGCGGCTGTGCATCGCCGCCTCCCTTACTTCACCGGAAGAATATGTTAAAACAAAAAGTATTGCCGAGTGGAAAAAAGATCAGCCCGACCTTAATAAAAGGCCGGCAATTTTCATCATCGGAGATTAATACCTCAGCTGTATTACCGTATGAGATTACCGCTGCGGGGATCTTTCATTGCCACAATACTGTCTACTATATACCTACTGAACCCGCGCCAGGGCAGCACCCCTTTGTATTCTTTGTAAAACAGGTCAAACACCATTCCGGAATTAGCCATCAGGGTTTTGGCAACCTTTTCATTCGTTACCGAAAACTCAAAATCGTAGGATTGTATGGTATTGGGAGACAGGGAGCGGATACCGGTTTGAATAAGCTTGCCTTCATAGGTCTTAAAGATATATCCCTTCTTCACGCAATAATTCAGCTCACCCGACTTCACACCTTCCCCCAGCACAAAATAATACCGTACATAAATAAAAACAGCCAGTGTAACGATAACAAGCAGCAATAAAATACGGAGGAATTTTTTCATATACAGGTGTTTAAGCCCTCAAACGTACAGGAAATTTTTCATTCATAAATACACAAAGGATGAATGAAAAATTTCATGGGAGTTCCTCTTGGCTAAAAAAATAATAAATATTCATGAGAAATTAGTAAATGTACCTCAAATAGTACCGTGCGGGCACCCTATAAATTCATTTCTTTTCAGCGCTTACGGGCGACTTTAATAAATTAACTTCGCTCAGCTTTTAAAACATACCATATATGAATATAGGAATAGTTTGCTATCCCACTTTCGGCGGAAGCGGTGTTTTGGCTACAGAGCTCGGGATGGCACTCGCAGATAAAGATCATAACGTACATTTTATAACTTACCGGCAGCCTGTGCGGCTTACCGGCTTCAGGGCCAATATGTTTTACCACGAAGTGAGGGTGCCCACCTATCCTTTGTTCGACTACCCTCCATATGAATCAGCCCTGTCCAGTACGTTGGTGGATGTGGTCAAAAACAATAAGATAGACCTGCTCCATGTACACTACGCTATTCCGCATGCTTCGTCGGCTTTTATGGCCAAACAGATCCTTCAGCAGGAGAACAAGTATGTACCTGTTATTACCACCCTGCATGGTACGGATATTACGCTGGTGGGGCGCGACAAAACATATGCGCCGGTGGTGGCTTTTTCCATTAACCAGAGCGATGCCATCACCGCCGTGTCGGAAAACCTGAAAGAGGAAACATATCGTACATTCCGGATCGAAAAAGACATAGAGGTCATTTACAATTTTGTGGACGTTCGCCGGTTCAGCAAAAAACCTATTGATGCTTTTCGGAAAGTGATCGCTCCCAATAACGAACGCATCATATTGCACGCATCCAACTTCAGGAAAATAAAACGGATAGGGGATGTTATCCATATCTTCAAAAAGCTGAACGATGTTATCCCTTCCCGGCTGTTACTGGTAGGCGATGGGCCTGAGCGTCCGGTAGCAGAATCATTATGCAGGGATTTGAACTTATGTGATGATATACGTTTTGTGGGCAAGCAGCAGGATATGGAAGAGATCTTTGCCATTGCCGACCTGTTTTTGCTGCCGTCGGAGTACGAAAGCTTTGGGTTGTCAGCGCTGGAAGCCATGGCCGGGGGAGCACCCGTAGTAGCTACCAATGTAGGCGGATTACCGGAAATTATTACCCAGGGAGTGAATGGTTTTATGGGGAATGTGGGAGATACTGACCAAATGGCCCGTTATGGTATAGATATCTTAAAGGATGAAAATACCTTTAACAGCTTCAGGGCCAATGCTAAAAAACAGGCAGAAAATTTTGACATTACCCGTATTGTGCCCCAGTACGAGCATTTATATGAAAGGCTGTACGAAGGATTCTGTAAAGGCCGGTGCCTGGAAAATAAAGCGCTGTAACCGGCGGTTGCAAAGTGCCGTAAAGAAAAGTCATGATCGTCATTGATACACACTGCCATTTATACGCGGATGAGTTCCAAAGCGATATTGCGCAGGTCATTACCCATGCGCAACAGGAAGGCATACAGCAATTTTTCCTTCCTAATATAGACAGCTCCTCCATTGATGCCATGCTCCGGCTGGAGGCCGGTTATCCCGGGGTATGTACAGCTATGATGGGGCTGCATCCCTGTTCTGTGAAGGAAAACTATAAGGAAGAGTTGCAAACCGTGGAAAACTGGCTGCAAAAGAGAAGCTTTGCTGCGGTAGGTGAGATCGGGCTGGATTTTTACTGGGACAGAACTTTTGAACAGCAGCAATATGAAGCTTTCCGTCAGCAGATAGCATTGGCGCTCCGTTATAAGCTGCCTGTCGTTATCCATACAAGAGAAGCCATGCAACCCTGCATTGATGTAGTATCTGAATATGCCGGCAGCGGCTTAAAAGGAATTTTTCACTGCTTTGGGGGAACCCTGGAAGAAGCCGAACAAATAACAGCGCTTGGCTTTTATTTAGGTATCGGTGGGGTACTTACCTATAAAAAATCGGGATTGGCAGAAGTGTTGAAGCATGTTGGTATGGACCACATTGTGCTGGAAACCGACGCCCCGTACCTGGCACCGGTGCCCAAACGTGGTAAGAGAAATGAGAGTGCTTACCTGAGATATATTATAGCAGCATTTGCGGAGATCAAAAACGTTTCTCCCGAAGAAATTGCCCGGATCACTACGGCAAATGCTACATTCGTTTTTCAAAACACGGGATAGTTATGTCTGCTGCTGCTTCACCCGGCGTAAAGCTGTTCATTATTTACACCGGCGGTACCATCGGGATGGTTTTTGATGATGCTGCGGGAACCCTTGTTCCCATGGGCTTCCGCGAGATCGGGCACCATATACCCGAGATCGCCAGGCTCGGCTACCGGTTTGACATGCACACTTTTGATCCACCTATTGATTCATCCAATATGTCGCCTGATATATGGATCGAGCTGGCGGGTATTATCCGCGATCACTATGAAAATTATGACGGCTTCATTATACTGCACGGCTCCGATACCATGGCTTTTACCGCTTCTGCCCTGAGCTTTATGCTCGAAAACCTGGAAAAGCCCGTGATTCTCACCGGCTCGCAGCTGCCAATAGGAGAGATCCGTACCGACGCGCGGGAGAACATCATTACTGCCATGGAAATTGCCGCCGCCAAAAAGGATGGGAAAGCGCTGGTACCGGAAGTATGCATTTATTTCGACTATTATTTATTCAGGGGCAACCGCAGCAAAAAATACAATACGGAGAAATTTGAGGCCTTTAACTCCCTGAACTATCCGCCCCTCGCTGAAGCCGGCATATCCATTCAATACAACAACGGTAGCATACTGCCAGCCCCTCAGGGGCCTTTCCGCAGCAATACTCGTTTAAATACGGATATAGCAGTGCTAAAGATGTTCCCGGGAATTACAGCCCATGTAGTAGATGCCGTTCTGGAAACCCCGCAGCTGAAAGCAGTGATACTGGAAAGCTTTGGGAATGGCAATACCATAACAGCATCCTGGTTCATCAACAGCTTGCGCCGTGCTATACAGAAGGGTATTATTGTGGCAGACAGGACCCAGTGTGATGGAGGGTCGGTAGAGCTGGGACGCTATGAAACAAGCGCTTACCTGAAGGAAATAGATGTAGTAAGCGCTCACGATATGACCTTTGAAGCGTCGGTCACCAAGCTAATGTACCTGCTGGGACAGGGATACCCGGTTGAAACAATAAAGCAACTGATGGAAACCTCTTTGAGAGGAGAGCTGACCGAAAAATAAATACCACCTCCTGCCGGTAACTATAACTAATAATATTACTTTTGCAGTCCTTTAAAAAAGGAGAGGTGTCCGAGTGGTTGAAGGAGCACGCCTGGAAAGTGTGTATACGGGAAACTGTATCGCGGGTTCGAATCCCGCCCTCTCCGCAAAGCAAATGTATACCCCTACAGGTAGGAATATTTTTGAAAATCACAATGAATACTACCTGCCGCCGGTTACGTCAATAAAGGTTCCTGTCGAGTAGGAAGATTTTTCAGATGCCAACCATAGAATGGCTTCGGCTACCTCCTTGGCAGTACCGCCTCTTTTCATCGGAATGCCTTCTTTAACACGATCTACACGCCCCGGTTCTCCCCCATCAGCATGTATATCGGTATAAATAAAAGCCGGGCGAACACCATTTACCCGAATACCCTCTTCTGCTACTTCCTTTGCCAGGCCTGTTGTAAACGTATCGATAGCTCCTTTAGATGCAGCATAATCCAAATATTCATTAGGAGCCCCTGTTCTGGCGGCTATCGATGATACATTTATAATGGCACCTCCCTGTCCGCCATATTTAAGTGACATTCTCTTTATGGCTTCTCTTGCACAAATTATCTGGCCGGTAATATTTGTTGTAAAAATGCGGCTGAGTCTGGATGTGTCCATATCTTCCAGTCGCATTTGGCGTTCCAGGATACCAGCATTGTTAACCAGCACGGACAGCCTGCCTAAAAGCCTGTCTGTTTCAGCAAAAAGCCTGACAATATCTTCTTCTTTTGAAATGTCGGCCTGAATAGCAATGGCACTTCCGCCTTTTGTAATTATACTGCTCACCACCTTATCTGCCGCTTCCTTGTTTTTGTGATAGTTGACCACCACGGCAAAACCTCTCTCTGCAGCCAACTGCGCGGTTGCCGCACCGATTCCCCGGCTTGCGCCTGTAATAAGTATTATGTTCATATTCCCATGAGTTTCTTCTTCTTCTTTATACTCTTGTTACCTAAGATGGATATTAACCGCATGCTCTAACAGCTTATGCATCCCGCACATTTAAAGCCAACAATCACCTTCCGTAAGCCAATATCCTCAAAATAGTATTTATCCCCGGTCTCAAAAATTTTCACCCCGTTTATTTATGTCCGAGCCGCTTTGTATACCATACATGTATTGCCGGAAACCTTAAATAGTTGATAGGATTCTGTAAGATTTGAGGAAAAAATGACACAACCGTGACAGGCTTTCGAGAGAACAGAGGAAAGCCCGTTAAAGAGGATTCAGTACTTTCGCCCTACCGTTTTAACCTTCACGAGTTTTGAGTTCAGATATCACTATCCACCGGAAATGGTTCCTGCTGGGAATATTAAATCTCTCCATCGTAGCATTGCTTGGTAGTTTGATGCGCTATAAAGTGGCATTCAGTTTCCCTTTTTTTGTACAAAATAACCTGTTGCACGCGCATTCCCATTTTGCCTTCAGCGGATGGGTAAGCCATATTTTATTTACCGGGTTGACGATCCTGATATCTACCGCTGTGGATAAAGTAAAGCAGAAAAAATATAATCTGCTCATCATTGCTAATTTATGCAGTGCTTTCGGCATGTTGATTGCATTTACCATACAGGGGTATAAGGCCGTTTCCATCACCTTTTCTACATTGTCGCTGATCGTTGCGGTAACATTTGCTTACTGCTTTATCAGGGACAGCAAATACTTACCCCGCAACAGCAGGGCAAAGCCCTGGGCTATAGCCGGACTGGTATTTAACGTGCTTTCTGTAGCCGGCCCGTTTACTCTGGCCTATGTAATGGCTTCCAAAAACAATGATCACGATCTCAGTCTTGCGTCTATTCACTATTTCCTGCACTTCCAGTACAATGGCTGGTTCTTTTTTGGCAGCATGGCACTCTTAACAACATTGCTCCCAACAAAATTCCCCGACTTGAAGGGGTATTTCAAACTATTTGCGTTAACCGTTATCCCTACCTTTTTTCTGTCTGTACCGGGGCACAAATTGCCCGTATGGCTTTCTACCGTTATCGGCATTGCCGCTTTACTGCAGTTAATAACCTGGGTGGTATTATTGATCAGGTGCCTGCCGGTTTTAATCCGCAGACCGGGCATGAATCCTGATCCCGTAACGAACCTGCTTTTTTACACTGCTGCCATTGCAATGACTATAAAATTCGTATTACAGGCTGTATCTGTCATTCCATCCATGTCCCAGCTTCTGTTGGATTACCGTACCATTGTTATCGCCTACCTGCATTTGATCCTATTGGGTGTATACAGCTTATTTATCATCGGCTATTCCTTCCGGAGCGGGATTTTCCAGGCCACTAAAATGGCGAAGATCGCAGCAACAGCATTCTTCACCGGTGTGCTGTTAAATGAGCTGATCCTGGGCATTCAAAGTATCGCACTGTTCACCTATATCCCTCTCCCATATATCAACGAAATGCTGTTTTCCGCTGCACTGTTGTTGTTAGCCAGCGCTGTTTCACTGGCGCTTTCACAAACAAACAGGAATGCAGCTCACGCGCACGCTGCCCGTGAGCATCTTATTCTATAGCACCGTAGTTAGAAAATCTATAAGGCTTGCAGTATAAGGCGCAAGGTGCTTTTTATATCACCCGTTGTGAGGCGCTCAGGTCATTTTGCAACAGTACCACGCCCGGCCGGCAACCCTTTTCAAAGCTACCTATTTCATTCCCCCACTGCAGGGCTTTGGCGCCGTTCAGGGTAGCCCATTGCAAGAGTTCAGAGAGCCCGATGTACGGGAAATTATTACGGATAGCAGCCATTTCACTGGTAATGCTCAGCTGCCGGTTGCTGCCATAGCTGTCGGTTCCCAATGCAACAGTGCAGTTATGCTTTACGAAAAGATCAACCGGCGGAAGTCTTTCTTCAATATAGAGGTTGGCATTGGGGCATAAGCAATATATCAGCTGCAGCCCGTTCTGTAAAGCGTATGCATTAGCATATAGGATATCTTCCTCCGGCATATAGGTGTTGTGCACCAACACAATGGTTTGTCCATTATTAAAATAGGGCAGCCAGGTGCGAATGCTGCTTTTCCCCGATACGGGAAACGGCATGGAAGGACGGCCGATGCCGCGGTAAAAATCAACAAAGCTGCCTTTGCCTTTAATAAACAGCTCGTCCTCGCCTGCGCATTCCTGGTTATGGATGGTAATGGTTTTGCCGCCGGTGTTTTCATTAATAAGAGCGAAAGTGCGCGGCGATACGCTGTATATAGCGTGAGGTGAAAGGACTGCAGCAGAGCCGTGAGAGAGCGTTTGCATAAATTCATCTGCCATGCGCCTGTACCGTTCCACCTGCTCTTCTGCTTTTGCATCATCGAGGTTGATGATCTCCAGGAAATTATACCATCGTATGGCGCTATTGGCTTTTTGCTCCATAGAATACGGGCCGTTGGAGATATCACCTGTTGCCACAATACCATTGCGGTACATTTCCCGGTCGGCCAATGCCATCTGCCGGGTTCTTTCCTGCGGTTCGGGCCGTGGTAATTGCATTACGGAAGAAATAAAACGCGTAAGCCCCTGCCCGGGAAGCATCCGGTTACGCAAATAGCTGAGCTCAAGATGGCAATGCGTGTTTACATGGCCCGGCATAAGAATGCCGCTGAATCGCTGTGTATTGTCATCAGCTTCCCCGGCCATTATATCCAGTATGGTTCCCTTTTCATCGGTAACCAAGATATGGGGACCATCCAGGAACCGGTATCCCGTAAACAATTGGTCTGCCTGAAATTTGCAATACGCCATAGCTGAATTAAATTTGCTGCCCCGATCGCTGAGGCGAGCTGCCGGAACCTGAAGAGAGCACGCCTGTCCGGGCAACATAAGCCGGGCGGCGATTCAAAAGCCGGTTGTACAAAATTAACAGAAAACCATCCACGGGCAATTGTGGAATATATACCGATGTTAGAAAAATTAGAAGCGATAAAAGCCAGGTTCGACCAGTTGGGCATTGCATTGACCAACCCGGAGATCGTGAATGATAACAGAAAATTTACGGCTACCGGAAAGGAATACCGCAGCCTGGAGAAAATAGTGGAGGCTTACGATGCCTATAAGAAAGTGTTGGAGAACATTGATTTTTATACAGAAGTATTAAATGGCGATGATGTGGAAATGCGGGAGATGGCAAAAGAAGAACTGCCTTTGCTCGAAGAGCAGAAGCAAAAGATGGAGGCCCGGATCCGCCAGATGCTGATACCCAAAGACCCGCAGGATGAAAAAAATGCCATTATAGAAATACGTGCCGGAACCGGCGGCGACGAAGCATCCCTGTTTGCAGGCGACCTGTTGCGCATGTATGTACGCTACTGTGAAGGCAGGGGCTGGAAAACAACGATCCTGAGCGAGAATGAAGGAACAGTGGGAGGATATAAAGAAGTTGAGCTGGAAGTATCGGGAGAGGATGTATACGGTACTTTAAAGTTTGAAAGCGGTGTTCACCGGGTGCAGCGCGTGCCCCATACCGAAGCCAGCGGCCGCGTGCATACCAGTGCCGCTACCGTAGCGGTAATGCCCGAAGCCGATGAGGTGGATTTTGAGCTGAAGGAAAGCGATGTGAAAATGGAAACGGCAAGAAGCGGGGGAGCCGGCGGGCAAAACGTAAATAAAGTGGAAACCAAGGTGATGCTCACCCATATACCTACAGGCACTGTAGTGATATGCCAAACGGAACGTTCACAGTTAGGCAATCGTGAAAAAGCCATGCAGATGCTACGCACCCGTTTGTATGAAGAGCAGGTACGCAAGCAGGAAGAAGAGATTGCCCGTCACAGGAAAAGCCTGGTAAGCACCGGCGACCGGTCGGCCAAAATAAGAACTTATAATTTTCCCCAGGGCAGGGTCACGGATCACCGTATAGGACTTACCGTATATCATCTCGACAGTGTAATGAACGGCGATTTGCAGGAATTTATTGACGCCTTACAGTTTGCCGAAAATGCAGAGAAGCTCACCCAGGAACGGGTGTGAGGATTTGAAATTTATTTGGTTCTTGTTATTTGTTTCTTGGTGCTTCACCTCATGTTTCACGCAGCGCACGCTAAGGGGCAGCGATCGTAAAGGAATATATTATGCCACTATTTCGCCGTGTATTCGGACTTCGGATTTCGGGCTTTCATATTCGGATTTCAGGTTTTATTTGGTTCCTGTGACTTGTCTTTTGGTACTTTTTTTCCAGATTTCGTCCCGCATGTGCGGGATGAGGTTTAGTTTATTTACTTTGCAGCCATTCAATTAAAAATAACCGGATATGAAAATATTAATTACCGGAACGGCAGGATTTATAGGTTTTCATTTGGCAAATTATCTTATTGCGCGTGGAGATGAGGTAGTTGGGTTGGACAGCATCAATGATTACTACGACGTAAATCTGAAGTATAGCCGTTTGCAAACCGCCGGTATAAATAAGAACGAAATCGAGTACAATAAACTGGTAGCAAGCTCAAAACACCCCAATTACCATTTTATCCAGCTACAGCTTGAAGATAAAGCCAACCTGGAAAAATTATTTGTTGCACAGCAGTTTGACAAAGTTTGCAATCTTGCCGCCCAGGCCGGTGTACGCTATAGTCTGACCAACCCGGATGTGTACATCAATAGTAATATTGTGGGCTTTCTCAATATTCTGGAATGCTGCCGTCATCACAACATCAAACACCTGGCTTATGCCAGCAGCTCAAGTGTATACGGGCTCAATGGCAAGTCGCCCTTCGCCACCTCCGATAATGTAGATCATCCCATTTCTTTATACGCCGCCAGCAAAAAAAGCAATGAGCTGATGGCGCACACCTACAGTCATTTGTTTGGGATACCCACCACAGGCCTGCGGTTTTTTACCGTATACGGACCGTGGGGAAGACCGGACATGGCGTTGTTCCTGTTCACCAGGGCCACGCTCGAAGATAAGCCCATACAGGTGTTCAATAACGGCAATATGGTAAGAGATTTTACTTATATCGACGATATCGTGGAAGGCGTTGTGAGGGTGATCGACCATCCACCGGCAGGCAACCCATCATGGAACTCCGTTCATTCAGACCCTTCTACTTCTACCGCCCCCTATAAAGTATATAACATAGGAAACAATAATCCTGTGAGGCTGATGGATTTCATTGAAGCCATCGAAGAAAGCCTGGGCAAAAAGTCCCAAAAGCAGATGTTGCCCATGCAGCCCGGCGATGTGGCCGCCACCTGCGCCGATGTGCAGGACCTTGTAAAAGACCTGCACTATAAACCCAATACCAAAGTAAGTGCCGGGGTACAGCATTTTATTGAGTGGTACAGGAGCTATTATAAGGCATAAGAAACCATCAGAGAAAGAGGCGGAAAAGTAAAGGCAGGAGCGCAGTTCTGGCTTTTTGCGATACAGTACAATCCCTCTTAAAAAAATTTTGCGCTTCATCTGAATACCCTAACTTTGCCGCAGGAAAAGAACGACAGAAGGGAACGATCCGTTCCCTTCTTCATTTATCAAGACTATGGGAGGCGACACAACAACCGGTATTATAGCCCAAATGATAGGCCCGTTACTGGCAGATGATCCGGGGTATTTTTTGGTAGAGGTCAAGATAAACCCAACCAACAATATAAAGGTGTTTTTGGACGCCGATAACGGGGTATCGATCGACAAGTGTGCGAAGTATAACCGGGCGTTGTATAAGCAGATAGAAAGCAGCGGTATTTTCTCCGACGGTGATTTTTCCCTTGAAGTTTCTTCACCGGGCCTTGATGAACCGCTGAAGCTGAAACGGCAGTATATAAAAAATACAGGCAGAAAGGTAGAGGTGCTTTTACAGGATGGGGGGAAAGTGGAAGGAAAGCTGACGGCAGTAAACGATGTGGCAATACAGGTAGAGGAAATAAAAGAAAAAAACAGGAAAAAAGAGACCCTGGAACATAC
>CAZREP010000101.1:0-1597 GCA_964599035.1 uncultured Terrimonas sp. | reverse complement strand
CAATTTTAACGCTCCTTACCGGATGAAGGTCATACCTTAGTTCTGACAGAGGATAAAAAGCTGTAATATGGCAAGTATCAATCTTATTGAGTCCTTTCAGGATTTTAAAGACGCAGAGAACATAGACCGTCCCACATTGATGAAAGTGCTGGAAGACGTATTTAAGACCCTACTCCGTAAAAAATATGGTTCCGACGAAAATTTTGACGTGATCGTGAATACGGAGAAAGGAGACCTTGAGATCATTCACCGCCGTACCATAGTGGAAGACGGGCAGGTGGAAAATCCCGTAGCAGAGATCGCCTACAGCGATGCCATTAAGATTGAGCCCGACTTCGAAGTAGGTGAGGAATTGTTCCAGGAAGTGGATATACTTGATTTTGGCCGCAGGGCCATCCTGGCTGCCAAGCAAACCCTGGCAAGCCGTATCAGCGACCTGAAGAAAAACAACCTGGTTAAAAAATATGCCGACCGGGTGGGAGAAATTATCAGCGCAGAAGTATACCAGGTATGGAAAAAAGAAGTATTATTATTAGATGAAGACGGCAATGAGCTGATCATCCCCAAATCCGAGCAAATCCCTTCGGATTACTTTAAAAAAGGGGAGAATGTAAAAGCTGTTGTGAAAAAAGTGGAATTGAAAAACAATTCGCCTGTCATTATCCTGTCCCGTACGCATCCTTCTTTCCTGGCAAAGCTGCTTGAAATTGAAGTTCCGGAGATCTTTGACGGCCTGATCGTGATACGTAAAATAGTGCGGGAGCCCGGGGAGCGGGCAAAAGTGGCGGTGGAATCTTACGACGACCGTATCGACCCCGTGGGCGCCTGTGTGGGAATGAAAGGAAGCCGTATCCACGGCATCGTGCGGGAGCTGAAAAATGAAAATATAGATGTGATCAACTGGACCAATAATACCCAGCTGCTTATCCAGCGCGCACTAACCCCCGCCAAGGTGAGCTTTATGGAAATTGATACAGAAAAAAAGCACGCCAATGTGTATCTTAAGCCAGACCAGGTGTCGCTGGCAATTGGGCGCAGGGGCGTAAACATCAAGCTGGCCTGTGAGCTGTCCGGCTATGAAATTGATGTATTCCGCGATGATGAGAACGAAACAGAAGAATTCGACATTGACCTGGATGAATTTGCAGACGAAATTGATACCTGGGTAATTGATGAGCTGAAACGCATTGGATGTGATACTGCGCGCAGCGTGCTGGATCTCACTACCGAGGAACTGGAGAGAAGAACGGATTTGGAGAAAGAGACCATTGAAGACGTGAGAAAGGTGCTGGAAGAAGAATTTCAAAAAGGATAAACACCACGTATGATGATGCGTCTATTTATAAGAACAGAATAAAACAAACAATTCCCGTACATTCTGCTGATCGTTACGGGACAAAGAAAGTATGGCTGAAATAAAATTACCACGCTTATTAGCAGCGGCCAAAGAATTTAATATCGGGCAGGAAACGCTTATTGATTTCCTGATAGGGAAGGGCTTTGCCAAAGATGAACTGAAACCTACCAGTAAACTAACGGAGGAAATGTATTTTTCACTCCAGCAGGAATTTTCGTCTGATAAGGCCGCAAAAGCCAA
>CAZREP010000100.1:0-18184 GCA_964599035.1 uncultured Terrimonas sp. | reverse complement strand
GGTTTTCAAGACCGCCGCGTTCGACCACTCTGCCAACTCTCCGGCGCAAAAATAGGCTTGCCACGCTAATTGGCAAAAACTTATATCATAATTTGTTAAGAGATCGTTGTTTAAATTCAAAGCGGTTTCCTGTCTGAGCGTTTCCTGTAACTTTGTGTTTTAAGTTTATACCATGCAGCCCTTTGATATTCCTCTTCCGAACCAAAAGCTTGGTCATGTTATTAATAAACGGGTAGGGATCCGGCGACCCGTTAAATTCCTCTTTTTTAAGTACAAGAATAAAGAGAGGATAATAGCCTATACGGTAATTGTAGAAGCTCCCACAGGCAAGAACGAATTCCTTGTATTCAAAACAAAGAAAAAGGGGGAATGGCTTAACGGCGCACAAAAAAACGGCCAATCCATCTCCATGGAAAGCGAAAGAGCAACTTCAAGTGCCATAAAAGCCGCTATAGACGCATTTGAAAAAAGACAGGGCGAAAAAGCATACCAGGAACTGTTTTAAATCCCCCTTACATTAACCCCGCTCCGGAAAGGCTATAAGATCAATTAAAGATATAGACAATATCTATAGCCCATAAATATATAAAATAGGGTACAAATTCTTTTCTGCACCGGCAAAGGAGTAATATTGCCTTTCAGTTATCCTTAAATCAATCAACATGGAAAATAAAAAGAAACTGACCACCGTAACAGGTAATCCTGTTCCCGACAATCAGAACATTCAGACAGCAGGCGCCCGTGGGCCGGCACTATTGCAGGACTTCTGGTTCCTGGAAAAAATGGCTCACTTTGACCGCGAAGTGATCCCGGAAAGGCGGATGCATGCCAAGGGCTCCGGCGCGTATGGTACTTTTACCGTAACCCACGATATTACCCAATACACCAAAGCCGACCTGTTTAGCACAATCGGGAAAAAAACAGACCTGTTCGTACGCTTTTCCACCGTTGCCGGGGAACGTGGCGCGGCAGATGCAGAACGCGACATCCGTGGTTTTGCCATAAAGTTTTACACCCAACAGGGAAACTGGGACCTGGTAGGTAACAATACCCCGGTTTTCTTTTTCAGGGACCCGATGAAATTCCCCGATCTGAATCACGCTGTGAAAAGAGACCCCAAAACCAACTTAAGAAGCGCCGATAATAACTGGGATTTCTGGACATTGCTTCCCGAGGCGCTGCACCAGGTAACCATTGTGATGAGCGACAGAGGCATTCCCAGATCGTACCGCCATATGCACGGATTTGGCAGCCACACCTTCAGCTTCATCAATGCATCCAATACCAGGTATTGGGTAAAATTCCATTTCAGAACCCAGCAGGGGATTGAGAACCTGTCTGACGAGGAAGCAGCAAAGATGGTAGGCAACGACAGGGAAACTCATCAAAGAGACCTGTTTGAAGCTATTGAAAGGGGCGATTTCCCCAGGTGGAAAATGTTCATCCAGGTGATGACAGAAGCGGAAGCCAACAACTATCATATCAATCCTTTCGATCTCACCAAAGTATGGCCCAAGGGAGATTATCCGCTGATCCCTGTAGGTGAGTTCGAGCTGAACCGCAACCCGGAAAATTACTTTGCGGAAGTGGAGCAGGCTGCATTTAACCCTGCCCATATCGTTCCCGGAATTGGCTTTTCGCCCGATAAAATGCTGCAAGGCAGACTATTCTCGTATGGCGATGCACAACGCTACCGCCTGGGCGTAAATCATTACCAGATACCGGTCAATGCCTCCAAATGTCCTTATCACAGCTTCCACAGGGACGGGGCCATGCGGGTAGATGGCAACTACGGAGGTACAAAACACTATGAGCCCAACAGCTTTAATGAATGGCAGGAGCAGCCCGAATACAAGGAACCGCCATTAGCCCTTCATGGCGACGCTACTGCATGGGACCACAGGGTGGACGATGACTACTACTCACAACCAGGTAACCTGTTCCGGTTAATGACCAATGACAAAAAGGAGCTATTGTTCAAAAACACCGCAGCACAGGTGGGTGGCGCACAAAAGTTCATACAAATACGACATATCCGCAATTGCTATAAAGCCGATCCTGGTTATGGAGAAGGTGTGGCTAAGGCATTGGGGTTAACGATGGAAGAAGTGAACAGCTTTAAGCTGGAACGGTAATTTATCCCATACATTTATGCACGCGGGAACGGGATGACGTATTTATCATACCGTTGAAAAAGAGCAAGGAGAAGTACACAACAAAACCCGTACTGTTCCTTGCTTCTTTTTTTATTGCCTTTCAGCACCACAAAGACCGTTGACGTTAACGAAAAAGAGAATAAAATAGTCATAAACAGTTAAAATGATCCGTATCTTCGTCAGCTATAACGCTATCAAATAAAACAGTTAACAAAGAAACCAAGACTACTAATGAATACCCGGCAAAATATAGATCAGATGCAAGACCATCCACATCGAAGAAGCGCTTTGAGCACAGACCAGATAAAAGTAGCAGCAACAGGCTTTGCAAGCCTTTTTTCGCTGATAGGGATCATGTTCTATGGCTTATCGTTCTTCTACGATTTCTGGGTAAAAGACCTGGGATGGTCGCGGGTTACCATCACTTCGGGAAGCGCATTCGGCCGGGTTACCGTAGCCTTATCAGGTTTTTTGGTAGGCTGGCTCATTGACAGATTTGGCCCGCGAAAGCTGATCCTCTCCGGCATTCTTTTCGGTGGGATCGCTTTTATGGCATTCGGAATGATGACATCCCTGTGGCAGTTCTACCTGTTCAGCCTGCTTGCTGCATCGGGATATATTTGCGGAGGACCTTTACCCAACCAGGTGCTTACCTCGCGCTGGTTCACCAAATCACGCGGGAAAGCTATGGGTATCGCTTATCTGGGAGTAGGCGTTGGCGGGATGCTGGTTCCGCAGATCGCCAGATTACTGAATTTTCACTTCGGATGGCACACTGCCCTTATCTTATTAGGAGTGATCATGATCCTGGTGGCCTTCCCGGTCGCCTTCTTCGTGAAAGATACTCCTCCCGGTACCACCCTGGAAAAACAATCAGGTCCCGGGCAGGAGGCATCGCTTAAGCATATCCTGAAAAACAGGTCTTTTTACCTGCTGATGATTGGCAGCACCTGCTCTATCGCGGCGGTGAGCGGCACCAGCCAGCACCTGAAATTATTTTTCAGCCTTGATCTGAATTACACACAGGGGCAATCTGCCAACCTGATCTCAATCGTGCTTTTTTCTTCGATCATAGGAAGGCTTTTTATGGGATGGCTGGCAGACCGCATATCCAAAAAATTGGTCATGATCCTGATCTATATACTGGTTGCAGCAGCTATACCTATGCTATATTTTGCGACTACCCCCGGTGTTATTTACCTGTTTGCATTTATTTTTGGAATGGCGTTAGGAGGCGATTATATGATCATCCCGCTGATGACAGCAGAGCTGTTCGGAATAAAAATACTGGGTAGGGTAATGGGCATCATCCTCACCACGGATGTAATGGCAGATGCCTTATCGCCCATGCTGGTAGGATGGATAAGAGATAAAACAGGAAGTTATTTCAGCGGTTTTGAAGTGCTGATCTCCCTCGCTGTTATAGGCACTATCGCCATTATGCTGCTGCCCTCTAAAAACACTTCGCATACCAACACCAAGCCATCCTGAACCCGTTAATCATCTTCTTACCTTAAATATAAAGATTACACATGCAGAATATTGAATCAGTTTACAACGACCTGCTGCAACCTTCAGAAGCTTTACTCGCCGACATGGATTCGCTTGACGGAGATATTATTATTCTTGGTGCAGGCGGTAAAATGGGACCCGACCTGGCAAGACTTGCGCAGCGCTCGGTTGATAAAACAGGAAGCAGGAAGAAAGTCATCGCAGTTGCCCGTTTTTCGGAACCGGGACTAAAAGAAGAGCTGACACAACTTGGTATTGAAACCATAAAGGCGGACCTGCTCAACGACGAGCAGCTTCAGCAATTACCAGAGTCAAAGAACGTGCTCTACCTCGCAGGAAATAAATTCGGTACCACGGGAAATGAATCGTTTACCTGGGCAATGAACACTTACTTACCCGGACGCGTAGCCGAAAAATACAGGAACTCCCGGATCGTGGCATTCTCTACGGGAAATGTATATCCCATGGCTCCTGTAACATCAGGCGGGCTGCCGGAAGATCACCCTCCGTTACCAACAGGGGAGTATGCGCAGTCCTGCCTTGGCAGGGAAAGAATGTTCCAGTACGGTGCCTCACGATACAACACCCCGGTTTTGCTGTATCGTCTCAACTATGCCAATGATGTAACCTACGGTGTATTGCTGGAGATCGCCCGATCGGTAAAAGACAGTGATCCTGTTGATCTTACCATGGGTAATGTAAATGTGATCTGGCAGGGTGATGCCAATGAGATGGCATTGCGCTGTCTGCATCATTGCAGCAATCCGCCCAGGATACTTAATATTGCCGGGCCCGAAACAGTATCCGTAAGATGGCTGGCAGGAGAGTTCGGAAAGCTGTTTGACAAAGAACCACAATTTACCGGCGAAGAGCAGCCCACAGCCTACCTGAGCAATGCGGCAGAATCGTACCGGCTTTTCGGATATCCGAGGGTTACCCTCAAGCAAATGATCCACATCATTGGCAACTGGCTTATCCATGGAGGTAAAACCATCAATAAGCCCACCCATTTCCAGGAAAGAAAAGGGAAATACTAAAAAACAAAAAATACACCAATGGAACCATTGAACACAGCAATAAATGACCTCCTTCACAAGGGTACAGTAATACCCGCACACCCGTTAGTGCTGAAAAAAGATCTGTCTGTTGACGAGGAACGCCAGAAGCGTCTTACCCGGTATTATATTGCCAGCGGAGCAGGTGGCGTCGCCGTGGGAGTGCATACCACACAATTTGAAATAAGAGACCCCGGCATCAGCCTGCTTGAACCCGTTCTTAAAATGGCAGCCGAAGAAGTGAATAGCGCGGGGCTTAAACGTCCCTTTATAAAGGTAGCCGGCATCTGCGGAGCTACCGATATTGCAATAAGAGAAGCGGAGCTTGCAGCAAAATATGATTATCATCTTGGGCTGCTCAGCAATGGCGGACTGGCAGATTATTCGGAAGCACAGCTTATTAAACGTGCAGAGGCAGTGGCAGCAATCATCCCCCTGTTCGGATTTTATCTTCAGCCGGCCGTGGGTGGCCGCAGGTTAAGCTATGCATTCTGGCGCGATTTCGCCGACATACCCAATGTGCGCGCCATTAAGGTTGCAGCGTTTAACCGGTATCAAACACTGGATGTGGTAAGAGCAGTATGCGACTCACGGAGAAAAGATGAAATTGCTTTATATACAGGAAACGATGATAATATTGTGGCAGATCTGCTCACTCCTTACAGGTTCACAATAAACGGAAAAACGGTTGAAAAGAGATTTACCGGCGGCTTGCTCGGACATTGGGCGGTATGGACCAAAAAAGCAGTGGAATTGCTGGAAGAAACAAAGCAATGCATAGCATCAGGCTACCAGGGAATTGAGGCGTTGCTGTCGAAAGGAATTGCAGTTACCGATATGAACGCGGCTATTTTTGATGCCGCCAATGCCTACCATGGCTGTATTTCCGGCATACATGAAGTATTAAGGCGGCAGGGACTTATGGAAAATATTGCCTGCCTCAGCCCCAAAGAAACACTATCACCGGGGCAGGCTGAAGAAATAGACCGGGTTACCGAAGCACACAGCGCTTTAACAGACGACGATTTCGTAAAACAATTCATTGAGGCAGACAAGGAAAAATAACGTATAAGTATATGCTAAAGGAGGAGATAAGGGAGCTGGCGGTCACATTTTATACATCTGTATTAGACAACAGGAGGCATTTGCATGCCCATCCCGAGCTTTCTTTTCATGAATATGAAACCTCCGCTTTTGTAAAGCGCAAACTGGAAGAGCTGAACATTCCCTGGAAGGCTATGGCGGATACGGGTGTGGTGGGCATATTGAAAGGTGAACAGCCTTCTTCCGCCGTTATTGCGCTTCGGGCAGATATGGATGCCTTACCGATCACAGAAGCCAACACCGTTCAGTATGTATCAAAAAACAAAGGAGTGATGCATGCCTGCGGGCACGATGCCCATACGGCTTCCCTGCTTGGCGTTGCTGCTATCCTGCAGTCTGTAAAAGCAAAATTCGGAGGTACGGTCAAGCTGGTGTTCCAACCGGGGGAAGAAAAGCTGCCCGGAGGAGCAAGCCTTATGATAAAAGAAGGCGTGCTCGAAGATCCGAGACCTGCTGCAATAATCGGTCAGCACGTCACGCCATCCCTGGATTGCGGTAAAATAGGCGTATGCAGGGGAAAGTTCATGGCTTCCATGGATGAGATCACTGTTACGGTAAGAGGTAAAGGCGGTCATGGGGCACAACCTTACCTGAATATCGACCCCGTGGTAATCGCATCACACATTATTATTGCCTTACAGCAGATCGTAAGCCGGTTCGCCCATCCCAAAATTCCCTCTGTGCTTTCTTTCGGGAAAGTAATTGCAGACGGTGCTATCAATGTTATTCCCGATACGGTACACATGGAAGGCACATTCCGTACCATGGATGAAACATGGAGGGCTGAGGCGCATATGAAAATGAAAAAAATGGCGGAAGGCATCGCCGAAAGCATGGGAGGCAGTTGCGATTTCCATATCAGGAAAGGATACCCGTTCCTGATCAACGAGGAAAAGCTATCTGAACAGGTTGTGCAGCATGCTTCAGCATATATGGGAAAAGACCATGTGGTTGAACAGGAAATATGGATGGCAGCCGAAGATTTTGCCTATTATTCGCAGGCAACCAATGCCTGCTTTTATACGCTCGGAGTGGGAAACAGGGAAAAAGGGATCAGCTCCTCGCTGCATAACCCAACCTTTAATATAGACGAAGATGCGCTCAAAATAAGCAGCGGTTTAATGGCGTACCTGGCCGTTAAACTGCTGGGGAATTAATGGGCCGTTACAAACAGGAAAAGAAGTATCTTTCTCATATCAGGCTTCATTTGTATAAAGATCGTCTGACCGACACAACAAAACTACTTCTTCTTTTTTTCAATATCAATCCGCTTTATATAATAACTTTGCCAATCCATTGTAATGAACCGGGAAATATAAAAACCCAAATCCTGCTATGAAGCATGTAATTGTTATTGGCGGCGGCATTATCGGACTCAGCTCTGCTTATTACCTGCAACGGTCGGGCCATAGCGTTACAGTTATAGACAAAAGCGATTTCACTGATAACTGCTCTTACGGCAACGCCGGCTATGTGTGCCCAAGTCATTTTATTCCTCTGGCTGCGCCGGGTATGGTGCGGAAGGGACTAAAATGGATGTTCAATCCGCAGAGTCCTTTTTATATACAGCCTTCGCTAAACCGGTCATTGATAGACTGGGGGCTGAAATTTGCACGTAGCGCGAATGCCCGTCATGTCAGGAGCTCGGCTATTCCTTTACGTGATATAGCATTGCTGAGTCAGGAAGAATATGAAAAATGGGCAGCCACACCGGGATTTGACTTCTCTTACGAGCATAAGGGACTGCTGGAAATATTTCAGACCGGCGCCATGGCGGAACATGCGGAACATATCGTGCAGCAGGCGGGATCACTGGGACTGGAGGCTTCTTTGCTTGATGCAGCAGCATTGCAACAGTTGGAACCGGATACCACCATTAACGCTATCGGCGCTATACTGTTTAAATGTGATGCTCACCTTTACCCCAATAAACTAATGCAGGGGTTACTTTTGCAATTAAAGCAGAACGGGGTAAAGCTGCTGGGCGGCACAACGGTAACCGGCTTTGAAAAAAACGGAGTATCCATTAAAAAGGTACTCACTCCCCAGGCAGATTTTGACGCCGAAACGGTGGTAATAGCCACAGGCGCATGGAGCCGCGAAATGGCAGCTATGATCAATACCAAAATACCACTCATGCCCGGGCGGGGTTATTCGGTAACCCTGGAAAGTGCTCCCTATCACCTCCATCACCCGGCTGTGCTGGCCGAAGGCAGAGTAGCCATTACCCCTATGGATGGCAACAAGATCCGGTTTGGAGGAACAATGGAAGTGGTGCCAACCCACACGCCTCCGCGTTACCAAAGGGTACAGGGCATTTTAAATGCTGTAAAAAGATTCTTTCCGGAATTCGACATCCCTATGCCGGCACCGGAGAAACTCTGGTATGGATACCGCCCCTGCTCAGCCGATGGGTTACCCTATATAGGAAAAATAAAGCGCTATAATAATGTAGTAATTGCCACCGGTCATTCCATGCTGGGGCTAAGCCTTGGTGCAGGCACCGGCAAGCTGGTAAGCGAGGTGATCAACGGACAAAAAAGCAGTATCAGTCTTGCTCCCTTTGCCGTGGAACGATTCGGGTAAAGTTATTTCCTCAGCATGGGAAACAGTTCCCTTATTTCTTCCTCAGAGGGTCGGGAGCCGTATTCACAGATCTCGAACACTTCGGCATGTTTTGCTACAGAAGCTTTTTGTTTTCCATAAAATTTTTCCAACACAGTCCTCACTTCAGGAGTAATGGGAGCAGCGGAGCGCAGCCCCAGCCATTTTTTCCTTTCCTCAGCCTCCTTTGGCACCTGATCGGCATAACCTCCTATCCAGGGCAGCCATTCATAAAACTGCGACTCGTGCGCGTCCATAGCGGCTATTTTTTTATCATATACCTCTGTAATATCTACAGCAATATCAGCATGAAAAGGATTGGGCTTTGTAAAAGCATCACGGAAATAAAGGAATACCGGGTTTTTCTTTAAAGGCGCCACATCCGAAGCAATATTCGGAACACCTACCATATAGGATGCATCCTGCACAAGTATACCGGTATAACGATGATCCGGATGGTAATCATTCGGGCGCGGCGCAATAACAATATCCGCATTCCATTCCCGTATCCTGCGGATGATCTGCAGCCGTACCGCAAGATCAGGTATCAACTCCCCATCATGGTTATTCAGCACTTCGTAGGTAACACCTAACCGCTTACCCGCTTCATTTGCTTCGGCAGCTCTTCTTCTTGCAAGAACACCCCCTCCTTCCAGTTGATGTCCTGCATCACCATTGGTTACAGACAAAAACTTAACCGCATACCCCATAGATGCAAAAAGCGCTGCCGTTCCACCCCCCTTGATATCGCAATCATCCGGATGAGCGCCTATCATGATGATACGGACAGGTTTTTGGGATGGCTGTGCATAAGTTGCTGTAAAGATCATAAGCGATAATAAAAACAAAAAGGAGGGCTGTCTTATTACATTATACAATTGAGGTATCTGAAAATTAAACATATACAATGATTTCGGGATTACTCATGTTCAAACCTACATTATTTTTTTGTCCCCCGCTTTCATTAGGGGCAGAAAATTAATACCACATACTGTTTATACATTAACATCCCTATTCAAATTGTTAACATCCCCCAACGAACGCATTTTAGGATCAGTGTGGCAAGAAGATTGTACTGCTAATAAGCATTAACCGTAGTGAGATGAGAGAAAAAACACATACACCTGCCATTAAAACCGTGCTGAAGGTGGATCACGAACTGGAAACGGTAAAAGGCACTCTAGGGGAGCTGCTGGATAAAGGCAAGAGCTATTCTGAATCATATTATAAAAATATATCAGCAAATTCATTTCTGTTTGGGTGGATAAAATCATTTTGCATTGTGATCATATCCGTAAAGCTCATACCTGATCCAAAAGACGGTACCATTATCGATATTGAAGCTACCAAACCCGAAAATGGCATGGCCACAAAAGACAATGTCCAGGATGCTTTCTATGATTTCCTGGGATTGATGAAACGAACTTTCTCACAGCAGGCATCATCTCCCGTGCTGGCATGGGGGAAGAACAATGACAGCAGCGGAGGTATATGGACCTTCCTGTTCGTAATGCTGCTCGCAGCTTTTCTAAGCTGGTTTTATTTTTCCGGCAAATAAAATAAAACTGCGGACATATGCTGCAGCGGCATCCTGTTTGCTTTCCTTCAAATCCGCTCCTTCCGCTACCTCCTGAAATAAGGAGTGTGTTCATTGGAAAAATCCTTATCGGCTTTTTGCCAAAGATCAACCAGGCTCCTGCTGGTCTCGTACAGGTTTTTGTTTGCAGCATTATACCTGTTCACGCCGGCATTCATATCCTCTACCGCTTTATTGTAATGATCCACATCCTGCCTGGTGCGTTCTCTTTCCGGTTTGGTATCGAACGATTTCTTTACTTTTTCAAAATTCTCAGACGCGAGGATAAAGGTGGTGATCCCGGGCACATCTTTCTCCGCCATTTGTTTATAACGGGAGAGTATTTGCCTGCAAACATTTACCAGTGCTGCATCACCCTCGAAAGCTTTCAGCATGCCCAGTGATTTCAGCCCGTCTTCCACATAGCTTATTACCGCACTGCGCGCCTGCTCAATATCGTTCACCTTGCTGCCCTGAATCGCCTTATTCATTTCACTCCATTGCCAGTTACATTTAAAAAAAAGGAGATAGATTTCATTGCGGTACTTAATAACATCTGCAGCCTTTTTCATTTTTTCGCCCATGGCAGAGATTTCTTCCACGAGCCGTATATTGTATTTTTCCGCAAATTTTCTGGTAGCATCATTCCGTTTGGACTGGGCCTCATTGAGCGTCTCACTTGTTTTTTCCTGCAACAGCAGGTAAGCCTGCATTTCATTGAACGATTGCTCCGCAATGTCTTCCATGTTCACGATCTTTGCATAATCTTCATTGAAAACATGATATAGCAGATCAAGATATTCAATGCTGCTTTGCTTCAATTCCTTTTCACCTTTATAAAAGGGGACACCTCTTACATTATTACGGCTATTGTTAATGCCGTCAAGCAATTGCTGCCGCATCCGTTCCACTTTCTTCATTCGCCCGCTATGTGCTGCCGCGCTTACATAAGCCAGGTATTTTTGGTTGGCTTCCTGCTCTGCTTTATCAATTTGCTCCATATAACCCACAGGAGTGGCTTCCTGTGCACGGGCAAAAGGATCGGCAAGAAATACAAATAAAAGTAAGAATGACAGGATTTGGGGTATTTTTTTCATATCTCAGGGGTTTATATTTTGCATATGTTTTTGCGGGGAACCATCTGGTCTGATTTAGTCAGGGATCATGTTGACAAGCACCATGTAGCAGATATTAATATAAGGATCTTCCGCAAGTGAAGCCTTTGTTTCATTGTCCATATCGGTAAGCCATGTACTTACCTTAAGCCGCTCTTTATGCATTGCATGATTGCTTACTGTGAAAAAAGCCTGCTGCCGGTATGCTTCAAAAATATCCAGCCAATGCTGCTGCTCCTTCTTATATTGCAGCATATCCTCCATCTTTAAGGAGATTTCGTTCTGCTGCATCAGGTTTTTGAGCTGCAGCTCATATTTTTTAAGCATTTTAAAATAAGAGCTGGTATCCGTAACCGCCTGGGCAACGGCTCTTAATGCCACCTTATCAATGGGTTTATAAGGCTTATAATATTTATTGGGTTCAACAGGTGAAAGCCTGAACGCCAGCTTCTCCTGCTCCTCTTTAGTGCCTACCATTTGAAGGAGGTCGGGCAAAATAATATCAGGAGTAACACCCTGCCTTTGTGCAGAAATCCCGCTAACACGGTACAGCGCCGAAGTGGTGATCTTTATAAAACTTTCTGCATGGTTGCTTTGCATTGTTTCAACCGTTACCATGGTATCCAGCGGTAAAACAATCTGCCCCGTAGCTTTCCCGTAAGTCGGTGTTCCGGCGATAACCGCACGGTTGTAGTCCTGCAATGTAGCAGAAAACAATTCAGACGCTGATGCGCTGTAGCCGTTTACCATGATCAGTAACGGCCCGGAAAATATGCTCCCTGCATTAACGTCTTTGAGCGTTAGCACCTTCTGGTCTTTTTGGATATACTGCGCCACAGGCCCACCATCAATAAATATCCCCGAAAGATCAACAGCTTCTTTCACCGATCCTCCGCCATTGTAACGGATATCAATGATCAATCCTTCTATATTTTCTTTTTTCAGCTTAACGATCTCCTTCGCTACGTCATTTGCACAACCATCCATACCAGCCCGGCTATCCTCCCAATCAATATAAAAATCCGGAATAGAAATGTAACCGATATTTTTAACTCCTTTCAAAATATAGCCCTGCACTTTTCCCTCTTCATCTTCTTCTGTAGAAAAGCGTTCTTTATAAAGCGTTACCTGCTTTGTAATACCATCCGGCTTTTTTACCGTAAGCAATATTTTTTCCGATGCCGTCTCACTAAGCAGACTATCCAGTTTTTCATAGCCGCTATCTTTTACATCAACAGCCGGCTTATCAGTTTCCTGTAATGCCATAACCCTGTCGCCCGGGTTTACCATACCGCTCCTGAAAGCCTGGCTGCCCGGCTGGAGGCTGGCTATTACTATGTCGCCCGCTTCATTCTGACCGAATGCAACACCAAAACGAAGCGGCTTCTGCCCAAGGTCTTCATCAAAGATTTCTTTCTCGTCCGAAGGCATAAAAGTAGTATGTGGGTCATAACAATGGGCGAGCGCTTTACAAAACAGGTTGCCCATTACGGCTTCTGCTTTCTGCTGTTCTGCAACCGCTAAGTAAGTAGCGCTGAAAGAAGCATATGCTTCTTTCCGGATCAGCGCTTCACAACTGTCAATGAATTTCTTTTGCAGTGCAGGACTTTTATTTTCGAACTCCTGCCTCCTATCTGTTATAGCTTCCAGTACCTGTTGCTTAACATACTTGTATAGCTTATTCTCCCTGCTGCTGATACTGATAGCATACGCGGTATCTTCAGCTAAAGCATAGCTTTCCCGCACTGAAAAGTCAAACGGCTTTTTAGTGATCATCCGCAGCAGGGAATCATTCTGCCGGATCCCTCTTGTCCAGGCTGCAACAAGCGCTTTAAGAAAAACGGTTTCCTGTTGCACGATTGCATCATCAAGTGTATTGCTGTAAGCCGCAAGCTCCTTAATGTCATGGGCAGAAAAGATAAGCTTGCCGGGATCGGCTGCTTTTAATACATGGTTCAGCAGGTCATTGCTGAACGCATCATCCAGCGGCCGGGGGCGAATATGGAATTTCTCTACCATCCTGGTAACCAGGAACGCATTGTGCATGGATCTGGAGAGATCCTGGGCAACTCCCGTAAAGGTTGAAACAAAGAAGAGCAACAGGAACAGGCGGAATTTCATAGCCATATTTTGAAGAAAGAAAGTTAGCTGTTTTTATCTTACCGGTACAAATTAACTGGTCTGTACCAAAGGGTACCCTGCTGAAAGCGGTTATACCGGGTTTTGTAAGGCTGACATTCATACACTGCTTTAATAACGCTATCTATCAATAATCATTGTATGCACCTGGCGATTGTTCCTCCCTGATCTTTGTATGTATATCACTCTGATAAATGCGAGCTTCATATCCTAAAGATTTACCTCTGCACATTACCTGTATACCTTTTTGAAAACATGAATGTTATCATTGGTATCTTTTACCCCGTTATTAAACAACCGCCGTAGTAAACAGGCAGCCCGTTATGCTTAATGGCTTTTACGGCTTTCCCCAGATCATACTGGATACGGCAGAAGTCAACCTTTACGGCATCCACATCTTTGTGCAGCGAGCGGGTCGCATCAAGCGTAATGATAGCATAGCTTGGGCGCCAGTCGCCATCTTTAGGCTTGCCCACCGATCCCGGATTGATCACATGCCTGTTGATAATGCTGCCGTTCTCTTCTACAGGGATAATGTGATGATAAGGTACATGTGTATTGCCTGTGATAAGCATGTCGGCCTCAGCCTGCCTCAACATGACGGCAAACTGGTTTTTGGGCGTAAAACGATAAAGCCTCTCATGAATGCTTTTCGGGCTGCCATGCGCTAATACAATATAAAAAGGCTTTTCGCCTTCATGTAAAACCTTTAAACGAAAACGTAGCGGAAGCGTTGATAAAAACTCCCGGTTATCATCTGTTATATGCGAAAGGGTATAGGCAATTGCCTCCCTGCCCCATTGCATAGCTTCGGGGAACGTGTATGAAAAAGGGAAAAAAGGCTTTCCTCCGGCAATGCCTTCATCATGATTGCCCTTTACCGTAGGTATCTTTCTTTTTCGGATCAGCTCCACCACCTCGTTGTTCCATACGTTTTGGTTAACAAGATCACCCAGGCAATAGATGAGATCCACATTTTGCGAATCAATACCTGTCAGTACTTCTTCCAGTGCGGGAAGATTGGCATGGATATCACTTATAACTGCTATGCGCATATTATGCTGTTTTAAACTTTTTTCTATACAGCTTCATGCTCTTTCGTACACATTCCCATGCTTTTTCTTTCCCATACATTTCCCCTACCGACACTTTTTTATTTTCAAGCGCTTTATAATCTTCGAAAAAATGCCTCAGTTCGTTCATATGATGTTGCGGAATATCCTTGAGGTCATTGATGTGATGGTATGCGGGGTCATGCGCGGCAACAGACAATATCTTATCATCCGGCCCATTCTCATCTTCCATATGCATGATTCCGATCACTTTCGCATCCACTACGCACAACGGTTCAATTTCCACCGAGCACATCACAAGAATATCCAGTGGGTCGCCATCATCAAAATAGGTTTGCGGTACCAGTCCGTAATTCATGGGATAAAACATAGCGGTATATAAAACGCGGTCAAGCTTTAACAGGCCGGATGGCTTATCCAGCTCATATTTCATCCTGCTGCCTTTGGGTATCTCTATGATCGCTTTGACCACCTGCGGCGCTTCATCACCTATGCTGATATGCCAGGGATGCCATACTGCTGTATTTTCCATATTTACTGGTTTTTAAATGACTTAATACCTGCAAAGGATGCCTTGTTGCCAAGCGCTTCTTCAATGCGCAGCAACTGGTTGAACTTGGCAACGCGCTCACTCCTGCAGCCGCTGCCCGTTTTTAAATGACCTGCGCTTACGGCCACCGTCAGGTCTGCAATAAAAGTGTCTTCCGTTTCGCCGCTGCGATGTGAAATAAAACAGTTGTAATGATTGGTATAGGCAAGATGAATGGTCTGTAATGTTTCGCTTACCGTGCCGATCTGGTTCAGCTTAATCAGCACAGCATTGGCAATGCCGGCATCGATCCCTTTTTGCAGGATCGCAGGATTGGTACAGAAAATATCATCACCCACCAGTTCCACCGCATCGCCTAATTCCCGGGTCATTATTTTCCATCCGTTCCAGTCATTTTCCGCCATGCCGTCTTCCAGCAAAACAATAGGGTATTGCCGTATCCAGCTTTTCCAGGTATCAAGCAACTGTGCCGGGCTGATCTTTTCTTTGGACGATTTGAAAAAAACGTAGCCGCCATCATCCCACATTTCGCTGGTGGCAGGGTCAAGACATAAAGAAATATCATCGCCCGGTGTATAGCCTGCTTTGGTGATGGCCTCAAGGATCACTTCAACCGCTTCTTCATTTGATTTGAGATCTGGCGCAAATCCTCCTTCATCGCCCACGCCGGTAGAATATCCTTTCTTGTTCAAAATGCTTTTCAGCGCATGAAAGGTTTCTTCGCCCATGCGTATAGCTTCTTTAAAAGAAGGCGCACGGTGAGGCGCAATCATAAATTCCTGGAAGTCCACGTTGTTGTCTGCATGCCTGCCTCCGTTGATCACGTTCATACAGGGAACGGGCATCAGGTACTGATCCGCCTTGTTCAGGTATTGGTATAAAGGCTGACGATGACAGGCAGCCATTGCTTTTGCATAAGCTATGGATACGGCAAGTATCGCATTGGCGCCAAGGTGGGATTTGTATGCCGTGCCATCTAATTGTATAAGCGCATCATCCAGCTCCTGCTGGCTGTTGTAGGATTTATTTTTGATGGCGCCGGCAATTGTTTTGTTTACATTACCCACAGCTTTCAATACCCCTTTACCATTATATCGGAGGGCATCGCCATCACGCAGCTCTGCCGCTTCTTTTTCACCGGTGCTTGCACCTGATGGAACGATTGCACTACCGGTAACAGTATCATCAATGGTGATCTCCGCCTCCACTGTTGGATTGCCTCTTGAATCGAGCACTTCCCTGGCATGAATGTTTGAAATTCTCATTAGTTGTATTTGTTTATTTATCGGAATAAATTATGTCGGTATTATTCATTATGCTTTGCACCGTCGTCTTTTTTTTGTGATCGTGACCTGTAATACAGCACACCTGCTTTTTCGATTGTTATCAGCCCCCCGCAGTCTGCTTGCTCCACTAGTTGCCCGGCAGCATCTGCAAATGCGCTGATCTTTTCTACATGATCGATTATTTCTATCACCACGGGAAGGTCTTGTGATATCTCTATAAGCTTTGCCGTATGAATATGTGCAGATGCGCCAAAAGACATAATGCCGCGCAGTATGGTGCAGCCTGACATACGCTGTTTTCTGGCTTCAAATAAAATAGCTTCATACAACGGCTGATGCCCCAGTTTATCTGTTTCACCAATGAATATGCGCAACAATTTCGAATCAAATTCCAGTTCCATGGTCAGGATATTAATTTGATGAATAAAATGCCGGCATGCACCGCGCCGAAGCCAACAACCACGCTAAGCAGCACATACAGCAACGGGTAATAAAATTCACCTTCAAGCACCATGCTTACGTTCTCATATGCAAAAGAGGAAAAGGTGGTATACCCGCCGCAGATGCCTGTAGCAAGGAACAGCCTCATTTCAAGCGAGAGCAGATTGCCTTTGGAAGCCAGCTCATATACAAGACCAATAGCAAAACAACCGGTAATGTTTACGACCAGCGTACCGAAAGGAATAGAAGAGGGATAATTATTTTGCACAAACTGCTGCAGCAGGTACCTGCAAATGCCACCAATGAAACTGCCGATCCCTATAAATAATAAACTCCTGTGCATAGTAACTCATTATTAAGCTATGAACAGGAGTCATCAGCCGTTGCTTTTAAGCGGGGCGGTTAAAGGTGAACTCCATCACCTGTGATTTGTATTCAAAAGTAAGTTGTTTTTTAATAGTAAAAAAATAAGTGTTGTTCCAACAAAAATCAGGGTTTAAGTACTGTAGCTCTTTGTCGTCAAAGATTACAGTGTAGCAATTATTGGGTTCAAATTGGGGATAGTTGCTTACTGTTTTTTATGTTACCCCGGTTCAATGTAAAAATGTTAACCTTATTAGCTTCATAACACAACCGATAATCAGGAGCCCACCTTATTAGCTTATGTGGAAAATGGTTACAGAACAGCAGCTTTAAAATTGGTCAAGTGGTGGATATTGCCTGTGAGCATAGCAAGCTTACCATTACCTTATCGCAGGAGCAACGGTATATAGATTGAGCAATTAATATGCTTAGGCGTCGGGGTGTTGCATTAGCCCGAAGGGCTGAAATGTGAATAGCCCCCAACGTTGTTGGGAACAACCCCGAACGGGGTTGAATGTAGAAAACTTAATGTAAATTACAGATGTATACACCACATTTTATAACCAATGAATTAAACACCATGAGTTACCGTCAGATTTTTTACCAGATCGTTTTTGGCACGAAGCATCGTAAAAAGACCATTGCGGAACAAAATTGTGAGCATCTTTACAAATACATCTGGGGAATTGTACAACACAAAAAGTATAAGCTTTACCGCATTAATGGAGCAGAAGACCACATTCATATTTTTTCAGACCTTCACCCTTCCACATCCCTTGCTGATTATATTAAAGATATAAAAGTAGTCAGTAATGGCTGGATGAAGGATAGTGGCTTGTTTCCGGATTTTGAAGAATGGCAGGATAGTTACGGGGCTTTCACCTATTCGATAAGAGAAAAGAATATTATTATCAATTACATTAAGCATCAAAAGGAACATCATAAAAAAGAAACATTCTATGATGAATTTAAAAGGCTGCTTACAGAAAATGCTATTGAATTTAACGAAAAATACCTGCTTTAAACTGTTTCATTCAACCCTTTCAGGGTTGTGTTGTTCTTTGCCTTTTACCTCCAACTTTGTTGGGGGCTACGCAAATTCAAACCCTTCGGGTTAAAATACAAGGACATCCCGGCATCTCAAAACGTGTGCGCCTTGCTTTTAAGTGTGGAGGTTACCGGAGTCGAACCGGTGACCTTTTGCATGCCA
>CAZREP010000099.1:1207-18224 GCA_964599035.1 uncultured Terrimonas sp. | reverse complement strand
AAAGCCCTTTCCGGTAGCGGCTGTAGTATTACCTACGGCATCTAATACGTCTGTTTTTTCACGTACTTCTTTAGGCAGCTCGCACATCTCTGCTATGCCGCCCGCGTTATCCGCAATAGGTCCGAATGCATCAATAGCCAGTTGCATAGCGGTGGTGGCCATCATACCTGCTGCTGCTATAGCCACACCGTACAGTCCTGCAAATTCGTATGAACCCCATATGCCGCCTGCCAGTACCAGTATCGGCAGGAAGGTAGATTCCATGCCTACAGCCAGTCCGCCGATCACGTTGGTGGCATGGCCGGTAGACGACTGACGTATAATAGATAGCACGGGTCGTTTGCCCATTGCCGTATAAAACTCAGTGATAATGCTCATTAAAGCACCTACAACCAGGCCTACACCAATGGCTCCCAGTACGCCCCATTTGGTAAACTCATGGCCGCGCAGCGACATGGTTTCCGGCAATACCCAAAATACTAAACCGATGGATGCTACCGCAGTAAGGATAATCGATCCCCAGTTACCCATGTTGAGCGCCTTTTGTACGGTTTCTGTATTTATGCCTGCTTTATCGCTTATCCTAACGAACCAGGTGCCCACAATAGAAAAGATGATACCCACTGCCGCGATCAGCATAGGTAGCAGTATAGGAGCCATTCCCCCGAAGTTGTCTTCAGATACGGTTTCCTGTCCCAGTACCATGGTGGCAAGCACTGTTGCTACATAAGAGCCAAAAAGATCTGCACCCATACCGGCCACATCACCTACATTGTCACCTACATTATCGGCAATGGTAGCAGGGTTGCGCGGATCGTCTTCAGGGATGCCGGCTTCTACTTTTCCTACCAGGTCGGCTCCCACGTCGGCTGCTTTGGTATATATGCCGCCGCCTACGCGGGCAAATAATGCAATGCTTTCCGCACCTAATGAAAAGCCTGTGAGCACTTCAATCGCTTTCAGCATGGCATGGTTATACTCCGTTGTTCCGGGAGCAATGCCACTTACAAACTGCAGGTATAAAATTATGAATACGCTTCCCAATCCTAATACTGCCAGGCCGGCAACGCCCAGCCCCATCACGGACCCTCCTGTAAATGAAACCGATAATGCTTTGCTCAGACTGGTTTTTGCCGCTTCTGCCGTGCGTACATTGCTTTTAGTGGCAATGCGCATACCTATATAGCCTGCGGCGGCGCTGAATATGGCACCTGCTATAAAGGCAATGGCGATAGACCAGTGCGAATGAGGGTTTGCCTGTGCCATAACACCCAGTAAAATCGCAACGATAACTACGAAATACCCTAATATCTTCCATTCCGCTTTTAAAAAGGCCATAGCGCCATCTGCAATATAGTTGCTGATTTCTTTCATACGGCTGGAACCTGCATCCTGCTTAACGACCCATTTGAATTTTACAAAAGTGTAAAGCAATCCGAGCAGCCCCAGAACGGGTACGAGGTAGAACAATTGATCCATAAACGTTGAGTTCTTGAATGTTATGTTTTTGGGACGGCAAAAATAGGGGTTTCGGCTTGAAAAATACCATTTAGGTAAAATTAAACACCCGTTTTTAGCTGTGTAAAGGCTTGCGGCATGTACCTGATGATGTCTCCGGCCATGAGTGTCTCTTCTGTTTCCTTCCCGGAGGCTAGGTCGCCTGCCAGGCCGTGAAGGTATGCACCGGCTAAAACAACCTGTTCGGTATGGCTGTTTTGCGCATATAACCCGAGCAATATCCCGGTAAGCACATCACCGCTGCCTGCTGTAGCCATGCCCGGGTTACCTGTGGGATTAAAGTACCCTTTCCCTGCAGGAGTGGCAATAAAGGTATAGTTGCCTTTTAACAGGATGAACACCTGCAGCGCCTTTGCTTTTTCCATTGCCAGCTCAATCCGTTCAAAGTGGTTTGCCGTAGTGCCAAATAGCTTTTCAAATTCTTTTGGATGGGGGGTGAGAACAGTATTTACGGGTAATTTTGAATAAAGCCGTGGGTTAGCTGATAGCAGGTTCAGTCCATCGGCGTCAATGATCAACCGTTGGGGTTTTTTATCCAAAAGGGCTTCCAGCACTGCAAACCCGGAGGGATGTTGCCCCATACCCGGGCCAATAGCATAAGCATCGTATTCGCTGTTGAATGCCAGTGAAGTGTGATGGTTCTTGTTTTTCCCGGTTACACACATGGCTTCAGGAACAGCAGTCTGTAAAATATTGTATCCACAGCCGGGGATATAACAGGTAAGCTTACCTGCTCCACTGCGCAGGCAGGCTCTGGCTCCAAGCACTGCTGCGCCCATCATACCGTAGCTGCCGGCTATGAGTGCTGCGCTTCCATATGTTCCTTTGTGAGAAAATTGCTTACGGGGAAGCAGGAAGGAGCGGATGTTTTCCGGCTCAGTAATCTCAAGGTCAGTGACGGTATCGTGGCGGTATTGCCTGTGCAGCCCAATATCTATCGTATGGACTTCGCCCATGTAATCGGCATTTTCGGGAAATAAGAATGCCTGCTTCATTACCTGAAAGGTTAAAGTAAATGTGGCCTGTATGATGGTATTTCCTTTGGAGCTTTTATCGGCAAAAAGCCCGCTGGGCATGTCAACGGCAATAACAGGTGCCCCGGAATGGTTGATGTGAACAACCAGTGCTTCCGCCAGTCCCTGCAGAGGCCGGTTGAGCCCGTAACCGAACAAGGCGTCTATAACAATATCTGGTGATGCAATGACGGGAAATGCGCTTTCTTTTTCCAGCAGCTCTATCCGTGCAGTGCAGGCCTGTAACTTTTCCAGATTGATAAGGAAATCCCGGGAGTTTATTGCCGTGTTCCCCAGTATAAATACCTGCACGGTTTGCCTGTTAAGGATCAACATTCTGGCAATTGCCAGCCCGTCTCCGCCATTGTTTCCGGGACCGCAAAACACCATATATTTTCTCTGATCCGGGAACTTCGAGCTTATCCAGTTATAGCACTGTGCAGCAGCTCTTTCCATCAGGTCAGCCGAAGCTATCGGCTCGTTCTGAATGGTATATTGATCCCATTGCCTGATCTGTACAGCGGAAAATAGTTTCATGAGCTTTTGCTTGGAACGATAAAGTTAGGGAGTTTGAAAATGTGAGAATGTGGGAAATGTGGCGGTTGGTACGCGACAAAGGAGCGTCAGACCGTTGGTTTGAGGAAAATATGGAAATATTGACAACCGGTCAAAAGCTGATCGCTCGTTGCCAGGTGCAGCCTTACTCCTCGGTATCCTCTTCGGTGTCATAATCCCCGAAAGCAGGGAACAGCTTTTTAGCCTGGTAGATATTCCGGTTGTATTTATTGCCCAGTATGATCACTGTGGCAGAATCTTTAATGAGGCGGGCAAAAACAGTATTGTTGCCATGCCACCACCCGTTATGATAAATGATCTTTTCGTCGTTGGGATATTCAAGCATTCTCCATCCCAGCCCGTAGTTCTTTATACCTTTTTTTTCATAGCTGTATCCCGCATAGGCCGAGTCGAGGGTTGACTTCCTGAAGAGGCTGCCATAGCTGAGTGCGGATTCCCATTTCAACAGGTCGCGTACTGTACTGTAAATATTTTTATCGCCGTATACCGCGTCTAAAAATGTAAATGCTTCCTGTTGATTCCTGTAGTTGTAGGAGGGAAGGGCGGTGAGAGAGTCAGACATGGTGAAAACATAGCTGTTGGTCATGCCCAGCGGCACAAAAAAGCTTTCGTACATGAATTGGGGATAAGGAAGCCCGCTCACTTTTTCTATAATTAGGGCCAATAATGCATAATTGGTATTGCAGTAGTGAAATGACCTGTCGGGGCGGGCTACCTGCAACCTGCTTTTATTAGCGATCAAAAATTGCAATACGTCTTCATTATATACAATTTTTCTCCTGTCCCATCCCAGTTGTTCCATTACGTGAACATAATTGGGCAATCCGCTTCTGTGATTTAACAGGGTTTTTATGGTAACGCCTTCATAAGGAAAGCCGGTGAGATAAGCCGATACCTCATCGCTGATCCTTAATTTTCCTTCTTCCCACAGTTTAAGCACAGCCATTGCCGTAAAGGTTTTGGATACGGAAGCCAGATGCAGCGCACTGGCGGCGTTTAATGGATCTTTGGTACCGGGGCGGCTATAACCTGCATATTTCTCAAAGATGATCTCTCCTTTTTTAGCTACAAGGAATTCGCCGCTGAAGTGGCTTTTTTCAAGAATATTTTCATAGAACTGTTCCGAGGTATTATAATAGCGCTTGAATTCTGTTTCTGATATAGCAGAGGCATGAGCCACGGAATCCTTTACAGGAGCCGATTTTGGCTTGTCTTTTTTAATGGTGGAATAATAGCAGCCGGGGGTCAAAAAGAGGGCCAGTAAAATATAATGAGCAAAGTTTTTCATCTGGATTTGATTGGAAAGGAACGTTGAAAGGCAATTACTTATTATTTTCGCACTGCAATTTTACAAATATATTTATGAGCGACAAAAAGCGGACCAGTTATCCGAAGGAGAAGATCAATATTTTACTACTGGAAAATATCAGTGAACAGGCGGTACAGAATTTTAAAAAAGCAGGTTATACATCAATCAAAAGAGTGACAGGCGCCCTACCTGAGAAAGAGCTCATCAGGGAAGTGAAAGAGGCCCATCTGCTGGGTATTCGCTCCAAGTCGCAGATCACACCTGCCGTGCTGGATGCTGCTCCCAAGCTGCAGGCAATAGGTTGCTTTTGCATTGGTGTGAACCAGGTTAATCTTAGCCATGCCACGGCAAGCGGGGTATCGGTATTTAACGCCCCCTATTCCAATACGAGGTCGGTGGCAGAGCTGGTGATAGGACTTTCGATCATGCTTATACGCCGTATTCCCGATAAAAATAAAGCCGCCCATGAAGGCATATGGCTGAAAGAGTCGAAAGGGAGTTATGAGCTGCGCGGGAAAACACTGGGTATTATTGGATATGGAAATATCGGGGCACAGGTGAGTGTGTTGGCCGAAGCGCTGGGCATGAAAGTTATTTTTTATGATATTGTTACCCGCCTTCCGCTGGGAAATGCCCGGTCGAGAAAGAGTATGAAGGAGGTGTTGCAGGAAGCAGATATTGTAACGCTGCATGTGCCCGAGACCGCTCAGACCAAAAATCTTATCAGTGCCGGTGTATTTAAGCATTTTAAGAAGGGATCTATTCTTATCAATTATGCGCGTGGGCAGGTAGTAGATCTGGGTGCTTTAGCCCAGGCTTTGCAAAACAGGCAGCTTTCAGGTGCAGCCATCGACGTATACCCGGTGGAGCCCGAAAAGAACGGAGATAAGTTTGTTACTCCTTTGCAGCATCTTCCTAACGTTATTTTAACGCCTCATATCGGCGGGTCGACTGAGGAAGCGCAGTCCAATATCGGCGAAGATGTAAGCCTGAAGCTGATCAACTTCCTCGAAACAGGTATTACAACAGGATCGCATACCGTGCCTGAGCTGGCACTACCGTTACAGGAAGGCACACACAGGATATTGCATATTCACAGGAACGTGCCCGGTGTGCTGTCGCAGATCAATACCCAGTTGTCTTCTCATCATATTAATATAGTGGCACAATATCTAAAGACCAATGATGCTATAGGGTATGTAGTGCTGGACCTGAATAAGAATCTTTCCAGGGAAGCCATGACACTGCTGAAGAGCATAAAAGAAACGATCAAGGTAAGGGTGTTGTATTAGGGGAGAAGGTATAGGGTATAAGGTATAGGGTGTAGGGTGTAGGGTGTAAGGTGTAAGGTGTAGGGTGTAAGGTGTAGGTATGAGTACGTTTCTGTTCATAGCTGACAGCTCCGGCTGATTTCCTGATTTATTTGGTTCTTGTGATTTGCTTCTTGGTGCTTTTCATTTTCATTTCCTTTAGTACGCTTTTTGCCCTGCTGGCAAATGCCGCTGTCTGGTAAGGTAGCTGCTCTTCAATGAGCAGTTTTATTTCAGGAATGATCTCGGGATGTTCCTTTGCAAGGCGGCCCAGTACGCTTAAGGAGAATGCTTTTACTGCAACGGGTTCTCCGGGACTGGCAAGATATTCGAAGCAAATTGCCATCACGTAGCCATGAATGGGCTTGGGGATATCAATGTTTTGCAGCAGCCTGACTGTATTTCTTTTAACGGCGTTATGGATACCGGGCTTCTTCAGATTAAGGATGATCTTTTTGAGATGCTTTTTTATCAGCCCCGGGTGCGATGCCACGCAATAGCTTAATGGCCATGCCGCTCTCTGCGCCACACGGTATTCGCCGTTCAAAAAAAGTGCTACCAGTTCATCAAAGCGTTCCTGGCCGTTGCCAATATATGCCACGATCCTGAGGCATTGGGCTTTTGAATGTTCCTTAAGGATCTCGTCTCTCAGATTCATAACGGGTATATAGTGATGGTTAAATTTACGGAAACGTTTGTGTGAAATTTAGAGATTGGAATGTAAAATACATGGTCTGTTTTGTTTTTCTTATACCTTTAATCAATTTCAAACAAATGTTACAACAGGTATTACAGGCATACGGTTTGGATTTTTCTGAGCTGGAAGTAAAGCCTTTCGGATCGGGGCTGATCAACAATACGTGGAAGGTGAGCCGGCGCGATAGGGATACCTCCTATATATTACAGCGTATCAATCACCATGTGTTTAAGTCACCGGAGGATATAGCGCATAATACCCGCCTGATCGGCTCTTACCTTGCTGCGCATCACCCGGATTATTTTTTCGTCAGAAGCTTATCCACCGTTAAGGGTACTGACATCTTCTTCATGGAAGGTGAAGGTTATTTCCGGCTGGTACCTTTTGTAAAAGATTCGCATACCGTGGATGTGGTTCAAACTCCGCAGCAGGCTTTTGAAGCGGCAAAACAGTTTGGACGGTTTACTCATTGGCTGGACGGCTTTCCTGTAGATGAATTAAAGGTTACGATCCCTGACTTTCACAACCTGAGCCTCCGGTACCGGCAGTTCCTTCAGTCGCTTGAAACTGGTGATGCGGTGCGTATTGAAAAAGCGCAGGATGCCATCTGTTGGCTGCAGGAGCAGGACTATATAATAAGCCGGTTTAACGCGATGAAACAAAATCCAGACTTTAGGTTGCGGGTTACGCATCATGATACAAAGATCAGTAATGTTTTGTTTGATGCCCGGGACAGGGGATTGTGTGTAATAGACCTGGATACGGTGATGCCGGGATATTTTATCAGTGATGTTGGCGATATGATGCGCACCTGTCTTCCACCAGTAAGTGAAGAGGAAAAAGATTTTTCAAATATCGAGATCAGGGAGGAATACTATAAAGCTATTGTTACGGGTTATCTCGAAGGGATGGAAAATGAGTTGAGTATAGTGGAAAAGGCTGCTTTTTTTGATGCAGCCTGCTACCTTGTATATATGCAGGCCCTGCGTTTTATAGCCGACCATTTGAATAATGACCAGTATTACGGTGCTAAGTATGAAGGACATAACTTTGTGCGTGGCAGTAACCAGATCGTGCTGTTAAAAAAATTACTCGAAAAGGAAGAACGTCTCAGGAGCATAATTTAGAAGATATTGCAATATGGTATTACCTGCACATTTTAAGGATATTTTTGAGCCGGGGCTGCTTGACGAAATGGAACAGAAAGCGGAGAGGAAAATCGTTAAAGCGGGAGCTCCTGTTTTAGGCGTAGGACAGATCGTAAGAGCAATGCCCATTGTTTTATCGGGCTTCGTAAGTATTTTCCGCACGGATGAGGAAGGCAGGGAAATCCTGATGTATTATATAAACCCGGATGAGAGTTGTGCAATGACATTTACCTGCTGCATGGAACATTTCCCCAGTGAAATAAAGGCGGTGGCGGAAGAGGATACGGAATTGCTCCTTGTTCCTGTGCAGTTAATGGATCAATGGCTTGTAAAGTATCCAACCTGGAAAAGCTTTGTAATGAAAACAATCCGTGACCGTTTTAATGATCTGCTCAAAACCATTGATCAGGTTGTATTCCAAAAATTAGATGAGCGCCTCGTTAGCTATCTTAAAGAAAAATCAAAGGCTACGGACTCAACGCTGATCAACCTTTCACATGAACAGATAGCCACCGAGCTGGCTACCTCCCGCGTAGTGATCTCCCGTTTACTTAAAAGGCTGGAAAATGATAAAAAAGTGCTGCTTTACCGCAACCAGATAAAGCTCCTCAATACATTGTAACAAATGTAACCAACCATTTCGTTTCGTTGTTTCATTTTTGCATGGTAACAAATCTGACACAATGAAAAAGAATATAGGTAAGGCCGATCGTACTATAAGGGTGGTGGCAGCCATTGCAATTGCAGTACTTTACAGCAGCGATCTTATTCATGGCACGCTTGCCGCGGTATTACTGGTACTTGCCGGTGTGCTCCTGCTTACCGCTTTTGTGCGCTTCTGTCCCCTGTATGCCATATTCGGAGCAACTACCCCAAAGAAATAATACATTTATGAAACACAAAGTATGTACACAATGGATGGGCAAAATGCAGTTCAATGCCCTTGTCAATGATCATGTAATTGTCATGGATGCTCCCCAGCGGGCAGGTGGGGAAGATCTCGGCACTATTCCCAAACCGTTAGTGCTTACTGCCCTTTCGGGATGCACGGGCATGGATGTGGTGGCGTTGCTGAGAAAGGAGGGGAAGGAGCTCAATAATTTTAATGTAACAGTAAGCGGCGAACTCACCAAACAGGCGCCCATGCAATACAGCAGTATCCATATTGTTTACGAGGTGGAAGGCCACAACGATATGAAAGCTGATGTATTACGTGTTATAAAACGTTCGCAGGAAGATATATGCGGGGTTAGCGCCATGTTAAAAAGGGCAATGCCCGTTACCTGGGAAGTATGGTTCAATAAGATGGAGATATTTAATAATGTCGGCGCCATGGCGCTTAATAATAATTAAATGTAGTGCTATGTCAAACGTGAAACGACAGACGATAAATGTGAGATACTCACATTTATCGTCTCACTTCTCACAAAGAAATACGCCAAATTATTGTTGGCATAGCAGTAGTTACAGCAGTATGCTGATGTATAAGATCTGACACTTCATATTTATCAAAGCATTCGTTACCGCTGTAATCGATAGTACCATTATTGTAATGATCAAAAAATAAGTTGTAATGATATCTGTACTAAAAAAGATATTAGGCGTTGGACCTGCTACCGATTGGGCGGCACTGGTAGTTGGCGGGGCACAAATTATAGATGTAAGGAGCAGTAATGAATTTGCCTGCGGGCATATCAAAAATGCCATCAATATCCCACTGGACCGGTTGCAGGCTCATTTGAATAAAATACGGAAAGACAAAGTAGTAATTACCTGCTGTGCCTCCGGCATGCGGAGCGCTTCGGCAAAAGCCTTACTTATGGCAAACGGATTCAGAGAAGTCTATAATGGAGGGGGATGGGCGTCTTTACAAAGTAAAATCGTTAAAAAATGAAACAAAGGATATTAACCGGCTGGAGCTGGATACGTGGTATATACCTGATAATAGGTATCATGATAGTGGTACAGGCTGCGATAAACAGGCAGTGGCTGGGAGTGGCATTGGGCAGCTATTTTGCAGCCATGGCGGTGTTTAAGTTTGGCTGTGCAGCAGGCAGCTGTTTTGGAAATAATTGTGATGTGAACAGGCACAAAAGCGAAACATAGCAGGATGGCTGTTTTCTTTAGGTAGTGTTTTATCTTATGGTAAAATATCTTTTTCATATGACCACCACATTTGCGGAATGTTTTATATTTGGGATACACGCTGGAGCTGAGAAACATCAACCTCACATAACATTTTGATATGGCCTGATTTTTGAACCAGGTTTCCCTGATTAGGATTGCAGCAGTATTACTTCCCCTGAGAGGATTGTTGTTAGAATAAATATTGTAATGGGGCAACGAACAAAAACTGTGCGCTATGCGATCTGGTATCTTTCTTATCCGTTATGCTTTTCTGCTTTTCCTTTTTTCCCTTTCCTGTAATAAAGAGGTGGATGATGAACTGACCCCTCCATTTACCATGACTGGTGAATGGATATTCATGTCCAATACCGTTTCAACCGAATACATTACTACCTATACTGTTGATGGTATCGTATATAGGAACAAAATGGCTTCAGATTATGTTACTTATAACAATGAAGGTGCAGTTTTCATTACCGGTGATAATAATATAGAGGGGAAAGATCTGCGATTTGATGTAATAACAAAGCTGTTTTTTTCATTTTATATCGGCGATGATGATGAGGAGGACAGTGTGGAAGCGCCATTTACCCATTACATGGATGCAGCCTATACTGCGCGAAAGGCTTTTAAACTAATAGGAAAGGATTCTATTTATTTCCCCGAGGGTATTATTATGCAGGTGCCCGATATGAGCGGACAGGAAAGAATGTCGATGGTATTGCCGCAAGGCGGCACGGTTAAGGCACTTGATCATGCAATGAAGATCATCACATCGTCTACAGACGAGTATAGCTATGAAGAAGACGGGGTTACTTTTCATGTAGCTAAAAAAGAAAAGATTGAAACGGATCTTGCCAGGCAGTTCTGACTTATCATATTTGACTCATAATTTCTCGCAGCGTACACAGTGAAGCAGCGTGCACAACGTATTCTTCTTTGCGGCCGCCACATCTTTGCATTCGTTGCGTGAAATAATGTTTCCTGCTTCGATCTAATAACATCTCAAACTCGTGTTGTCATAGCGTAGTCGCGGGTATCTCCTTTTCCGGCAAAGTATGCAAGTGAAGGATCCACTATAGCCTGTCGGATTTACCTCGTCGGTTATTAAATAACGGGATGTATCCAGGGTTGCCTGTAGGACCGTTGTAACAGCTTTGTTGCTTCGGCATCGTTCACAATCATCTTTTTTACAGGGTCATAAATTAACGGCCGGCCCAGTTGCATCGACAGATTAGCAATGATACAGCTTGCAGTGGAGATATGCCCTTCTTCTATATCTGCTATGGGCCGGGTATTGTTGTCAATGGCTTTCAGAAAATCGAGCATGTGCAGCCGGGTAGCAGGTGCTGCGTTTAATTCAATATCGGGTTCCGTGAGGTCTTCAGGATATTTTTCCTTTTCGTATACCACATCCTTATGAATTTTTTCACCCTTACCCTGTGGTATAAAATCATACTGCATGGTGCTGGCGCACAGGGTTCCTTTCTCTCCGTATAGTTTGAACGACCAGGGATATTCCGGATCGGCGGGCGTTCCCCAGGTCCGATGCTGCCATACGCAGTTGAGCCTGTTGTATTCAAAAATGGCTGACTGGGTATCGGCTATATTGCTTTTACCGGTTTTGTCAACATAAATGCCGCCGGTAGAACTAATGCGGTTGGGCCAGCCCAGATTCAGCATCCACCGAACGGTATCGAGCATATGAATACACATATCGCCCATAATGCCGTTGCCGTATTCCATAAATGTGCGCCACCAGCGTACATGTGGAAGCCCATCGTAAGGCCGCATGGGGGCGGGGCCTGTCCACATTTCATAGTCAAAGAAATCCGGTACGGGCTGCAGGGGCGGGTTGCCGTTATGGCGCATGTGGTAATAGCAGCACATTTCCACATGAGAGACTTTTCCGAGTAAGCCGGCGTCGACTATATTTTTCTTTGCATCAATGAGATGAGGGGTGCTTTTGCGCTGGGTACCCACCTGCACAACGCGGTTATATTTTCGTGCTGCGGCCACCATGGCTTCTCCTTCCATTACATCCACACTGATAGGCTTTTGCACATACACATGCGCACCTGCCTTTATAGCATCTATAGCCTGCAGGGCGTGCCAGTGATCGGGCGAGCCGATCAATACGATCTCCGGCTTCTGCTCTGCCAGCAGCTTACGGTAGTCGCCATAAGTAGCCGGCTTTTTATGATTTGATTGTCGCTGGCTTACCATGTCTGCCGCTTTTTCTAATTGATGTTTATCCGGGTCGCACAATCCCACCACTTCTACAGGGGCCACCTGTATCAACCGGAACAGGTCGCTCTTGCCATACCATCCCGTACCTATAAGGGCCACCCGGCGTGGCTTTGCAGCCGGCGCGGCGAAGCGCTCCATACCGTTAACACGAAGGGAGGCAAATGCAAGGGCTGCGGAAGCCCCACTGATAAACTGACGACGGCTGAAATGACGCTGGCTCATACAACAAATTATTTTACCTGAATGTTTGGATTAAAGGTAACAAGCTTTGTTATTTTTTTGATGAGATCATTTTATATGAGGGCTTTTACCATCCAGATGCTACATGAGGTATGCCCCGAATTACCTAATGGATGCGGGATATGGGTAAATCCGTATTTTTCATACATCCTGACCGCATTTGAAAATTCAGGCATACTTTCAATATAAAGCCTTGTCTCTCTGAAACAGTTGAAAGAGACGGTCGGTGGCAGGGTCGGAATAAACCGTGCCTTGCCGAGGAGCGCCGTATTCTTCAAATACACTTCTTATTAATGCTGCGAGCAATGGATTATCCGTTTCTTTAGCCTGCCTGATATTCATGAAACGAATTTACTTCACAATCCTGTTAATACAGACCGGCAGTACCTGATTTACGAGGTCTTTAAGATAGCTTATCTGATCCTCCTGAGAAAAAAATCTCCTTCGGTAATGGATATATTATCGTTTTCATCTAAATCATTCACCAGGAAATTCCCGTTAAAATGTCCTTTTATAGTAGTATTGGTGATAGCACTTAGCGTAATGGTATATGAAGAATAAGGTGTTTTGTGGGTTTGCATGCTATACCATTTCATATTGCTCCCACTCCCCGTTGTATAGTCAATGGGCATAAAATAATCATCAGAAGAATAAGTGCCCTGGCTTATACTGGTGCCATCTACCTGGAAACTAATGCCAAACATCTGGTTGCCGTCGGGGCTGTTGCCCACGAAACTAAAATTTGTTTTTGTATTGTCATCCAGGTCTGGTCCAAGCTCAGCCAGTCCATTTGTCCATGTAACCCAGCTTCCATCTATCTTAAGTTTGACATAGTATTCAGAGTCGTTGTTTTCTTTGGTGGAATCTTTTTTACAACTGCTGAAGCTGAAGCATAGTGAGCAGAAGAGCAATAGATAAAGGGAAGTAGTTTTTTTCATATTTTCTAAAGGTTATTTATCTAACAAAACGGGTTATGATTTTGATATATTGTTTAAGATAGTCAGAGTTATCCCCAGCCTGGCCAGCAACGCATAAAATGCACGAAGAAAAGTTTAGCATTTGTAATAAAGCGCCGCAGAAAATAGGCGTTTTGTGACCTTGATGCCTTCTTCCTGTTCTTCGGCTCAGTACCTGCCGAGCAAACAGCGTGCATTCTTTTATGCTGACAATCATTGCAGGGAAGCCTGATCCTGGTCATATCTCCAAAATATAGAGTAGCTTAATTTTAAAGCTCAATCTAAAACAAACATATATGAAAAAGAGAGAACCTGTTTCCCATATCATGACCAAAGAGGTGATCAGTGTTGCCGAAAACGATAAGCTTGATGAAGTGGTGAAGATCTTCCGTAAGAAGAACATCCGGCATTTGCCGGTAAGGAGCGGGAAAAAGATATCGGGTATGATAAGCCGCAATGATATTAACCGGCTTACGTTTGGTGCACTTTTCGACAACCAGGAAGGAGCGGATGAAGCTATATTACAGATGCTTACCATTCCCCAGGTAATGACCGCCGATTTGCATACGGTAAGCAGCGATACGCCAATCCGTGATGTTGCCGGGATATTCAGCACCGCAGAATATCATTCGCTTCCTGTTGTAGACGATGGAGAATTAAAAGGGATTGTTACCACTACCGATGTGATCAGGTATTTGCTTGACCAGTATTAAGCAACGAACTATAAGAGCGGATTGTCTTGGGGTTGAATCAGGAGGAAAATTATGCCTCTATCTTATCGTGAATAGGCAGAGGTGAATCGTGAATTCACGATTCACCTCTCACCATTCACTTTCACTGCTTAGGTTTTACATTTGACATAATGCTTATCCATAGTATAACGTTAACGCAGATCCTCTTATTTCAGCGCTTTGATCTTCAGGCTTCTGAAGCTCACCCGGTCACCATGGTCCTGTAATAATATTCTTCCTTCCTTCCATTCTCCGAAGTTAGTGCGGTTTTTGAATTTACTGTTCGCCACCCGTTCACGGAAGGCCTGTGATCCTCTTTCATACTCCAGCACCTTTACTCCATTAAGATAATGTTCCACGTGGTTATTGGGGTATACGATGATCCTCCCTTTATTCCACTCGCCTACAGGCTTTACAAAGCGTTCCGTTTTCTGTGCAGGTATAAGATCATATAATGAAGCAAGGGTTCTGTTGCCAGCTATGCCCATTTTGGCATCGGGGTGGTTTTTGTCATCCAGCACCTGGTATTCCAGGCCGAGAGCTGATCCCACAATGTTTTCGGAAAGGGTAACGAAGTATTTCACACCGCTGTTAGCGCCAGGTGTAAGTTTGAATTCAAAAGAAAAATCAAATGTGCTGTACAGATCATCGGTTACGATATCGCCGCCATTGGCAGACTCCTGTCCTTTTGACGGCAATACAGTAATATTTCCTTCCGAGATTTCCCATCCTTTTTCAGGGAAGTCCAGCGTTTTAGCACCCCTCCACCCTTTTGAGCTTACGCCGTCGAATAAAAGCTTCCAACCATTATTTTTTTCAAAATCTGTTAATGTATTGGGCTCATTGTTTACTACAAAAGCGGTAGTGGGGAAAGGCTCTGGAGAAAGACTGCCTGTTTTGATACGGATATTTCTCCATCGGATGGTTTTCCCTGCATCCTCAGCCTTACCAATACCATGTACCTGCAGGGCAATAAAACCTTTGGCATCTGCATCGTCTACCAGGTAAGCGGCAGGGGTACCGTTGATCCATGTTTTGATGGTATTACCGATACATTCCACTTTCACCTTATTATAAGCTCCCCTTTTATATGCTTTCTGAGCCGAGGGATTCAGGTCAAGGGGGTATAACCATCCCCACCGGCCTTCGTCGTATATTCCGGCTGTCCAGGCCCGGGCAGAAGCGTCTAATTCATACTGGTAGCCATACACCCGGCCTTTCCCGTTATTGGCGGCAGGGTCAAAATGGCTTCTTATTTGTATTCCCGAATTGGTGGCCGTGTCGGGCATCAGCACTTCCAGCTCCAAAACAAAATCGCTGTATTCTTTTTCCGTTACCAAAAAGCTATTGGGTGTGGAGGCTACCGTTGTTCCTGTGATCACGCCGTTTTCAACAGTATATTTTGCATTACCCCCCAGTTGCTTCCAGCCGCTGAGTGTTTTTCCGTCGAAGAGTTTTGTCCATGCGACCTTTTGTGCATTCACCGAACCCGGACTTAAGCAGAAAAGAAAAAAAGCGGAGAGGAGTAATGAAATTTTCATACCTGTAACTTGAGTGTTTGTATTTAACGTTTCCGCTAATATATTCATAATCTCTCATTCCCGGCGTTTGGTGTGGATTTAATTTAGAAGGTGAAAGGTGGAAGGTATAAGAAAACCATGTCTATTGAGATGAGAGGTTTCAGGTCGCAGATTTCAGGTTACAGGGAGTTTCACCACCTTATGCAGGAGGCTTGCAGCCCGGATGAGGGCATCAGAGGCAAATTTGCCATTGCGACCCACTATTGCTTATTTAAGGAGAACCTATGGAGACAGACAATAGGAATGAATGAGAAATCAGCGGGATAAAGATTCGCAGGGATTCATCCTGATAAAGCCGGGTAACTTAACACCGCTTTGGGGCTTATAGGGTAATATATATACAGTGTTCCCCTTTTTGTAAGAGATAACCGAGGAAGACTGCCGTGCCTGCGCGGAAGATGACAGGTTAAATTCTGTTTTTCCGGAATGCTTACTACTAAAAGTATAATTGTCTTTGATAGAAAAAGTAACGGTAGATTTAAGATCGGAAAAAGCGCCGGAGGAATGAGCTGACGTATTTTTCTCCTTTTCTCCCGCTCTCATCCTGATCCCGCTTACAGCAAACACGTATTGCACAACTGCAAACATAGCCACCAGTACAAGGCTATTTTTAACAATCCGTGAATATATGTTTTTGTTACTTTTCATTGTCTTGCAAAAATAACGATTTAAATTCAGTATTTCCAATACCACTCATCATAAATTTTACATCTTATTTAACGTTTAATGCAATAAAAAGTTACTAAAATACTTTTATTCTAAATAAAGTGCTAACTTTCATTAACTTATACCGTAAATGCAGGATAATTCTTATCGAAACGACAGAAATGAGATGAGGGATCTGCTCAGGCAGTTTGAGGATCTCCGGACCGGTCTGGGCAAAGGGTTCCTGGAAGAGGAGGCATTTGAAAAGATCATTGATTATTTTGATGATAAGGATGATATAGCTCGCGCGTTGGAGGCGGTTGAACTGGGTGTTGGTCAATTCCCTTATTCGGCCTCTTTAATGGTCAAGAAGGCCGATTTACTGATAGCTACCCGCAAGTATACTGAAGCCCTGGAAGTGTTGGAAAAGGCAGAATTGCTCGACAGCTCCGATATTGATATTTATATTCTTAAAACGGATGTTTTCCTTGCTTTGGATGAGCATGAAAAAGCCGTTGAACTGCTGGAAGAGGCCATATCCTTGTTTGAGGGAGACGACCGGATCAATCTGCTGTTTGAGCTGGCAGATGTATACGATGATTACGAAGAGTTTGATAAGGTATTTGACTGCCTGGTGCATATCCTGGAGTATGAGCCCAATAATGAAGAAGCATTGTATAAGATCTGCTTCTGGGCTGATTTTGCAGGCAGAGGCGAGGAAAGCATCAGGCTTCACCAGCATATCATTAATGAATTTCCCTACAACGAACTGGCATGGTTTAACCTGGGCGCGGCATACCAGGGGTTGAAATTGTTTGAAAAAGCAATTGATGCATATAAGTATGCGCTTGCTATTAACGAAAAGTTTGATTACGCGTACAGGAATATGGCCGACGCCTACATCCGGTTAAGAAAGT
>CAZREP010000099.1:0-1197 GCA_964599035.1 uncultured Terrimonas sp. | reverse complement strand
GGGATGCCATCGAATCGCTGGAAAAAGTAATCGAGCTGGCAAGACCGGAAGACGTGATCTACGAAGCTATTGGTCATTGCTATGACAGGCTGAAACAATATGCGCAGGCGAGATTTTATTATAAGAAAGCTTCGCATCTCAACAGCGACGACAGTAAACTGTATTATAAGATTGCCTGCACCTATATTAATGAAATGTCGCTGAACAAAGCGGTGCAGTACCTGGAGTCGGCCATGCGGATCCACCGCATGCAGCCCGAATACAACCTGGCTATGGGTGAATGTTTGATGGAGTTGGGCAATATAAAGGATGCTATCATTCATTTTTCCAATGTGGTGAAGGTCAGACCCCGCGGTATTGCCGGCTGGGAAGCGCTTATACGGTGCTTATATAAGGAGGGTTTCTGGGCAGAAGCAACGGAGCAGATTGATAATGCACAGCGGATAGCCGGTGATAAGCCCTTGTTTCTCTTTTACAAAAGCGCTGTTTTATTTGCCCTGGGAAAAAGCAAAGAAGCATTGCTGCTGCTCCAGTCTGCCATGGAAAGGGCGCCAAGACTGCTGAAAAAATTCATAGCGCTCAACCCCGTTATACTTCAGAACCAGCAGGTGATAGACCTTATAGCTTATTATAAAAGACGGCGCTCTATCTGATTTTAGGAAGTTTACGGTTTATGATTTGGGGAAACCGGAAACCCGAAACTTCCAAACCCGAAACTTCCAACTTCTACATGCGATATGGCAACCCTGTATGGAATATCCCCGCAGGCCAAACGGAATCTTCCTTATTTTTGTCCATTCTTTAAAATATTTCATTCTTACATGAATTTTAATTTAAGTCAGATACCTGAGCGGAAAAGTAAACCGCGCCGTTCAGGTGTCACAATGGTGATGGATAAAGGCTTAAGCATTGAAGAGGTAAAAAATTTTTTAAGTATCGCCCATCCTTATGTTGATATTGTGAAACTTGGTTTTGGGACTTCATATGTTACTCCCCGGCTTCGTGAAAAAATTGAAGTGTACCAGTCATACGATTTGCCCCTGTATTTCGGGGGTACCCTGTTTGAAGCTTTTTTGATCCGTAACCAGTTCCGGGATTATATCAGCATGCTCGAAGAATACCATATTTCTTATATGGAGGTAAGCGATGGTTCTATTACCATTCCGCATGCCGAAAAGTGCGGGTATATTGAAAAGC
>CAZREP010000098.1:15535-18250 GCA_964599035.1 uncultured Terrimonas sp. | reverse complement strand
ATCTCACTAAAACTACCGACCCGGAAGAGATCTACAATGCCATATTGACCTGCATGAATGATGATTTTTATTTCAATGATCTTGTTAATAAAGCCGTTCTGTTAAAGCTGCAGCATAAAAAGCAGGTAAAGCAATACTATCCTAACCCGGTTAAATTCAATGAAAAAGAGCTGAAAATACTCAAGCTCATCTCGGAAGATAAAACAACAGAAGAAATATCGAAAGAAGTGTATCTCAGCCCACGCACCATTGAAACCGTAAGGCAAAATATGAAGACCAAGGTAGGAGCCCGTACCATAGCGGGTTTGGTAATGTACGGAATGCGTAACAGGCTGATTGACTGATCTCATAAAAGCAGCCTGAAATAGGGACCGTAAATTTACTATTATAATAATCTGGTATTTCTACAATGGTAATTTTCCTTTTTTATCATAAAATTGTATGAATTATCAGCCTTGTATGAGCTTTTTAATAAATGAAGCAAAAGAAATATTCTGATGAAAACCCACGACCCCGGCACCAGCCTTAATGTAATTATAGCGGATGACCATGCTTTGTTCAGAGCAGGCGTAAAAACGGCGCTCAGCCTTAAGAAGGATATCCGTATAATAGGTGAAGCAGATAATGGCCAGCAGTTGTTACACCTGCTCAGGCATCTTGAGCCCGATGTTATTTTGCTTGATATCCAGATGCCTGTGATGGATGGCATTACCGCACTTCCGGAAATAAAGAAATTATATCCCGGCGTCAGGATCATCATGCTCACCATGCATAATGATCATTCCATGATCTCAAGGCTGATGGAACTGGGAGCCAATGCTTATCTTACCAAGAATTCGGATTCCGAGGTCATTTATGAGGCCATCAAAACCTGTTATGCCAATGAGTACTATTTTAATGATCTCACCAACAAGGCGCTTCTTGACGGGCTGCGCACCAAGCGCAATGCTGATACTTTTGCTCCCGCGGAAGTGAAGCTGAGCGATAAGGAAAAGCATATACTGAAATTGATGTGCGATGAAAAAAGCACTAAGGAAATAGCCGACCTTGTGGCCCTTAGCCCCCGTACGGTGGAAGCTATAAGGGATAAGCTCAAATCCAAGACCGGCGTAAAATCCGTAGCAGGGCTGATCATGTATGCCGTTAAGTCAGGTATCATTGAGAATAAGTAATTTTATATTACTTTAGGATATCTACTTAACCGATTTAAAGTATGCCGGGTTATTTTGTTCACAATGGTCAGCTCTTTCGTGAAGGGAAAGCGGTAGTTTCTCCCGATAACCGTTCATTCCGTTATGGCGACGGGTTGTTTGAGACCATGCGCGTCATTAACGGGAATATTGTGCTTAAAGCGCTGCATTTTGAGCGATTGCTGCGCGGCATGAAGCTACTGCAATTTGATATTCCCGAATTTTTTACTCCGGCACAGCTTGAAGATGATATTGTTTCGTTGTGCAAAAAAAACAGGATCGGGGATAGCGCTGTTATCCGGCTGGTGGTATTCAGAAGCGATGGCGGGATCTATGATCTGGAAGATATGCGTCCCAACTATATTATCCAGGGTATGGCTTTGCAGCGTTATGCTGCGGTTCCTGATAACAGCGACGGGCTTGTGGTGGATATCTATCCGGATGCGTCAAAAGCCTGTAATATCTTTTCTGAGGTAAAGTCTAATAATTTTTTGCTTTATGTTATGGCGGCTTTGTATGCCCGGCAAAACGGACTGGGCGATTGCCTTATCCTCAACCAGCATGGACGGATCGCAGATGCCACCATAGCGAATGTGTTTTGGATCAGGAATAAGGTAGTGTATACACCGCCGTTAACAGAGGGAGGGGTGGCCGGTGTTACGCGGAGGTTCCTGCTGCAGCAGCTCCCCGGGGCTGGTTACACGGTAAGGGAACAGCCGCTGACGTTGGATGACCTGTTAGCTGCCGATGAAGTTTTCCTGACCAACGCGGTAAAGGGCGTTCGTGCCGTTGGCAAATGCAGGGATCGCAGCTATTCGTCTTCCATTACAAAAGAGATTCGCAACTTGCTTACCGCCCTGTGGAAATAGTTGCTATATTCATACTGCGGTTGGCTTTTCAGCGCCGGTGATCCTGTAGCTTTTGTATTCTCTTATCCAGTGCCATAAGCCGAAGGAAGCAATTAAGGTGAATATAAAATATTCCACGCTATAGAATTTTACTCCCTTTATAAAATAGAGGTAAGTAGCTACTATATCCACTATGATCCATATCACCCAGCATTCAATCTTTTTTTGGATCATGTAAAACGTGGTTACAATGCTCATTACCGTAATGAAGGAATCAATATAAGGGTATGCGCTGGGCAGTGCAAAAACAGCAGGAAACCAATGGTGAAGATTGCTGGCAAACTTGCCCAGTATAAAAGTACCTGCAGTGCCGATGGCTATGGTCAGTACCAACTGGTTTCTTTTCATATAGCTTACCTTTAGTTCCAGCTTGTGGTCTTCTTCGCCGGGCCGCGGGTTGGCCCAGCGCCACCAGCCGATGATATTGGTTACAAAAAAGAAAGCCTGCAAAAACATATCGGGATAGAGCTGCACCTGATAATACAGTATAAAAGCCAGTATAACGTTTATAATACCTGCCGGCCAGCTCCATATATTGGCTTTTGCCGAAAGCCATACTGCCAGTAAGCCAAAAAGCACTCCAAAGAATTCAATATAGCTCATGGAGTAGTTCAGTA
>CAZREP010000098.1:0-15525 GCA_964599035.1 uncultured Terrimonas sp. | reverse complement strand
TGAAGAACTCAGTATTAACGCTGAAGAAATGTTTCACTGGTAGTGCGGTTTTGTTTGCGCAGGTCAGGCTTTTACAAAGATATCCTCTGTTATTGCTTCTGTGTTTTTTCCTTTCCCGGAAATTTCAATAAAGCGTTTTACCGCCATCTTCCCGTCTGTTCCCAAATCCAGGGAATACGGGTTAACATAAAGCTCAATGTGCTGCCGCATTACTTCCTCCTCCATTTCCTGCGCATGCTGCACAACATAAGGAGCAAGTGCCGGGTAGTTACCGGATGCGTATGCAATGCTTTCCCTGATCAGTGCATTGACCTGTGATTGTATTGCCGGGTCGAAGCGGCGACGTATAACAATGCCTCCTAACGGGATGGGATTGCCGGTCTGCTTTTCCCAGTGATCACCCAGGTCGAGCAGCTTCACCAGTCCTTTTTTCTGATAGGTAAACCGGCTTTCATGGATGATCACCCCCGCAGTTTTACCCGCCTCAGGCGGCGTATTCAGCAGGAAGTCTTCAATTTCATTAAAAACCTTAAAGATTTTTTTCTTTGCTTTAGGAAAGGCTAATGAAAAGAGCAGATGAGCCGTAGTGTTTTCTCCGGGGATGGCTATTGTATAGTCGTCTATATCAGGTACCTTATTGTCTCCGGTTGCCGCCGGCTGCCGCGATATCAGCAGCGGACCGACCCCTTTCCCAAGAGCACCCCCGCCGGGTAGTACCCTATAGTGCTGCAACATCAGGGGTAATGCGCCATAGCTTATCTTGCTGATGTCGAGCCTGCCCTCTATAGCCCAGCGGTTGAGGGTTTGCACATCTTCCAGCATCACTTCGAAAGAGAGCCCTTTTGTATCAATTTTACGGTTAACCAATGCATCAAAAATAAAAGTATCATTAGGACAGGGAGAAAAACCAAGTGTAAATTGCATGTTCAGAAATTGTTTGATTGTTGTTGATTCAGTCCATGAGCTGATGCAGGGAGGTGATCAGTTCCTGGTTTAAATGGTCAATGGCTTCCTGCATCTGCCATTTTGTTTTATCCCTCTCGCCCACAAAATTAGAAACGGATCTGATCTGAATAAACGGGATGGCTTCCTGCAGACATACGTAGTGTAAGGCGGCACCTTCCATAGATTCGATCATCACGCCGTACTTTTCTGCCAGTTGCTGTATCCTCCCGGCATTTGTAGTGATTTCATTTACGCTGATCCCCCTTACTGCAGGCAGTTTTATTTTTTCCAAAAGCTGCCGGTGCGGGTTGACCAGCTTTTTTCCCGAGAAGGGAAATGTATGTTCTTCTGCAAGGCCCAGGTCAAAAATGTCTTTGAACGTATGGTCTTCTTCCACTCCCATATCACCTATTACTTCTTCCCTGATCGTAACAACAGCAGGCGGCGGATAAAATGGATGCAGGCTGCCGCCAATGCCAGCCTGCAGGATCAGATCGGGTCTCGTGGCACTTATATGTTTGGTAAGGGCATAAATAGTATTTACCATCCCTACGCCTGTTATCAGGATGCGGATACTGCAGTGTTTCCGGCTGTATTTTTTTTCAGTAAGATATTCCCTTGTGATCCGGATCTCGCCGGGTGTTGCCGCTATTAACAGGATGTTCATAATGCAAAGGTCTGTATTTCGGTAAAGAAATGGTACCTGGGTGCAGGCTTTTTGCCAGGCTTCCCTGCTAAATCCTACCTTTGCGCAAATTTTCAAAGTATGGTGTACCTTACCCGCGTTGAACATTTTAATGCGGCGCATAAGTTATTTAATCCTGCGTGGAGCCTGGAGAAGAATGAAGCGGTATTTGGCAAATGTGCCAATGAAAACTGGCACGGTCACAATTACGAGCTGCACGTGACCGTAAAAGGCGATCCCGATCCCGGAACAGGTTTTGTGCTTGATGTTAAAAAATTAAGTGAGATCATAAAAACGCATGTGCTGGAAAAATTAGATCATCTTAACCTGAACATGGATGTTGATTTTATGCGCGGAAAGATGTGCTCTACCGAAAACCTGGCAATAGGTATATGGGACCAGCTCCGGCAGGTGCTTCCCGCGGCTGTGCAACTGCATGCAATAAAGCTGTATGAAACACCGGCTATTTTCGTGGAGTACTATGGCGGATAAAATGGCAACAGTAACTGTCATTTAGGCGATATATGTATTTTTGACATCAATGGAGTATCGATTATGGATAAAAAGGTAGCGGTTTTCAGGAGAGAACGCTTTAATGCTGCTCACCGGTTGTACAATCCCCGGTGGGATGATGCTGCCAATTTTCGTGTATTTGGGAAATGCAGTAACCCGCATTACCATGGTCATAATTATGAGCTGGAAGTAAAGGTAACCGGCGTGCCGCAGGAAGATACCGGCTTTGTGATAGATATGAAGGAGTTGTCGGACATCATCCGGCAGGAGGTCATAGAGCGTTTCGATCATAAGAACCTGAATCTTGATACGGCGGAATTCAGGAGCCTTAATCCTACGGCGGAAAATATTGCCATGGTGATCTTTGACCTGCTGCGGCCCCGCATTAATGAAACATGCGGTATACAAGTGAGATTATATGAAACACCAAGGAATTTTGTAGAATACCCGGCCTGATCACGATTGCTTTCAATTGTATATTTTCTAATTTTTCAAATTAATATATGGCGTATAAAAAGGTTGAGCAATATGAAGAGGAGGTTACTTTAGCATTAAAAGGAAACTATGAAAAGGTGCTGTTGTTGCTGGGTGAAGATCCTGAGCGGGAAGGATTGTTGAAAACACCTGAGCGGATAGCAAAAGCCATGCAATATCTTACCCAGGGATATAAGATGAGCGCTGAAAATATCCTTAATTCAGCCAAGTTCCACGAACCGATCAGCGAAATGATCATTGTAAAGGATATTGAGGTATACAGCATATGTGAACATCATATGCTGCCGTTTTTTGGCAAGGCGCATATTGCCTACATTCCCAACGGCTGGATAACCGGATTAAGTAAAATTGCCCGTATTGTAGACGTATATGCCCGTCGCCTGCAGGTGCAGGAAAGGTTAACTACCCAGATCCTGGATGCCATTAAAACAACATTGCAGCCATTGGGTGTAGCCGTGGTGATAGAGGCTTCTCATTTGTGCATGATGATGAGAGGAGTGCAAAAGCAGAATTCGGTAACTACCACCTCTGCCTTTTTCGGGGAGTTTGAGAAGAACGAGACACGCAGTGAATTCATCAGGCTGATCGGCTCCTCATTGCACTAAAAGTGGAACCAAATAAATATCTTACATCTCAAATTTCAGATCTCAAATTTCAAATTGGTAAAAACTCATGAAACATGCTTATGTATTTCCCGGACAGGGCTCCCAGTTTGCAGGGATGGGAAAAGAGCTGTATGAAACCAGCAGTGGGGCGAAGGCCTTATTTGAGCGAGCCAATGATATAGCCGGGTTTCGTATTTCCGATATCATGTTCAATGGCACGGATGAAGACCTGAAGCAAACAAAAGTAACACAGCCGGCCGTATTCCTGCATTCGGTAATCCGGTTTAAAACATTGGAAGGAGCTCATCCGGATATGGTTGCAGGACATTCACTGGGTGAATTCTCTGCGCTGGTAGCCAATAATACACTCACATTCGAAGACGCATTAAAGCTGGTGATCATTAGAGCACAGGCAATGCAAAAAGCGTGTGAGCTGCAGCCTTCCGCCATGGCGGCTGTGCTGGCATTAGACGATACAAAGGTGGAGGAAATATGCGCTGCTATCCGGCAGGAAACAGGCGAAGCAGTAGTGCCTGCTAATTACAACTGCCCGGGGCAGCTGGTAATAAGCGGATCGGTAAAAGGAGTTGAAATTGCCTGTCAGCGGATGAAGGAAGCAGGTGCCAAAAGGGCATTACCGCTGCCTGTTGGGGGTGCCTTCCATTCGCCCTTAATGGAACCTGCTAAAGCAGAGCTGGCGGCAGCGATTGAAGCTACGGTTTTCAGCACCCCATCGTGTCCTGTATACCAGAATGTAACAGGCTTACCCGTAACGGACCCTGTAATCATAAAAAAGAATCTTGTGGCTCAGCTAACCGGGGCCGTGAGGTGGACACAGAGCATACAAAAGATGATTACCGACGGCGCTACGCAGTTTACCGAAGTTGGGCCGGGAAAAGTATTGCAGGGGCTGATCACAAAGATCGATAAAACGGTAACAGCGGATGGAATAAGCTGAGCGCCAGGTGCATGATAACCTGTTTGGCTCCATATTCGTACCAGCACATCTTTCATCCTGCAAAGGGATGAGCAATTGATCAGAGAATAAAGGGTATGATCGCTTTGGTTTTGTGCTTATACGTTATGTATTGGTCTCCAAAAATTGCGATCAGTATCTTTTCTTCTTTTATAAGTTTAAACCAAAATGATATAAAAACTATAATTACCGCAATAATTCCGCGATAGTCACCGACAATTATAGCATTCCCGGTGAAGAGCAATAACAGTCCGCTGTAAATGGGGTGCCGCATAATTTTATACAATCCGTTTTGTATCAACTCATGGTTTTTCTTTTGCTGAACAGACAGGCTCCAGTTACTGCCTAACGAGTGTCTTGCCAGGCAGGCAATAACGGCTCCGCTGATACTGAGTAAAAGCCCTGTCATGCCGGTTACATTAGAATGCTTAACGAAGCTTTCCCTTAGCCAGCTATGCCCATACCAATCACCCGGTCCCAATAATAAAACTGCAATAATAAGCGGAAGCCAGTATTGTATGAACCGGGTAAAAAAATTTTCCTGCCGGATGGCTTTCTTGGAAAGGAACCCCGAAACCAGCCAATACATTAGCACGATGAGCCAGGTTACTTTTAGTCCGGTCTTAATATATTCACTCATCTCTTACCTCCTTTTATATTTTCGGAAATCGTTCATTTGCAATACCTGTCAATCAGTTTTTGATATTCTCCTTTGGCTATTGCTCTCAGGGCGATGCGTTTCAGGATCGGGAATAAAATCGTGGGCAACCCGGGTATATTCATGTCGCTGGTATAAGCGATTCAAGTGTTTGTGTTTCCAAAATATCGTTAGTGGCGGGTACATTAGGTGTCTGCCGGTCTTAAATAATGGTGTTACAGTCATTTGTCGTTTCGTATTTTGTATTTATCTAAATTTATAAATAAATGTTCATTGATTATTCTGTTGCCTGCTGTTATTCATCGGCTGGAACTGGGCTGATAACGATATGAAGCTGAGAATATATTCGTCTCCCGGCATAGCAGCAAACTCCGGTTGTATGTCCGCCTTTTGTCCCGGTAACTTGAACCGAAAGTCTATGCCTGCCGAAGTGGCGTATGTCTGAAAGCAAATGAGGCTGACTTTGTATGTGGATAAATACTAAATTTTGTAGTTGGAATTTTTCCGATTTTGTATAATTTTGACAAGTCTTCAAATTGCAAAATGAAAAATAGCAATTCGGAATTAGGGCAACGTCTCAGGAATACGAGAACTAAAATGAAACTGACATTACATCAGGTTTCAAAAGAGGTCGACATTGATTCACCCATGTTAAGCAAAATTGAGAGAGGTGAAAGGTTGCCTACGGTGGACCAACTTCAGCGATTGTGTAAATTTTTTAAAATTTCGGAAGAAGATTTGAAAGTAATTCATACGGCAGAAAAAATAATTAAAGAATACGGTGTTAACGACACGACTTATCAGGCTGTCCGTTTAGTTGAAGAGCAAATAACTCCATACATAGCTAAAAGAAAAGCCAAATGAGTCCTGCTGATTTCTATACAAAGGAAGAACGCAAAGTAAATGGAGTGTTTTATACTCCCTCATTTTTAGCTGAATATCTTGCAAAGAAAGTTGTGAAGTATTTTGGCAGCAGAAAAATTTCAACAGCAATTGACCCTGCCTGTGGTGATAGTATTTTGCTAAGAACATTTGCGAATGAGTTGTTGATAAAGAATAAAGCACTGCCTAAACTAATTGGAGTTGATAAAGATATCAATGCGATTGTCAGTTCAACATCAAGGTTTGCAGATGAATCTTTAAAGAAAATTACAGCTCAATTTATTCATACCGATGGCTTGTTTCCAGTCAATGGGAAAAATTCAGTTGAGGGTTGGTCGGAACTGAAAAAGGAATTGAAGGCAAAAAGAGGTTTTGCTGTTGCAATCAGCAATCCTCCCTGGGGTGCCGAACTGAATGGTTATGACCAGTCGGCTTTGAATCTCAATTTTACTCTGGCGAAAGGCCAGTTTGATATTTTTGATTTGTTTGTTGAAGTTATTTTACAGAATCTAAACAATGATGGAATTTATGGCTTGATTCTTCCCGATTCAGTTTTTAGTCAGGAACAGGCAGGATTCAGGCGTTTGCTTTCAAAGAGCACAACTATTTATTTGATTGCAAGATTAGGAGAGAAAATATTTCCTGAGATAAATAGGGCTTGTGTAATCATTGTTGGAAGAAAAGCAAAGGCTAAAAGTGATCATCAAGTAGATTGTTTCCGGCTTTCATCAAACTTCAAGAAGAGGGTTGTCTCAAATGAATTAACTCTAGAAGAAGTTGAAAAAGAGTTGTCACATAAAGTTCCTCAAAGCAGGTTTTATAAAAATAACAACTGTGTTTTTGATGTTGACTTGAAAACAGATGAACAAAAGACTTTTGACAAAATTCAGAACAATAGTGTAATCTTTCAGCAGCTTGTAAAGAATACAAGAGGAGCAGAGATTTCAAAGAAAGGTATCGTGTGTCAGTGCCCTAATTGTAAACACTGGATGCCTTATCCAAAAGTAAAACAGCCGAAATGTAGCAGTTGTAAAACTGCTTTGAATCTTGAAGCTATTACAAAGGAGAAAATTATTTTTAATCACAATGGAGTTGGTAATATTAAATTGAAAGTTGGTGAGGATTTGTTTCGCTTTACTTCCGTTTCAAAGAGTTGGATCAATACTTTGAAAGACGGGATCAACTACAAAGAGTTGAGTATTTACAACGGTAATAAAATTCTTGTTCGCAAAACAGGAATTGGCATAACGGCAAGTTTAGATTATGATAATGCAATAACAAACCAGGTTGTTTACATTTTGAAACTGAAACCAGCGTATGAAAAAAAAGTGTCGTTAGAGTTTGCTTTGTCCGTGCTGAATTCACGAATAATGACTTACTATTTGATAAAAAAGTATGGAGAGAATGAATGGAAAAGTCATCCATACCTTACACAAACAATGCTTGTGAATTTGCCTTTTCCAAAGATCGATTTCAACTCTGCTGACGTAAAAAAACTAATCAACCGTGTAACTACATTGGTTAGAAAGGAGGTATCTCACTCAAATGAAAAAAACATCTCAAAATCCAACGACTTATTTATAGAAAGAGTTGTTGCTCATTTTTTTAAACTAAATCAAACTGATTACGAAACAATTTTTGAAACGCTTAGCTCTGCTGAACAGCTTATTCCAATTAAGCGTTTGATGAATTGTAGCACAAATGAAATTTTTTCTGTAAATGGGTTTTAGATACATTGGCTCAAAGGATAAGCTTTCTGATATTATCATTTCGGAAATTAGGTCTACCAAAAAAGGAGCAAAACATATTATTGATTTGATGGCTGGTACAGGACTTTTTTCACTTGCGCTTCGTGAAAATGGTTTCCGGGTTTCAGCAGTTGATGTTATGACCTATTCTTATCATCATCTGAATGTTCATCTGTTTTTAGGTGAAGCTCCTGAATTTAAAGGGGCGTTGAAAATTCCCGGGATCGAAAAATTCAAACCTCAGAGTTTATTTGGAGGTAGCAATTACGAAACTGTTTTGAACTACCTGAATAATTTGAAGCCGTTTAAGGGCTATTTCTACAAGGAGTTCGGCCCTGAAGGAATACCTTCAAATACGAATAAGCCAAGAAAATATTTTACTGCAAAAAATGCTGCAAAGATTGATGCCATAAGAAAAGAAATCAAGTCGTTGAGAAAGGATAATCTTATCACTGAATTTGAGCACTCTCTTTTGCTTCACGATTTGATAATGGCAGCCAATGATGTTGCAAATATTGCCGGAACTTATGGGCATTATTTATCAAAATTTGTTAAGAGAGCAGAAGACCCGATTCTGCTTTATGCTTCTTCATTTTCAAAGGGAGGTAAGTTAAAAGGTCACAAAGTTTTCAAAGGCTATGCAGAAGATGTAGCGAGTAAACTATCAGGAGATGTATGTTATATTGACCCCCCTTATATAAAACGCCAATACGCAGCAAACTATCACATACTTGAAACACTGGCAAGAGAAGATGAGCCGGAAGCAATTGGCGATAGTGGCTTGCGGCCTTGGAGAGATCAGTATTCAAATTTCTGTTCCAAAGTGAAAATTAGAGATTCGTTTGATAAGATACTTACTCAAATAAACTGTGATGACTTTTTGATCAGCTATAGCGAGGATGGATTACTTCCAATTGATGATTTGATTTTTTTCTTGTCTGGTTATGGAAAAGTTGTGAAAAAGGATATCAAGTATAAACGATTCAAGAGTAGAACTGATGTTATCAAGACAGGAGCAACATTAAATGAGTTTCTCATTCACTTGCATCGCAATTAATTAGTCCTTTAAAGATTTCTCCACTGTTTTAGTGTGCTCTGGATGCCAGGTAATTTCATAGTCTTTTCCATTAATCTGAATTTTCAGTTTGTGATTTTTGATTTTTGAAAGGTCAATAGGGGGAACCTTTGCATAGTGTAGCATTCGGTGAATTAAAGGGCTTATCACGATTGCGTTTGCATAAGAATCAGAACCATTTTCTCCCAAAGCAATCAAGTGATGAACTTCTGAATACCATTTTCCGTCTTTCTTTCGAAAGGTTAAATCTGTTCCTGAAATCTGGCAATGACCGTTGTAAAGTTTTTTCAGATTCTTTACAATCTGATTATTTCGCTGGCGAATCTTTAAAATTCTTTCCCTGACTTCAGGCTTTACTTTTGAAGTAAATTCTTCAAGTTTCGGTGAAATGTCTTGATTGAGCAAATCTTCTTCAACCTCTTCTTCCGTTTTAATTTGATTCTTCACTTCCTTCGCATCAAAGTAAAATGCCCACTCCTTGTTTTCAGTATTAATCAAAACTTTTGACTTGAACTTGATATAACCTGCTGATTCCTTCTCAAATAATTGTTTGAGTTCATCATTCATCAGCCAACTTTTCGGAATCTTATTTTTCAAAAACCAGCCAGCCCAATACTGATAGTCTTTCGTTTTGACAATGTAGATTACAAGATTGTCGCTGTTGGGATTATAGTCAATAGGAAACGAATGGTCAGGATGCCAGGCAGGGACTCTGTTTGCCGCTCTGCTGTGAATCTTCTGGGATGAGATGCTTACAGAGGCAGCACGCCTCTGATAGATTCTTAGCTTTTGTGGTTTCTTTAACCCCAGGCTATTAATGACGAAATCCCACTGCGGTCTGTTACCTGCACCTACGCCTGTATTATTTCCAAGAAACTCAAACCAGTTTTTTAGCGAAATGTCCTGTGTTGGAAAATCAATATAAGACTGTCCACCACCACCTTCCTCTTCGCCACCAACTTTATTTATATGCCGAAAGTCAGCATAGGTCATTCGTCTGAAAACTAAACCGTCGGCTCGTTTTTCCATGAAAAAAGGATTTATCAATTCGCAATGATTCCACAAAATAGTGAATTGTTGATTAATGGTTTTTCCGCTGATATCTGGGAGGTACGCCAATAGATACTTGTCAAACGGGATGGGCAGTTTGCGCGTTTGATTTTTTAGCTCTTTACGAGATTGGCCTTTGTGCGACTTGCAATGTGCAAATAATAGCGTGGGGTCGGGTCGGCAAAGTGATGAGTTGTGCCAAACTGAAACGCTGTATCCCAATAGGATGACATGCAACGATTTGGGGCCTGGCGTTCGGGGGTGAAAGTTTACTGGGATTTTCATGTTTGAACGGCCTGTCACACTTTGCGGGTATCAGCTGCCTGATGCGAAACCCATGTTGGTGGTAGTTATTTTTGTCTTTCCAATTCCAGCATTTTAGTTTTTCGTTGTCTTGTTTGTCTGTCTGTGTTTTTGCATAATCGGCACACCTAAAAACATAAAGCAAACGTTTATCCTGGACACAACCTGCAAAAAGGTTTGATTGCATTCCTTCTGCCGGAACAAAAGCCCAAACAAGCCAAAAGTTGACGAACGTAATCCGTCTGCCCACATTGTACAAACCTGCCTGTTATGTGCATACCTTTTTGTTTCATTTTGCTATCCGTCCTATTCGCAAAAGTAATGGAAAACGGACTTGTTTAGTTTGTTCGTTGTTCCAAAGTTGCTCAATGTTTTTTTGTAATTTGTCTGTTGGGTTATAGCTGTTCTGTTTGATAAAATGTTTGACGGCTGACCACGTGTTCAAATAGCCAATCAAATGTTCCAATGTCCAATGTTGGGTGATTGCAAAATTTGGTGTTTGAATTTCATCAAATGGAAAGGGAATGGTTTTGTAGTCATTGTCAATATATTTTCGTTCTTTGTCCCAATACTTGCCAATAACGTTGTCGTAGAAGTCAGCAATTACATTGTCAATTTGTTCAGAGATTTCTAACTTTCCATAACCCACAATGCTAAGCAAAGCATTATCTTTTGCTGTTCGTCTTACTTCTGCATAAAACTTGTCAAAGTCAAACCAATGAATGGCTTGGGCAACAACAATCAAGTTAAACAGTCCGTTGTCAAAGCCGGTTTTCTCGGCTGGTTGCACCGAATATGAAATGTTGTCGGCTTGTAAAGCGTTGTCAATTTGTGATTGACTGATGTCGGTTGCAAAAACCTTGTCAAAAATTTTCGCTAATTCGTAAGCAACTTGTCCATTACCTGTCCCACAATCCCACGCGTTTCTTTTGTCTTGAATGTTTGAGTTTATAAATGCAAATAAGTCTGCCGGATATGTCGGTCTGTATTTTGCGTATTTGTCCGACTGTGTTGAAAAGTTGTCTTTCATAATTTCGTTGTCTTTTCGCACTGTCCATAGGGTTTCACATTACGGACCTCGTATTGGCGATGGCAGGTATTTTTAGCACTAAGATTCAACCGAAGAACAGAAGTTGAATTTTGCACTTCCGTTGATACGAAGCCCTTCAGCCCACCTATTGCCAATACGATGTTATCGGCTTGTGCTATTTGTTAGTTTGTCCATTAAGATATTCCAAAAGTTTGGTTGCAGATAATTTTCCAAATTCGTTGGCTGCTTTTGGACTTGCACCTGTAATCAGTTTTTTGTCGACAAAGCAAGTTTTGTCTGCTTTTGTGTTTACAATACTCACACCTAATTTATTCAACTGTTCCCCGAAAAACCAAGTCAACTGTCCGGGCATATAACCGATTAAAGGCGTTTGTCTGTCAACCTTGTCCGGAAAGGCAGCAATTTTATATCCGTTGAAAATAAATGGCTCGGTGTCATTTGTAGGTTTTGCCGCAAGCAATGCGGCAGGTCCGTGACAAATTACCAAATTGAACAGGTCTTTTTTGAAAGCCCACTTAATTAAGTCGCCAACATTTTTGTCGTCTGGTAAACCAATTAAAGCACCGTGTCCGCCCGGAATGTAAATAGCAATGTAGTTGCGATTGTTGTCAAAGTTATTTTTTGCAAAGTCGGCAATGCTATTTGGTTTGTCAAACTGACTTTTATACTCGTCATAAATTGCCGTAACATTTTTGTCCTTTGTCGGCATTGCCCACATTTCAATTTTTACGGGTTTGCCTGTCGGTGTAAAAATGTCGAAATCAAATCCTGCGTTTTTCAAATGCAACATTGGCACAAGCGTTTCCACGGGGTGATTGCCCGTAGAAAATTTCTTCCCATTTGTCATTGTCAGTTGTGATTGTTCTGTGCAAACGACTAATATTTTGAGTTGCTTGTCTTTGTTGGGATTACTGAAATTTATTGGCGTATAGTCAGTCGTGTCCGAAGTCGCCAACTTCAATGATAAGTTTGACGGACTGTAAGCTCCGTCTTCGGTTGGGTTTGAAGTAAGTCCTAAAAGTTTTTTTATCATATCGCAAAGTTCAATAAAATTTTGTCAGTTCAAAGTTCGCAGTGTCGTCCAAGCATAGCCGCTAGCGGTTTGGGGCTTTGCGTTCGGGCGGGATCAGAAGCACAAACTTTCAGCCTTGCACCAAAGTTAATAAGAAGCACGAATGTTCAATTTACCACGTCAGCCGCCATAACGCCAAACCGATGTTATAGGCAGTTTTTATTTCGGGATTTCTTCCACTAAAATTTCATTTCCTGCTTTGTCATAATAAGTACAGGTCATTTTGTCCATACAGATTTCCCATTTTTCAATGCCGTAATCCGAACACATTTTAATAAAAGTCAGAAAGTCCGTTTTGCCTTGTTGATGAGCAATTAACTCGGCTTTAAATTCTTCATTCTTTGCAGTGTCAGCAACTATCAACGGATCATACTTTGCAGGCACTTTTGCAGTATAATCGTTTCCACCGTGATAGTCAATATGTCCGTCTGTAACATAAGCTTCGTAATGAGTAACACCTAACGACTTTATTTCTTTGATGTAAGCAGGAAAGTCTGCACCTGATTTTACTTTGCTGTGAGCCGCTTTTATTTGTTCTACTGTAAACATTTTTTCTTGATTTTTAATTGTTAAACGATTTATTGAATTACACGCAACCATAATGCTTAGACCTGCGAAAATGATTGTTGATTTTAAGATTGTTTTTCTCCTTGTCTTTTTGCTTTCTGATTACGATGCAAAATTGCAATACTTAAAATCCCTGTAATTGTAAAAAATCGTTTTTCTACAAGAAGCGTTTAAATTTTTCAGGTGTTTCGCCCGTGAATTGTTTGAAATCTTTGATGAAATGAGCTTGGTCAAAGAAGTTGTTTTCGTAGCAAATTTCTGTAAGCGACTTTGTTTCGCTTATATTGTCAAGAATCGAATTGAAACGAACAATGGAAGCAAATTTTTTGGCAGTCGTTCCTACCACTTTTCTAAATCGCTTTTCAAATGGGCTTTGGCTGATGAATAATTTTTCGTTGAGTTCTTTCACTCGGATTATTCCTTTACTTTGATAAATAAGTTTAACCGCTTCAATAATTAGTTTATCGGTTTCAATGTCTTTAAGTTGAGATAGTAAAAACTGTTCAACGACTTTTATTCGTTGGCTGTCGGTTGTTGCAACGGTTAATTTATCTTCAACTTCTTCCACTTTGTTTTTGTCAAAAATGTCGCCAAGCGAAAGGCTTAAATTAAAAAGTTCGTTGGCTGGTTGCGAAGCAAAATGCGCAAAACCAATTTCGGTAAAGTAAACTAAAATCGTTCCGATGTCAGGCGAATTTTTAAAGACTTTGTAGCCGTCAGAAATACCTGTGATGCCTGCTGATTTCAGTTTGTCTTCTGTATTGTTCTTTATCGTAGCAAGTTGCCCTCTGTATTGGAAACCGATAACCAAACCCGAAGACGGAAATACTTTGTACTCACTTTCCAATTCATTCTCCGATACTACAAAATATTTGATGTAGGGTTTTAGTTTTTCTGTCGGAAAATGTTTGTCAAATTTCATTGGTATGTCTGTTGGCGTGAATTTCGGTAAAATTTCCTACAACGTCCAGGGATTGCTGCTGTGATGGGATTTGTAATCCGTCTGCCCAGCCCGAGAAGCCCATTTTGAAAATTTATTTATAAATGTACCAATAAATATTATTATAAAACGGTCTGCCCATAGCTGCTGCTGAATAGCGAACAAAAAGAAGAGGATTTATTCGTCTGCCAGCATAGCAGCAAACCCAATGTTACCTGCCGTAATCTTCGTCTGTTCCTAAATCAAAAACCGCAATACGCTTTGGATATATTTCAATTTGTCTATTATAAAGTTCCTCTGGAAAACTGTCAATACTTGTAATATCCCTTTGTTCAATTAAGAAATTGGGTATTGATTTTATTTTTGTAACCTCTATGTCAAATAGTGTAATTTTCTTGTTCACTAAAGATTTATCTTGATACTGCCTTATCAAGATTGGACAGTCAAACAAACACTTTGTTGGGAGTGTCTCTTTTTGAGTGTGTATATAATTGAAATTTCTACATCCGCGAGTTGATAAAGCGGTTTCAACATTTTGTATTGTTGTAATTGTCCAACCTAATAACTTTTGGTCATAGTCTCTTTTGCAATGCCAATGGTCTTTTTCTGTAGCTTTTGGAAAATGATTATAGAAACAATATAATGGTACTGCATTATTTGCCTTTGCATATCTTTTAAGAATATCAATTTGCAATTCAGTGTCCACTTTATGACCTAAACAACTATAGTAACCATTGTTGGCTGGGTCTGCTTTTTTTGCCTGAATTGCAAATCGTGTCCAACCGTATGACTGTGAACCAATAAACCATTCCCAATCCGTACCCTTGTATTTTTCTTTGTCTTTAGGTGTTTGAATTATTCTAAGATTATAATTTTTAAGTCGTGCTAACTCTAAAAGCAAAATGTCGCTAATGGTTTCTTCCCCATACTTTGTATTGAGTTTGTCCGCTAGGTTTATGTTTTCCCAAACGTCTGTTGTAAGTTTTGATATAGTTTGCTGAATGGTCATTTTATGGCAGGTAACGGTTAAGCATTTGTGTTTGTGGCGGCATTTGAAAAACGTCCCGCTGGGAACAAATGCTGAATAAAGATACAAAGCTCATTGTTAATTCTACAGCCCAATTTATAACGTCCGGCCGGAACTACAGATGATAGCGAGGTGAAGCTGAGGCGGCGTTGTCTGTCCGCCGACATAACACAAATGCACCTGTTAGGCGCAGAATTAGTACTGGTCGCCCTTAGGAATTTTGAGGTCAGAAAGTTTGAGAAAATATAAACAGCATTTTCCATAATTGCCATTCCGTCCAGCCGACCAACGAGTAGTGAAATGATACTTGTCTTTAGTTACACTTTCTAATATCCATTCTGCTCCGTCATTACCTCTAAAATCAGTTTCAACCGGTAGATTCCAAAAGTCCATAGTTTTAAACTGTTCGTCAATTTTTTTCCATTCACTAATGTCAATTGGAATGGTTCTGTCAACCTTAATTTTCCCTGGTTCATAACCACCTGCCCCATCTGATACTTTAGTTGTCAAACTGACACTGTCTCCTTTTTTTTGTACCCTTATGGTTACAGGATTATGAAAAGTCCTTAGCCATGTAAACCGATAAATTTCTGATTCGCCTTCATAGTTACATAAAATAGGTTCATGTAAAGCAAATAGCATTTTTGAGTACCAAACATTCATGAAAGTGTCAAGCGAATTTGAATTTGTAATTGAGTCTTGTCCACTTTCTTTTAAAGGGAAATATAAAGTAAGTGTGTCTTTTGGAATTGACAATGTCTGCTTAACCGTAGACAAAGAAATATTTTCACTGTCCTTCATATTTATAGAAAGAAGTGTCAAAAAGAAGAATGGTAATATGGAAATGAATGCTCTCAAAATTTTGCGCCTAACGTTTCGGGTATTGCCGAAGGCGGGGATTTTTAGCACAAAAGTTCAATCGAAGAACGAATG
>CAZREP010000097.1:9989-18291 GCA_964599035.1 uncultured Terrimonas sp. | reverse complement strand
ACAACTAACTGCAGAATCTTTTTTTTGTTCAGTATAATTCTATTGATAGGAAACAGTGCCCAGGCTCAGGAGAACTCGCCCTATTCACGGTATGGCCTGGGAGATATCGTGCCTGGTCAGAATATCGTAAACCGTGCCATGGGCGGGGTTTCGGCTGCCTATTACGATCCGGTAACGGTAAATTTCATTAACCCGGCATCGTATGCACGCTTAAAATATACCACCTTCGACGTAGGTATTGATTATACCGGCCGCACCCTTAAGGCCACCGACCCTGTGCGTACTCTCAACTCGGGCTATCTTATACCTTCTTATATCCAGGTAGGTCTTCCATTGTCGAAAAAGAACAACTGGGGTATGAATATAGGTTTACGCCCGGTGACCCGTATCAATTACGAGCTGCAGCAAACTACCCGCTTACCGGGTATAGACAGCGTGCTCACGTCTTTCAGCGGGCAGGGAGGATCATACCAGGCATACCTGGGAACAGGTATAGGCAGCAAGCACTTTACGGTAGGCGTAAATGCGGGCTATACTTTTGGCAGTAAAAATTATATCACGGAGCGCATCTTTATCAATGACAGCGTTTTATATGAAAAAGGGAAATGGGCCGACAGCACTTTCTTCGGCGGCCTGTTTGTACAGACAGGAATACAATATTCCACCCGTATCAGCAAAAGCTATACCCTTAAACTGGGAGCATATGCCCATTTCAAAAATACCCTCAATGCTTCCAGGGATATTATAAGGGAGACTTTTGAATATAATTCCTCTTCAGGAGAAACTCAGAAAGACAGTGTATACCGTTCAAAAAACAATAAAGGTAAGATCATAGCACCACCCACCTATGGCGGGGGCATTACCATTGAAAAAGACCTTACCTGGTCCATAAGCGCCGAATACAGCTTGTCGCAATGGACCGATTACCGTTATTATGATCAGAAAGATGAAGTAAAAGACAGCTGGGTATTCCGGATGGGCGGATCGGTGATACCCAATTATAAAAGCACCAGCTACTGGGCACAGGTGCAATATCGCGCAGGCTTCTACATAGGCCCGGATTATGTTACTGTTAATAAAAATCTGCCTGCGTACGCCATCACATTTGGCGCTTCTTTTCCGGTGCGCAAATACGGATACAGCCTGTATTCCGGGCAGTACACCAGCGTTAATACCGCTTTTGAGATCGGCGCCCGTGGCAATAAAAGCAACTCGCTCCGTGAAACTTTTTACAGGATCTCCGTGGGCTTATCTTTAAGCGATATATGGTTCATCAAACGCACATACCAGTAATGCGTGGCGCCGGCAGGAGTAAAAGACTTTGTATCTATTTATGCTTTTGCATTATGCTTTTTATAGCCGCTGCCTGTGAAAACAGCGAGCAGGAAATAAGAGCTTTTACAGAAAAAAAGATAGGGGTTGATGAGGCTCACATCATCGAAACCTATTTCAGTCAGGCTGGTAAAATGCGGGCTAAACTTACCGCCCCGGTAATGTACCGTTATCAGGATACCCTGCCCAGGGTGGAATTTCCAGGGTCCTTACACGTTGATTTTTACAACGACTCCCTGCAGGTAGAAAGCATCCTCGACGCTTTATACGGGCGCTATATTGAAGGCCAGAAAAAGATGTTCCTGAAAGACAGCGTGGTGGTGATCCAGCAGTTTAACCAGGATACCCTCCGTTGTGAGGAACTATGGTGGGACCAGAATAAAGAAATTTTTTATACCGATAAGCCCATCCGGATCACCAAAAAAGACGGTACTGTTCTGCCCGGCCAGGGATTAGAGGCTTCCCAGGATTTCAGGGACATCAAGATCATTAGCCCCTCCCAGGGGATATTGCCCGTACCCGAATCGGAATTTACAGGAGCTCCTGCGCAGGACAGCTCTATTGTTCAGGACAGCAGCCGGCCGTTCCCGGCTTTTGATTCCTCCGAGCGAATAAAACCGGTTCAAACAGCACCTGCCCCATAACTCAAGAAGGTTTGTAAGTTGTGGTGAGAACAAAGTAATTGCCACTATAATTGCATCAGTGATTTCCCGCCGCGTGCACAGCGAAAATTAGCTTTTCTTTCCCGCAGGGACATACATAGCATATTCTTCTTTGCGACCGCTGCAACGCCGCGTGCTCTGCGTGAAACAGGGTTTTGCATGAATTCTGTACAACAAAAGAAGATATAGCCACAGACACCGAATAGATTTTTATATATTAATTCGTGCATTCGCGGCTATTGTATTCATAAATCAGTCCGCTTACGGGCCGCTGGAATTCGTGACGTACCTGCCTGTTATTCATTACCCGAAAATGCTTTGCCTGCCTTATCAAAGAAATCCTGCAGCTCCCGGAAAGTATTTTTGAATGCCGGTATGAGGGCGCCCAAACCTTCCATTATGGCTGGCGCCAGACCCGCAGTAAGTGAATACGCATAGCTCATAGATAAGGTTTCAGGACTGATCAGACGCATCTTTTCGGCGTAGAATAATAATATGCTGCCCAGCAGGATATACATGCCGGTATACAGCAATGCGCCGCCCAGGCGATTGACCCACCCCAACAAGGTAAAGCTGAATATATTTTCTATTGCCTTGCCGGTCCATTGTACCACCAACACCACAGTTACAAATACCAATACAAAGGATAACAGGGGAAGCCACCGGGGACTGATGCCGGTATGACCTTGTATGTATACCGCCACTGTTGCTGATAATTTTAATGCCGCCGCCAGTCCTATGAACCACCCGGCAAAGGAAAACAATGCCATAACAATTCCCTTTGAAGCACCCTTTACCATTCCTGCTATGAGCAGGACAAGAAAAACAATATCAATCCACATATTGCTATAGCATTACAAAGGATAAGGTCATTTTGCCAGTAACTCCCTTACCACCGCACTGATGGTTTTGCCATCCGCCTGTCCTGCCAGCTGTTTGGTTGCAGCAGCCATTACCTTACCCATATCCGCAGGTGATGCAGCGCCGGTTTCGGCAATGATTTTGGCGAGCGCGGCTTTTAATTCCGATTCACTCAACTGTTCAGGGAGGAAGGCTTCTATTACCTCAATCTCTTCCTGTTCTTTTTGCGCAAGGTCTTCGCGGTTTTGCTGCCGGTAAATCTCCAGCGAATCCCTGCGCTGTTTTATCAGCTTCTGTAATAATTTGGTTTCATCCGCTTCAGCTAACTGCCCTCCCGCACCTTCAGATGTTTTAGCAAGAATAATGGCGGCCTTAATGGCTCTCAGCCCGCGTAGCTTAGTTGCGTCTTTAGCCAGCATAGCCGCTTTGATCTGATCATTTACAATTTGTTCCAGTGCCATACGTATGTTTTTATATTGTGAAACAGGTATTGCATCAAATGTGAAACGTAAAGTGGTGAAAAGTGAAATTCACTATTGCCCAATTGCCTATTCACCTCTTTACTCAATAATACACCCACATCACTTGACTGAACTAACGTGCTATTATGCTACCGGGAATCACCTAACTTTTTTCCAGCAGCTCCCGCGATTTCTTATAAAAGTCGCCTGCAAATAATTTTATGGCTTCCACCAGCTCGGCCTGACCGGTAGCCCTGCGATAGGTATCGGCCATTGTCATAAGGGTCTGGTAAAAAAAATCACCCATTTCATCCACCATCATTTCCTTGGTCCACAAATCGATGCGCAGCGCAGATTTTTCCTGCCCGTCCCAAAAAGCCAGTATCATGGCTTTCGAATGTTGCGGTTCCTCCACACTACTTCCGCTTGCCTTCCATAATATCTGGTTTGGGACTTTTCCCTCGTCCAGTGTAACGTCAATTGTGATTGTTGATTTTTGCATGACTACTTTATATAAAAATGATTGCAAAGGTAAGTGGATTTATGTCGTAACTGCCTGCTGCATATAATCCCAGAGCCTCTCCAAAGCAGTTTCTTCACCAAAAGACAAGCTCCGCTCTTTAGCCCGGGAACCAAGCGCATACCTGAATTTTTCGTCCTTATACAGCTTTACCATATCACCCGCCAGCTTTTCTATATCGGTAGGCTCACAATATAATACGGCATCCCCGGTCATTTCCATAAGTACACCGGTTGCGGTGGTAATGACGGGCACACTGCATTGTAATGCCTCTGCCGGGACTATAGCTGTTCCACCATCTGTGGGCAAATAGATCATCGCCATGCATGATGCCAGGATATCGGCATATTCCGTATCAGCAGGATCATCCATAATTTTTACGTCATTCCTGTACTTATACGTTTGCAGCAGCTCCCGCATTTTTTTATAGCCGGCGATATTACCCAGTATAATAAGCTGCATATTGCTTTGCTGCCATTTTTTAAACCGGGAAAACGCTTTTAATACATTAAGGATATGCTGATGGGGTGTGGAGGATACAGGCATCAGAAAATATTCTTTCCCCCCTGTATATCTATGCTGAACTGTTTCTTTTTTTTGCCAGTCAACTGCCTGGTACAGGGAGCGGGGAGACTGGTGCAATACCAAAACATCAGGTGTTGCAATACCCTCCTTTAGTAGCCTTTGCTTTATTAAACCCGACGAAGCAATAATACGGCATCGCCCACCGTCACGCCAATACCTTGCCGCAGCTTTTATTATTTGTCGATCTGTTCTTTCTGATATAATAACTATTTGATGGATCTGTACCGGTAATGGTATACCGTTGACCGAGATCAATATGTCTGCCCCGCTTTTTTTCACCGTAGATACCACCCGGCGGTTACGCCATATCCGGCTTACAGGCTTTGCCAGCAAGGGTGCCTTCAGGGGAATAAACAACCCGTTACCTGGCAGGGGACAATAGTTATCACAGGATAAAAAAACAAAAGAATCAGCGGTATGCAACCGGCAAAGACGGCAAAGAACATGGAGGATAAAGCGTTCAAAATTGTTCTCCTTTGGTAAAAACCCATTGGCCCTGTTTATGATCAGCTTCATGATTTACAATTGCTTAAAATAAACACATTTTAAAATGTCTTTCCCGCCGGCAATATACCGCACTTATTTGCTGCAGCAGGCGTTATAATAGTTGTATTATTGTAAAGATAACCCGCTTGTTTGTTCCGGCATCGTATCATTGATGGAGATGAGATACCGGCAATATGCAGGATGGTTGCGATATCCAAACCTATTGTAAACTAAAATCCGTACCTATGAGGCTTAGAATTTTACGCATCTGCTTTGTTGTAGTATATGCCTTGCTGAACTGGAATAAGGTATCTTTCGCCCAATGCTCCGATGGCGGACCTCTTAAAGACACAACCTTTTCTTATACTACTAACCTGGCCAGCTTGACCGATCAGGTCTATTATCCTTACAAATTTAACCCGGCATGGGGCACGCTGATGGGGGTTGATCTTACTGTATCCACATTAGGCTATGCCCTGCTTGAGGTAATTAATGATGTAGGAGCTCCTATAAGCTACAAAATAACCTACTTCAGAACTGATTATATCACAGGCCCTGGACTGGGCGCCGGCCTTGTGCTTGATACTACAATCGTATTTCCTATTGCTACCATTGGCGCGAGCGATGATCCCGCTGTGCCCACCAGCGACCCACCATGGAAAAGTAACGGGCCCAATGCCGATTATCTCAATTACTGGGGCGAAATACAGGCTGCACCCGCAGTTGAAGACGGGGGCGACATTGTTCCCCGCAGCTTCAGCCAAACCGTTGATCCCGCAGACTTTGGCCAATTTATCGGCGCCGGCCCGGTGATTTATAACTACGATGTTGTGGCTTCTCTTTTAGCACAGGGTATTGGCGGACGATATACGCAAAGGATCGTTACCCTCAATACACAGGTCACGATCAGCACTACCTATACCTATTGCCCCATGAGCATATTGCCCGAAGGAAAGCTGACATTTTCGGCACGCAAAACGGATAATAATATTGCATTAAGCTGGATCAAAGAAAGAGAGGAAAGCGGTATTACCTACGTGCCCGAGGTAAGCATTAACGGACGCGATTTCAGCAGCATCGGCTCAATGGAAAGCCGTCAACCCGCATCGCAGGCAACTGTGGTGAAATACGAATTTGATTATACGGTTCCCAAATCTGTTAGTGGCAAACTGTATTTCCGTTTAAAACAAACCGATGCAAAGGGTAAAGTGCAGTATTCGGCTACCACTTCGGTTACTGTAGAAGCCCTGCAGGAATTAGCGCTCACCCTGTTCCCCAATCCTGCGGAAAAGGAGATCAGCCTGCAATTTAATACAGGGCAAAAGCATCCCCTCTTGGCGGAGCTGATCAATAGCATTGGTCAAACCCTGGAAAGAACGAGCATTGCGCCAAACGGATCACAAAACTATACGTTCAGATTTGCCAAGAAACACCAGCCGGGCATCTATTTTATGCGCGTAACCAATATGGCTACCCATGCACAGTACACCGGTCGTTTGATGATCCGGTGAGCCGTAGGGTAGCTACCTCATTTAGGATCTATGATTTTGTGATTTTGCTTCGGATTTCGGACTTATTACTATTCGGACTTTTCAACATAAAAGAGTTGGCATATCCAAAAGTTGCCAACTCTTTTGTATTTTTACCGACATTTGAGTTTACACATGGAATATAATACCACAAGAAACCACCTCATCATGCGGGAATATGGCCGCCATATTCAAAAAATGATTGATTATGTGATCACGATCGAGGATAGGGAAAAACGCCAAAAAAATGCCCAGGCGCTCATTGAGTTGATGGGGTTCCTGAACCCGCACCTGAAGAACGTAGAAGATTTCAGGCATAAATTATGGGATCATCTTTTTTTGATCTCCGACTTTAAGCTGGATGTTGACAGTCCGTATCCCATCCCAACACGGGAAACCTTAAAGCCCCGACCGAAAGTTATGCCATACCCTAAACGGTATCCCAGGTATTCCCATCTCGGAAAAAACCTTGAGACCGTTATTAATAAGGCATTGAAAGAAGAAAACCCGGATAAACGTTCCGGTTTCGCCAATTCCATTGCCTATTATATGAAGCTTGCTTATAATACATGGCATAAAGAACTGGTGCACGACGACGCTATCCGCAGCGAACTGAACGCCATTACCAATGGCCAGCTCGAATTTACCAACACCCCGTTTGTAAAAGCATACCGCGAAAGAGACAGCAGGGAAGGCAACCGCTACCAGCGCAGCGGAGGCAAAGGAGGCGGTTACCAGCAACGCAATAACGGGGGTGGAAGCGGCCGTAACGGCAAGAGCGGGGGAAAACATTATAAGAAAAGGTTTAAATAAACCGGTAATCCCGGAAATATACAGCACCCCGGCGTATACCACGAGTACATTTTTTCGCAGGCGGGTGGAGACACCCGCCTGTAAAGTCTGCTACCGGTCGGTGTCTCACCGACCGGAAAACTGGCATGGAGTGGAGATTTGGAATGAGCCTGTATACCACCGCCGGGGTTCTATATTTGCACTGATTATTATTGATATGCATTCATTTGAAGTAACAGGCGGCAAAAAGCTGAAAGGCGAGATCATACCCCAGGGTGCCAAGAACGAAGCGCTGCAGATCATCAGCGCCGTATTGCTCACACCCGAAAAAGTAACCATACACAACATACCCGACATCGTAGATGTGAACCTGCTGATAGAGCTGCTCGGCGAAATGGATGTAAAAATTGAACACCACGACAGGCATTCCTGCTCCTTTACGGCAGATGATGTAAATATTGATTATCTCCACAGTGAAATCTATCATAAAAAAAGCGGGAGACTGCGCGGCTCCGTAATGCTGGCAGGTCCCTTGCTTGCCCGTTTCAGAAAAGCCTTTATTCCGAAACCGGGCGGCGATAAAATTGGCAGGAGACGGCTGGATACTCATATTATCGGTTTTGAAAAATTAGGCGTACAATTCGATTATCACCAGGAAGACGGTTTTTTTCATCTCAAAGCACCCGCTCTGAAAGGAGCGGATATGCTGCTAGATGAACCTTCCGTAACGGGAACAGCCAATATAGTGATGGCGGCCGCTTTGGCAAAAGGCGTTACCACCATTTATAACGCCGCTTGTGAGCCTTACGTTCAGCAATTGTGCAAAATGCTGAATAGCATGGGCGCACGTATAAGCGGGATAGGCTCCAACCTGCTTACCATCGATGGGGTGGATGCTCTCGGGGGAACAGTACATACCATGCTGCCGGACATGATCGAGATCGGCTCGTTCATCGGCCTCGCCGCCATGACCCGCAGCGAGGTCACGATCAAGAACGTGCAGTACGACCAGCTCGGCGTTATCCCCGGCGTGCTGCGCACGCTCGGCATCGCCGTGGAGCGCCGTGGCGATGA
>CAZREP010000097.1:0-9979 GCA_964599035.1 uncultured Terrimonas sp. | reverse complement strand
AGTACATACCATGCTGCCGGACATGATCGAAGTGGGCTCTTTTATAGGACTGGCAGCTATGACCCAAAGTGATATTACCATCAAAAATGCAGGCATAGCGCACTTAGGGCAGATCCCCGATAAATTCCGCCAGTTGGGTATCCACATGGAATATAAAGGCGATGATATCCATATCCCTGAACAGGAACTTTATGAAATACAAACTTTTTTAGATGGTTCTGTAATGACCATTTATGACCATCCCTGGCCCGGGTTCACGCCCGACCTGCTGAGCATTGTGCTGGTAGTGGCAACACAGGCCAAAGGTTCGGTGCTGGTGCATCAGAAAATGTTCGAGAGCCGTTTGTTTTTTGTTGATAAGATCATCGACATGGGCGCGCAGATCATCCTGTGCGATCCGCACCGGGCGGCAGTGATAGGATTGGGGAGGCAACACCAGTTGCGGGGCATTACCATGAGCAGCCCCGATATCCGCGCCGGCGTTGCCCTGCTTATTGCAGCCCTTAGCGCCGAAGGCAAAAGCATTATCCAGAACATTGAGCAAATAGACAGGGGATACCAATACATTGATACCCGTTTACAGAAGCTGGGGGCACAAATACAACGTATTTGAATATGAATCAGCATAAGATCATTATCATTACGGCTCCTTCGGGTGCAGGCAAAACATCCATCGTGCATTATCTTTTGCAAAAATATCCCCGGCAGCTTGCCTTTTCGGTATCTGCCACTACCCGCCAGGCAAGGGAGAGCGAGATCAATGGAAAGGATTATTATTTTTTGAGCGAGGAAATATTCAGGCAAAAAATACAACAGAACGAGTTTGTAGAATGGGAAATGGTGTACGAAGGAAAATATTACGGCACTTTATATGCAGAGCTGGAACGTATATGGGGCACAGGCAAAACCCCTGTGCTCGATATTGACGTTAAAGGCGCATTGCATATACAACGTCATTTCCCGGGATCATCCTTTTCAATCTTCATCCAGCCGCCATCTGTAAAAGAATTAAAAAAAAGGCTGGAAAGCCGGGGAACCGAAACAAAAGCATCACTGGAGGCCAGGGTAAATAAAGCCGCTTATGAACTGTCTTTCCGGGATCATTTCAACCAGGTCATTGTAAACAATCATCTCGAAGATGCCTGCACCGAGGCGGAAAAGATCGTCGGCACGCTTTTGCAGACGGGCAAATAACAGCGAGCTTCCTTATCAGGTAAATTTGGTATGGATAATGCATGTTGAATTTATCCTTTTTGTGCAACACGGTAAGCGTATATTGCGTTGTTCATTTGCGCTTACTGAAATTTCATGTAAGTTTGAAGGTATATGACCGATGTTGACATATTAAAATTAGTGGGGATTATTGTAACCCTGTTGCTGGTTGGTTTTTTTGCCGGTATTGAAGTGGCTTTTGTATCTGCCAATAAGTTTTCTTTTGAGCTCAAAAGAAAACAGGGGCTGCGCAGCGGCAGGATACTGTCGCAACTGCTTGAGCAACCGGTAAAATTCATAGGAACCACTTTAGTGGGGCTTATCCTGGCTGTGGTGGTATATGGGTTGCTGGTAGGAGAATTCCTCTCGCCATTGTGGGATTGGATCGAGCTGCATCTTGCCGCATCCTTTTCCGCCTATGTAAAATACCTGCGGCTTATTTTTGAAACACTGCTCTCCACCATCATTCTTTTGATCGTTCAATTTTCCTTTAAAGCTTTGTTCAGGGCAAAAAATGATTCTGTACTTTCTATTTTTGCGCAGTTAGGTATACTCGATTTCTTTCATAGCATCCTATATCCCATCGCCTCTTTTTTTATCAGCATTTCGGAATGGATACTTACTTACTTATTCAACGTCCGCATATCAGACCAAAAAAAGGCCTCTATTTCCCCTGTTGATCTTGAGCACTTCATTCAACAGCATAAAAACCAGTCGGATGGCGGACAGGATATGAATACCCAGCTTTTTGAGAATGCGCTGCAGCTTCCTTCCGTTAAAATACGCCAGTGCCTTATACCACGCAAAGAGATAGAATCTGTTGAGATCAATGCTTCCATAGATGATGTTAAACAAAAATTTATCGATACCAAATTAAGCAGGCTGATCGTATACGAGAACAACATTGATAACATCAGGGGATATATCCACCAGATTGAACTTTTTAAAACCCCTCCCGGTATACAACCCATCTTATTGCCTATCCCGGCTGTTCCGGAAAGCATGAGCGCAATGGACCTGATCAGCAAATTCACCAAAGAACAAAAAAGCATTGCATGGGTAGTAGACGAATTCGGAGGCACCGCAGGTATTATCACCATGGAAGACCTGCTGGAAGAGATCTTTGGTGAAATACGCGATGAATACGACACCGACAGGTTTGTTGAAAAACAGATAGCGGAAAATGAATTTATTTTTTCCGGCAGGCTCGAGCTTGATTATTTAAATAAAAAATATCACCTCGATTTTGGCGATACAGAGTCGGAAACCCTTTCCGGATATATTGTTCAGCACCATGAAATGATACCCAAGATCAAAGAAAGGATCATTATTGATAGCTATGAATTTGATATTATTAATGTTAGCGACACCCGCATCGAAATGGTTAAAATGAAGAGGCTGAAATAAGGGGAAGGGGGTTGTAGGTTACAAGTCTCAGGTTGCAGGTTGTGGATATAAACTACAAACCGTAAACTACAAACTTCCAAACTCCAAACAGGGGTGTCTCACCTTTCTCGTCAGACGTCTCACCTCCTGAAACTTGCTTGCTTACCTGAAACCTTCCTCACCATCTGTCTGCACTTGCTGCTTCCATATCCTGCTTATACTTCTCCGGAATGTTCCCCCTGATAAGGCAACCGGCTTCCAGGGAAGGGAAGATGTCTTCAAACGTTCTCACCTCGTTCATGAATACACGGCGATAAATATGTGACCGGGTCAGCTGCCCGGGATCATCAAGTCCTGCTGCGCCTATAAGCTCAACGAACGACTTTACCGTGTCTTCGTGGTAATTGGCAACCCTCTGCTTTTTATCTTCCACCACAAGTCCAACGGTGAGCTGGGGATCCTGCGTGGCAACGCCCGTAGGACACCTGTTTGTGTTGCAAAGCAATGCCTGTATGCAGCCAATGGCCATCATCATGGCCCTGGCGCTGTTACAGGCGTCTGCGCCGAGCGCTATGGCTCTCAGGATATGAAAACCCGACAATATCTTTCCGGAAGCGATCACTTTAATATGGTGCCTTACGCCAAAGCCCACCAGCATGTTATGCACAAAAGCCAGTCCGTCCATCAGGGGAGCGCCCACATAATTCGAAAACTCCTGGGGTGCGGCACCTGTGCCTCCTTCACCCCCGTCAACCGTTATGAAGTCGGGATAGGTATCCAGCTCCACCATCGCCTTGCATATGCCGACAAATTCGCTTTTCTTGCCGATGCATAACTTAAATCCCACCGGTTTTCCACCGCTCAGTTGCCTGAGCTGCTGTATGAATAACAGCAGGCCCCTGGGGTTATTAAAAGCGCTGTGATACGGTGGCGAATAAACGGTAGTATAGGGTTGCACATGCCGGATAGCTGCAATTTCAGGGGTATTTTTTTTGGCGGGCAAGATACCTCCATGTCCCGGCTTTGCTCCCTGCGACAGCTTGATCTCAATCATTTTGATCTGCAGGCGATCTGCATTCTTTTGAAATGCTTCCGGCGAAAAATTACCCTGCTCATCCCTGCACCCGAAATATCCTGTCCCAATCTGCCAGATAATATCACCGCCGTGCTTAAGATGATAGGAGCTGAGGCCGCCTTCACCGGTGTTATGTGCGAAGCCACCTATCCGGGCACCACCATTTAAGGCTTCAATGGCATTGGAGCTGAGCGATCCAAAGCTCATCGCCGACACATTTAAAATACTGGAAGAATAGGGTTGCAGGCAATCTTTATTACCGATCTGTATCCGGGGATCATGGTTGAGAGTATTAAAATCCCTGGCATTGATAGAGTGGCTCAGCCATTCATAACCTTCTTCATATACATTCAATTGAGTACCAAAGGGCATGGTATCCATTTGCTGCTTTGCCCGCTGGTATATGGTGGAACGGTCGATGCGGTTAACGGGTCGCCCGTCAATATCCGATTCAATGAAATACTGATACATTTTGGGACGAATGTCTTCCATCCAGTAACGGATACGCCCCACTACAGGATAATTGCGCATAATGGAATGCCGTGTTTGCAGCATGTCGTAAATGCCCATAATAACAAGCAGCACCACTATAATAAAAGTAACCAGCCACCACCAGCTTACGGCCCAGGATAACAAGCCTGTTACCAGCAAACTGATAAAGGCTGTGATCATAAACACCTTTCTCATGCTTTGGCTCAATTTGATTATGGCAAATGTATCAAAATAAAGAGGGCAAAAAAGGGATCTTCTTTTCCGTTGTAGGATAGCATTGAGTATCTGATGCAAAAAGCACAAAGTATTTGTTTTAATTTTTGGAAGAATCGTATAAGCGGTAAGTCTGATGATTTGGATATAAAAAAAAACAATATCTTTAATAATCTGGCTCGAAAGGCGGGCCACTTTGCTTGAGCATTGATATGTTATGACATTCATAGCTTTTTACAAGTTCGCATTGCCTGGAAAATCCAATAGCTTCTGTTTAATTAAATACCTACAATGCTTTGCGTAACAGACCCTGTATTTGTGAACTGAATGATCGTCATTATTAAAGAATGTGATTAAGCTATCTAATTAATAATTAACTGCTTTTATGCGATTAACATATTATCATTCTGTAGACGGACTTAGAGGGGTTACAGCGCTAATGATAGTTGCGGGGCATTTTTTTAGTTTGAAAGGATCACTTAATTCTGCAGTTCTGCAGTCAGTTTTTGATTTTTTTGGAACGGGTGTTTCATTGTTTTTTCTGCTATCTGGCTTTTTTATTACACGAATACTTTTAAAATCGCTAGGATCAGAAAGCTACTTTAAAAATTTTTACGTACGCAGGGCATTACGAATATTTCCTCTCTATTATTTCGCTTTGGCAGCCTATTATATTATTCCCATGTTTTTTGACATTGGATTTCAATATTCAACATTGTTTAGCAAACAAGCTTATTATTATTTCTTTCTTCAAAATCTGGCAATAACATTTTCCTGGGGTGCCTCCGGTCCTCACCATTTCTGGTCGTTGGCAGTTCAAGAACACTTCTATTTATTTTGGCCGGCCATTATTTATTTTTTTTATGGGGCAACAGGAAGGAAATTGATATATGCTTCGGCTTTTCTGTTGTTTCTTCCCTTATTGGTACGCTATTTTATGCTTTTAAGAGGATATAGCATTAATCATTTTACATTAACAAGACTCGATCAATTGGTTTGGGGAGGGTTATTAGCTATTTTAGAAAGGAATAAAGTATTAACAAAAAAAAATTTAAAATATTTTGTTGCATGTATTATAACAGGTTTTGCACTTATCATTCTGATCTATATTAAACTCTCTCCTTTTTACATAGAGCTTTTTAAACATGATGTCTTGGGAATCCTTTATTCCGGAGTCATTGGCTATTGTGTTATTAATGAAAATAGTGGTGTTATTACCAAAATCATAAAGCAGAAACCGCTAAAATATTTGGGGAAAATAAGTTTAGGTATTTATGTCTGGCATGTATTAATCATTTTTCTTATGAGGGGGCATATTACAGGATATTCTATTTTCAATTTTTTAATCCTTGTTGGTTTGACTACACTATTGGCATCTATGAGCTATTACTGGCTCGAAAAACCATTCTTACAGCTCAAAAAGCGTTTTGTTTAACGAAAGGAATTGTCTTAAAGTAGAACCTTCGTATGGATCATTTAAAAACCTTTTTAACGTTTCCCTGAAAAAGTGAAATATTTATCCCAAAAGGTTGGGGAATATGCGTAGCTGAAAAAAGCCTTCACAAGCTTGTATCTTACTCCCTGAAACTTACACTCTGACACCTTCCACAAACTCCAAACTATAACCTTCCAAACTCCATTCTTTTAGTACATTTATCCTCCGGTTTGATCATATATTATGTTTGTGTATGGAATTCATTGACTACTATAAGATACTTGGATTAGAGAAAAATGCCAGTACAGACCAGATCAAAAAGGCATACCGAAAGCTGGCCCGTCAATGTCATCCTGACCTGAACCCGAACGACAAAGAGGCCAATAAAAAATTCCAGCAGATCAATGAGGCCAATGAGGTGCTGAGCGATCCTGAAAAAAGAAAAAAATACGATCAGTACGGCGCCAACTGGCAACAGGCGGAAGCGTATGAAAAAGCAAGGCAATCGCAGCAAGCCTCAGGCAGTACCGGTTACGGCCCTTTTACCGGAAGTGAAGCATTTGGCGATGACTTCTCCCAAGGTGATTTTTCCGATTTTTTTACCTCTATGTTCGGGGGAAGCGGAAGGAGCCGCGGAGGCCAGGTAAAGTTCAGGGGGCAGGATTATAATGCGGAACTGCAAATAAGCCTGAGAGAAGCGTATACCACGCACCAGCGGATATTTACCGTTAACGGGAAAAATATCCGTATTACCATACCTGCCGGTATCGCCAACGGACAAACCATTAAGCTGAAAGGGCATGGCGGACCCGGTGTGAACGGTGGTCCGGCCGGTGACCTGTACATCACTTTTATTATGGAGGACGACCCGGTTTTTAAAAGAATAGGCGATGACCTTTACGCCACCGTGGAGCTTGACCTGTATACCGCCGTACTGGGAGGCGAAAAGACAATAGACACACTCGACGGAAAAGTGAAACTAAAAGTAAACCCCGAAACACAAAACGGGACTAAAACGCGGTTAAAAGGAAAAGGATTCCCGTTATATAAAAAAGAAGGAGCATACGGTGATCTGATCATAACCTGGGGTATTAAGATACCCGTTAACCTTAGCGAAAAGCAAAAATCCCTGTTCAGGGAATTGTCTCAACTGTAACACTAAATACTTCAGCAATGCCGGATATGGAAGAATTGATTACCCCTGAAGAATGTTGCTCGCATTACGATATAGAGCTGACATTTATACAATCGTTGAATGAGTATGGACTTATTGAAATCCTCTCTGTTGAGGAAAAGCAGTTCATACATAATAGACAACTGCATGAGCTGGAAAAATTCATACGGCTGCATTACGAGCTGGGTATTAACATGGAAGGTCTTGACGCCATTGCCCACCTGCTGCAGAAAATGAAAAATATGCAGGAAGAAATAGCAGATCTTAAAAACAAGCTACAGGTTGGCAATGCCCTGAATGATCTCTGATGGAAAGGTGATATGCTGTGCTATATCCTGATTGACGCCACCTTTAGTTGAATCTCATACCTATTACCATTTAATCATTTTGAATGAAAAAAACGGCATTGCTGATCACCTTTTTTCTGGCCACCCTTTTTACCTTTTCCCAATCACCGGTAACGGAATCCGCGCTTATCTTCCCACTCCAGGAAAAGCACGTTCACGGCAGCACGCTGGTGGCCCTCCCCAACGGCGATTACCTGGCAGCATGGTTTTACGGAAGCGGCGAAAGAAGTGCCGACGATGTAAAGATCATGGGTGCGCGGCTGAAGAAGGGGCAAAAAAAATGGAGTAAACCCTTTTTATTGGCCGATACACCGGGTATACCTGATTGTAATCCCGTATTGTTCCTGAATAAAAAAGGAAAATTGTTTTTAGTATGGATCGCCGTGCAGGCTAACCGTTGGGAATATTCCATACTGCGCTATAAAACATCCTCCAACTACCTTAAGCCCGGAGCGCCGGTATGGAGCTGGCAGGATAATATCCTGTTGAAGCCGGGAGACAGCTTTGCGAAAGAAACAGAAAAACAATTCAAACAAATGCCGTCCTTACGCCACGGATGGTCCGAATATGCGCCCGCATACGATAACATGATCGTTGAAGCTGCCAAAGACCCCCGCAAGCGGAGCATAGGATGGATGACCCGCATAAAGCCGTTGATCACTGCCAAAGGAAGGATATTGCTTCCGTTATACTCCGACGGGTTCAACATGTCACTGGCAGCTATTTCTGACGATGATGGCGAAACATGGCGCCCCAGCCTGCCCATTGTAGGGCGGGGTCCTATCCAACCTGCCCTTGCACAAAAGAAAGATGGCACTATAGTAGCGTTTATGCGTGATAGTGGTGATGCACCCAACAGGGTGCACACCAGTCAGTCGGATGATGAAGGAGAAAGCTGGACAGCAAGCATCAAAACAGAGATCCCCAACACGGCCAGCGTGGAGATCTGTACTCTTACTGATGGTAAATGGGCCTTTTTAGGTAATGATATTGATGGCGGAAGATACATACTAAGCCTTTATATATCAGATGATGAAGGCAAAACCTGGAAATGGAAAACAAAAATAGAGGATCATCCAAAAGACGCAGGCCGCTTCTCTTATCCCTCGCTTATCCAGACAAAGGATGGGTTATTGCATATGACCTATTCTTTCCACAGGAATAAAGAAGGAAAGTCTATTAAGTACGTAGTGGTTGATCCTAAAAAAATAATAAAATAAGATATGGATATGCTTCAAAAATTAAAAGCCGGACAGAATGTATATGGTACCTGCTTCACTTCCCCGGCACCGGCATGGGCACTGGCCTTTAAAAAGGCCGGTCTTGATTTTGCGTTTATTGATACAGAGCATACCGCGCTGAACCGGGCCGATATGGCAAAAATGTGCCAGATCATACAGGCCTATGGCATCACTCCCATTGTGCGTATTCCTTCTCCCGATCCTTACCTGGCCTGCCAGTGTATCGATGGGGGAGCGAAAGGTGTTATTGCCCCTTACTTGGAATCGACGGAACAGATCAGGGAACTGGTAGGCGCCACAAAGTTCCGTCCGCTGAAGGGAGAAATATTACAAAAGGTATTAACAGGTGAACAGGTATTGTCTGCTGAAATGAAAACATATTTAGATAATTACAACAAGGGTAATATATGCATCGCCAATATCGAAAGCGTTCCGGCCATGAACAAATTGGATGACCTGTTGAGCGTGCCCGGATTGGATGGCGTATTTATTGGGCCGCACGACCTGTCTATCAGCCTTGGGATACCGGAGCAATACGATCATCCCGAATTTGATAAAGTAGTGAAACAGATCATTCACACCACCAGGAATAAAGGATTGTCCATTGCTATCCATTTTTCCCTTGAGCCGGAGCGGCAGGTAAAATGGATAAAGGAAGGTGTGAACATTGTAGTGCACAGCACAGACCTCACTTTGTTCAGTCAAAAACTGAATGCAGATATGCGCATTATAAAAAAAGCCGTGGGTGACAGTAAAAGTGATCATACTCATGCACAGGAAGAAATGCCGGTGGTGTAAGGACTCGATGATTTACCATTTGTCATTTATGACTTTTTCACTACTAACACAACCATATGAATGAGATACGATGGGGCATGATAGGTTGCGGTAATGTAACCGAAAAAAAGAGTGGCGCACCGGCCCTCAATAAAACAGCCCATTCAAAACTGGTAGCAGTAATGGCCCGGAAAAAGGAAAAGGCGGCAGATTACGCACAACGGCATGGCGTAGCCAAATGGTACGATAACGTGGATGACCTGATCGGCGACCCGGAAGTAAACGCCGTATATATTGCCACCCCACCCGATGTGCACCTTGAATATGCCGTAAAAAGCATGCGGGCCGGGAAGCCGGTATATGTGGAAAAGCCCATGGCCCGGAATTTTGCCGAATGTGAAGTGATGAACCAGGTAAGCCGCGAAACGGGTGTACCGCTTTTTGTGGCTTACTACCGGCGTACCCTGCCCTATTTTGTAAAGCTGAAAGAGCTGATCGATGCAAAGGCGATCGGGGATATCCGTTGCGTGATCATAGCATTGCACTGGCAGCCCTACAATGAAGAAGTGGGAGAATGCGCACAACCCCGCCGCCGGAGATATCGGGGAATACCCGCCAGCGGGGTTG
>CAZREP010000096.1:10183-18294 GCA_964599035.1 uncultured Terrimonas sp. | reverse complement strand
CACAAATTGTAAAATGAAAAGGATCAGGAACAGTCTTTTACAGAACCGCCATACACGGGTAAAGAAATTTTTCACAATACGCAATGATAAAGCTGCAAAATAAAACAAATGCAGCAGCCTCAGGCTGCTATTTCGCGGGTGAGGTCATTTTTATATATTCTATCCGGTATTTTTTTCCTATCGGGTAATAATATTTTCGCAGATTATGCATAGTGAAGCCTAATGCAGCCACGCCGCCCGAAACAGCGAGTGTTGAAGGATATATCTTCCTCTTTTGTACGAGACCGTTAAAAGTATGCAGGAAAGCATACCCGCCACCACCTACCATTAACAACGTGCCGTTGCGTACAAATTCAAAGGCTTTCGGAGGTTTGGGTATAGCCGCTATTTCCCTGTAATGGAACTTCAGATCATAATGGCTGATAGTGTCACGTACCCTTGTTCCCCAGTAGGTGGGAGACATTCTTATATCGTATTGCTTAATGTACAGGGTATCATTATATACTTTTTCTATGATCCCATGCACCTGCGATCCGCTGGTGTGGATGAATGCAATAGGCATTCCTTTAAAATAGGTGCTGATGGTGCGGTCTTTTTTTCTGAATGATAAGAAATCATTTTGTTGCCCAAAAGAGAAAAGGAAAAAGCAAAGTCCTGCCAGCAGCAACAGCAGTTTGTGCATATTATACCGGTTGAGGTACAAATAACTGTTAATGTAAGAAACCAAGGTGTATCTGAGTTGTTGAAGTGATGTTAAATTACCGTTTTATGGCTTAGCTTTATCCTTCAATCGTATGGTTCATACCACCAGGGGCATCGTATTGCGCACCGTTCCTTACGGCGAAACGTCGGTTATAGTGCTACTGTATACCGAGTTGTTCGGACTGCAATCTTATATCATCAATGGCATACGCACCACCAAAAAAGGGTCCGTAAAAAGCAACCTGTTCCAGCCCCCAGCCATGCTCGAAATGGAAGTGTATCACAACGAGCTGAAAAAGCTGCAACGCATACGGGATGCCCGTTGGCACTATCTTTACCGAGAGATCTTTTTTAATATCCCTAAAAACGCCGTGGCGCTCTTTATCACCGAATTACTGCAAAAAGTGATCAGACAGCCGGAGCATAATCCCGGGCTGTATAATTTTATTGAAGATGCCTATATACAGTTAGACCAGGCAGATACAAAGATCACTGCCGGTTATCCTTTATTCTTTGCCCTGCATCTTACTTCATTTTTCGGATTCAGCATACGGGATGGCTATACCCCGGTAAAAAAAATACTTGACCTCTATGAAGGTGAATTTGTAAAAGATATCCCTGCCCATCCATATTATGTGCAGGAAGAACTGAGCGCTGTTATATCGCAGTTGCTGAAAGTAATGCAGCCCCACGAGCTGCATCATCTTTCCTTATCACAGCCCCTGAAGCGACAGCTTCTTGATGCCGTATTACAATTTTATGCTCTGCATATTCAGGATTTCGGAGCCATGAAAACCCTTCCTGTATTGCAGCAGGTGCTGGCATAGCGGGTGCCGGTTACCGTAAATAAGACTTGCCGCTGACCATCAATGGAGCAAGAGCACCTGCAAAACACGGCATAGGCCCTCGGCTTTTTTAACCGCAGACGCGCAGATTTAATCTGCGTATCTGCGGCATTTTCAACATGGGATATACATAATTTTCACATCACACATATATTTTGTGAGCGGTGAGACACCGCCCATGGCCGCGCTGCCCCGGTTGGGATCACCACCAACCGGCGAAAATTTGATGTGCCTCCTCAAAGTTTAATCGCAGAAGTGTGATAACATTTTACTATTTTTGGAAACAAATGTCCTGTAAAGGGATTCTATATATATAATGTTACGGTGTTGTGTGTTAGGCTTAAAGTATTGAAAACGTTTATTTTATTTCAATATAATTATTCTGATCCGGGTTATCATATCTTTTGTATGACAACGCCCGTTACACAGGAGTCCGCAAACCGGGCTTCCCCTCCGGCAGGATAGTAGTGTGCATTTTACTTTACAGTAGCATTATTCCCTAATCCAGGCATTTATTATTCACTGTTTTAATATATGCCGAAATATGAGCTGTAGTGGCTGTGATACCAATACGGGTGGAAAACCCAGGGGATGTAAAAGCAATGGAACATGCGGTACGAGTGGCTGTAACCGGATGAATGTGCACGACTGGCTAACCAATATTCCACTTCCCGACAACGACAATGCCTGCCGCATAGTAGAAGTATCATTTAATAATGGCAGCCGGAAAGATTTTTACCGCAATACCACCGTTCATTTTTATGAAAAGGGCGATATGGTAACAGTGGAAGGGGTTAGCGGCTTTGATGCGGGAGAAGTGAGCCTGTCGGGGGAACTCGTACGCCTCCAGTTAAAAAAGAAAGGAGTTGAGGAAAACGACCCGCAAATAAAGCGAATACTACGCAGGGCAGGCGACCGCGACCTTGAGCTGATGAGGCAAAACAAGCTGCGAGAGCCGGAAGCGCTGACGCGTGCCCGTTCTATTGCCCGGCAGCTGAAATTAGAAATGAAGCTGTCGGAAGTGGAAATACAGGCGGATGGCAGAAAAGCCACATTCTTTTATACAGCCGACGGGAGGGTTGATTTCCGTGAGCTGATAAAAATATACGCCTCCGAATTTAAGGTGAAAGTGGAAATGAAGCAGATCGGAGCCAGGCAGGAGGCCGCAAAGGTTGGCGGGATTGGCAGCTGCGGCCGCGAGCTTTGCTGCAGCACCTGGCTCACCAGCTTTAAAAGTGTAACTACCATCGCGGCCCGTTATCAAAATCTAAGCATTAATCAAACCAAGCTAAGCGGCCAATGCGGACGGCTTAAATGTTGCCTGAACTACGAACTGGACACTTACCTCGACGCACTCCAGGGTTTTCCGGACAATGCAGATATGCTCGAAACAGCAAAAGGAAATGCCCTGCTGATCAAAAAGGATATTTTCCGCAACCTGATGTGGTACATCCTCCCCGACAGCAATAAGCACTATCCGCTTTCCATCGTAACAGTGCGCAAAATAAAGGAAATGAATACAAAGGGTATAAAGCCGGAAATGCTTGAAACGGAAGATCTGGTAAGCAGCAAACCCAAAGAAGCAGAGCCGGATTTCGTGGATGTGGTGGGGCAGATCAGCTTGCGCAGCCTGGAAAGAAACGATAAAAAAAGAAAGTTCAGGCAAAAAGAGCAACGGGAACAACAGAGCAGGAATCAACGGGGCCATAGCAGGCATCCAGCACGACCGCCACAGCAAAATCAATCCCGTCCAACCATCAAAAAAGACAAAGACAGAGGAAAGCCGGATCAGGGATAAAGGAGAGATGGCAGACGTGAAACAGTAGATGTGAGAGGACAGAAACACTCCTGGCAGTCAGTGTCTTGTCCTGAATCTCAACTGTTAGGAAGGTGAAAGGTAAATGAAACCTGCAACCTGTAGCTTAAAGCCAACCCCCAAACTATAAACTTCCCAACTTCTTTTCCTCCGGTAAACCTCTGAAGTTTGAAATATCTTCTACTGTATCGACCTGTCTAAATGCGTGTAGCCTCCATCAACAAAAATAATTTGTCCCGTGGTATGACTCGACCGGTCGCTTAGCAAAAAAACAGTCGTATATGCAATCTCTTCTGAAGTGGTCATTCTTTTCTCCAAAGGGATATTAGACACGATCTGCGCCAGCTTTTCTTCAGGATTAGGAAGCGTTTTTATCCAGCTTTCATATAAAGGCGTCCATACTTCCGCAGGCAGAACGGTATTAACACGGATGGAATACGGCAGCAGCTCCACCGCCCATTCGCGGGTAAGCGCATTAATAGCTCCTTTGGATGCCGCATAACCCGAAGTGTTGCCCTGCCCCGTAACAGCTGCCTTGGAGCCGATATTAACGATATTTCCTTTTGTTTTTTTGAGATGTGGCAAGGCATAATGCGCCAGGTTATAATAATGGCTCAGGTTTTTTTGAAGGGATTGAAAGAATTTTTCCGGCGACCCGTTTTCAAGCCCTACCCCGTCGTTCACACCAGCATTATTAATTAACCCGTCTATTCGTCCATATTTCTCAACGGTAAAATCCACCACCTCACTGCAAGCCTCCGGGTTACCCAGCTCAACTGTTACATAACTGGCCTTACCCCCGGCTTTTACCATCTCATCCACAATACCCTGGTTATCTGCTTTATTCCTTCCGGCAACAACAACTATCCCCCCTTCCTCAGCAATAGTTTTAGCGATGGCAGCACCAATACCCTTGGCTCCTCCGGTAACGATGTATATTTTATTGGTAAGGTTTAGGTTCATATTGGGGATTTGAAATTTGAGATTTGAGATTCAGTAATTTGAAATTGGGAAGCTGTTGCCCGTCTGTCCGGAGGCTGGGCAGGCTTAGGATCTGATATTGAATGAATGCTCATTTAAAAATTATTACGAAAAGGTATTACAGGTTTCGAACAGCAGCAATGATCAGAGGTTATAAAATTGCACGGCATTGAGCCCCAACACCTTCTGCCTGTCTTCCTCTTCATAGTTTTCCATGTATTTTTCAAGCAAACTTTTCCATTGCACATACATGCCGGAAACCAGGATCACCGGCCAGTCACTTCCAAACATCAGCCTGCCGGTGCCAAAAGCCTCAAATACCACATCAAGATAAGGATAAAAATCACCGGCGCTCCATGCTTTCCAGTTGGCTTCGGTAAACAAACCAGACAGCTTACAATATACATTGGGATAACGCGCGATCTCCTTCATCAGCCTTGCCCATTCATTCATTTCCTTACGCTTAATATCGGGTTTTGCACAATGGTCAATAACCAGCGGCTGGTCGGGCACCTGCGACACAAATTCCAGAGCAGGCTTTAACTGGTAATGATAGATCAGTATATCATAGGTATAATTAAAAGCCTTTAACGCCTTTACACCCCGCTGAAAATCTTTCCGCAACAAAAAATCATTTGATTCGCCCTGCACAATATGCCGGTATCCTTTAATAGCGCTATATTCCGAAAAATGCTGCAATCTTGCTTCCACATTATCCGCCCTCAGATCAACCCATCCTACCACCCCTTTAATGAAGGGATGCGTCTTGGCCAACTCACATAAAAAACGGGTTTCCACTTCCGACGAGTCTGCCTGTACTGCCACACATCCGTCTACATCATTCCGTCGTAAAACAGGCTCAAGGGCCTGCGGAATATAATCCTGCTGCAGTACCTTCATATCATCCATCCAGGCATCCCGCTCCCGGTCGTATTTCCAAAAATGTACATGTGCGTCTATACAGGTCATAAAGTATTAATAAGTGATTTATAGTAAGTGATAAGGATACTATCAGACAAAGCCGGTCAAATTTATTTTACATACTCCCAAAACTGCTGCGCAAGGAACCTGTTGCCTTCATCATTCATATGCACACCGTCAGAGGTTAAAATACCCTGGGCTTTGTTTTCAGGATTGTGATCATTAATATACGCTATCGTCGCTTTACGCAGGTCTATCAGTGCTACATTCTTATGCTTTGCAATGCCTCTGATGATCTCCGAATATTTATTGAGGTCGCCATCCAGCTCATTTACATTACCTTTTTTCTCCCCTATAACAGTGGGCGTACAGATCACCACTTTAGCGCCGGCAGCCTGTATTTTATCAATAAGCGCATTGTAAAACCGCTCAAACTTATCAGGGTCTGTACCGGTACCATTACTCTTTTTATGCCACACGTCATTTATGCCGATATATATAAAAACAAGATCGGGCTTTTTTGACAGCACATCGTCTTCCAGCCTCAGGTACAGGTCGTACACTTTATTACCGCCAATGCCTGCTCCAATAAGCTCAAAGGCCTTATCCCTGCCGTTGTTTACCAACATCTGCTGCAGCAGGGTAATATACCCGTTCGGAGCTACCCCTCCCCGTGTAATGGAATCACCGAAAAAAATAACCTTCTTTTTTTGCATGACAGTAAAAGCACCTAAGAAAAATACAGCCAGTATAAAGGAGAGGTATACCAATAACCGTTTCATATCACTATTTTATAGGGTAAGTTACTGTAATTCGAAGATCTTTTCCATCATCACCCATTTTTCTCCGGGCCTGGCCCAGGGCAGCGGTTGCTGAAAGCTCCACATAAAACGCTCCCACTCCTGCACTTTAGGATCAGCGGCATCCGAAATACTCTTTTTTTCAAAAGAAAAATCATCATTCACTTCCATGATCATAAATAACCTGTTGCCGGTAAGATAAATATCCATAGCCGTAATGCCATCGGACTTTATCCTGTCGCGGATCTCCGGCCATATGTGCTGATGTATCTTTTTATACTCTGCAATAAGCGCAGGATCATCCTTGAGGTCCAGCGCAAGGCAATATCTTTTCATTGGTATATCATTTTTTGATGGATCCCGCTTTCGGCGGAAAAGTGCTGCATATTCATCTCTTTTTTGATTTTCGCACCCAGGTCATGCCGTTATGATCGCTTCCATCTATTTCAGTCCAGGCACGCGTTGCGTCACCTGCTCCATGCTACCAGCGTTTGCTTCGCCTGCCCCAGTCCGTCAATACCCAGTTCCACTACATCACCGGGTTTGAGATAAATGGGTTCCGGCTTTTGCCCCAGTCCCACACCGGCAGGCGTGCCCGTGGTAATAATATCGCCGGGCTGCAACGTCATAAATTCGCTGAGATAAGCGATCAAAAAGGGTATTTTAAAGATCAGGTTCTTACTGTTGCCATCCTGCATGGTCTTGCCGTTAACGGTCAGCCATAAGCGAAGATCATTAACATCCTTGATCTCATCCGCCGTTACCAGCCAGGGACCTATGGGAGCAAAGGTATCACAGCTTTTTCCTTTCACCCATTGCCCGCTCCTTTCCAGTTGAAAGGCTCTTTCACTATAATCATTATGAAGCATATAGCCTGCCACATAATCCATTGCATTTTTTTCTTCCACGTAAGATGCTTTCTTCCCTATAACCACTGCGAGCTCCACCTCCCAATCGGTTTTGGCACTATTGCGCGGAATAACCACATCATCGTTAGGACCGGAGATCGCTGAAGGAGCTTTAAAAAATATAATGGGTTCTACAGGCAGCTGCATATTGCTTTCGGCAGCATGATCGGAGTAGTTCAGTCCAATGCAGATCAGCTTGGAAGGCCGTCTCAGCGGCGGTCCCAGCCTCTCCGAGCGGCTTACTTCCGGACATAAGGTCTGATTTGATTGTAGCCATTTGCCCAGCCGTTTAACACCGTCTGTTGCAAAAAATTCCTCTGTATAATCTTCTCCAAAAGCGGAAACGTCAATACGTTTTCCATCTGTCAGTTCTATTCCGGGATTTTCCTTCCCTGATTTTCCAAAGCGGATCAGTTTCATAAATTACTTTTTTGTGCGGACTAAACTACTCCCATTTTTTGTTCAAGCCAAACCATTTTTTTCTCAAACGGTTGAAAAGCAGGCAGGCATCAGGATTTAATTTAATTTTAGGCAGCCGTAACAACAGTTAAAATGATAATGGATCAACCGGAGATCAGGGTTCGCATAGTAACAGCTGCAAGCTTATTCGACGGGCATGATGCAGCTATTAACATCATGCGACGTATACTGCAGTCCAAAGGCGCCGAGGTCATTCATCTCGGTCACAACCGGTCGGCCCGGGAAATCGTGGAATGTGCCATCGAGGAAGATGTGCAGGGGATCGCTATTACCAGCTACCAGGGCGGGCACATGGAATTCTTTAAATACATTAAAGACCTGCTTGATGAAAGCGGATGCGGTCATATCAGGATCTTTGGGGGTGGCGGCGGCACTATACTCCCAAAGGAAGCAGAACAATTACATCAATATGGCATCAGCAGGATATACAGCCCCGACGACGGAAGAAAGATGGGGCTGGAAGGCATGATAGAGGAGGTGATCCGGCAATGCCGTTTTTCCCTTACAGCATTACCTGAAAACCGGAGCAACACGCCCCCGCTGGGTGAAGCAAAGAATACGAGGAGGATCGCCAGGGCGATCACCCTTGCGGAGAAAGGGGAAGACTATTCCCGGCTGCTCGGGGAGCTGGAAGGTGCAGTACGGGCTGACGCCCCTG
>CAZREP010000096.1:0-10173 GCA_964599035.1 uncultured Terrimonas sp. | reverse complement strand
GTTATTGGCATCACCGGAACCGGCGGCGCGGGTAAATCGTCCCTGACCGACGAGATCCTACGCCGTTACTTAGCCGTGTTTCCCGATAAAACCATAGCCGTTATTTCGGTTGACCCCAGCAAGAAGAAAACGGGGGGCGCCCTGTTGGGAGACAGGATAAGAATGAATGCCGTTTCAGGCCCCCGTGTATATATGCGCTCGCTCGCTACCCGGGAAGACAATACCGCCCTGAGCAAAGTAGCCAAAGAAGCCATTGCTATATGCAAAACAGCAGGATACGACGCTGTGATCCTCGAAACAGCAGGTGTGGGACAAAGCGACATAAGCATTATCGATTACTGCGATGTGAGTATATATGTGATGACCCCTGAATATGGCGCCGCCTCCCAACTGGAAAAGATCAATATGCTGGATTACGCGGATCTTATCGCGATCAATAAATTTGATAAAGCCGGTGCAGAAGACGCGTTGAACGATGTAAGGAAGCAATATAAACGCAATCACCAATTGTTTACCGCAGGCAACGACGAATTACCCATACTGGGCATCTGCGCCAACACCTTTAATGATAAAAGCGTAAACCGGTTCTTTAAACTGCTGCTCGAAAAGATAAAAGCAAAAACCGGTGTGCAGTGGAGTAGCGTCTCCGTAAACCCTTCCGGGAACGACCAGGCAAGAGCCAATACCGCTATTATACCACCCAGGCGGATACACTATCTCAACGAGATCAGCGATAGTATTCGTTCGTATAACAACTGGGTAAAAGAGCAAAGCCATATTGCATCCCAGCTCTATCAACTGAATGGAGCGATTCAAATATTAAAAACACCATCTGAAAATGAAAAACACCGTTAAACGATACCGGCAATGGCTGGTAGCATTAAAAGAAGACAGCCGCTCCAAAAAATAGCAACAGCTCATGCAATCCACATTACAACAACAATATGCAGCAGTCGAAAAGAAGTTGGATCCCCGGGTAAAACAACTGCTGGAAGAATGGAAGGACCTGCAAAAAAAATACGAGGCCGACTCGCTGGAATATACTGTTCGCGGCAAGGTGATCAGGCAGGAAATGAATACTACATCCTTAAGTGGTATAAAGATCCCAAGAGTTATACTGCCTGCCTTTAAGGATTGGGGGGATATTGTGGAATGGCAATTGCAGGAGAATGTGCCGGGCGCCTTTCCTTATACCGCCGGCGTATTTGATCTGAAGCGGCAGGGCGAAGACCCCACCCGGATGTTTGCCGGTGAAGGCAGTCCTGAACGAACCAATAAGCGCTTTCACTACCTTTCTGCCGGTCAGCCCGCCAAAAGATTATCCACCGCTTTTGACAGTGTTACGCTCTATGGCGAAGATCCTGCCTATCGCCCCGACATTTATGGTAAGATAGGCAATGCCGGCGTTAGCATTGCCACTATAGACGACGCTAAAAAGCTATACAGCGGGTTCGACCTGTGCGACCCCCTCACATCTGTGAGCATGACCATTAACGGGCCTGCCCCCATTATACTCGCTTTCTTCCTGAATGCAGCCATTGACCAGCAGTGCGAAAAATGGATACACCAAAACGGATCATGGGACGAAGTGGAAAAAATAAGACAAAAAAAATACGGGCATCGGCCCCCGCCCCTATATCACGACCCTTCTTCCCCCCACAAACTGCCCGATGGACATAACGGGTTAGGATTACAATTGCTTGGCTTGAGCGGCGATGAAGTGCTTCCCCCGGAAGTGTACAAAAAGATCAGGTCGGCAACCTTACAGCAGGTACGCGGCACCGTGCAGGCAGATATATTAAAGGAAGACCAGGCACAAAACACCTGCATCTTTTCAACAGAATTTGCATTACGGCTGATGGGCGACGTACAGGCCTTTTTTATTGAAAATAAAGTACGCAATTTTTACAGCGTGAGCATCAGCGGCTACCACATTGCAGAAGCAGGAGCCAACCCTGTTACACAACTGGCTTTTACGCTGGCAAACGGGTTTACCTATGTAGAGTATTATCTTAGCCGCGGCATGCACATCGACGATTTTGCACCTAATTTTTCTTTCTTCTTTAGCAATGGCATGGATCCCGAATACAGTGTTATAGGAAGGGTGGCAAGAAGAATATGGGCCAAAGCCATCCGGTATGTTTACCACGGCAACGAACGTTCGCAAAAATTAAAATATCATATCCAGACCAGCGGGCGCAGCCTGCATGCGCAGGAAATCGATTTTAATGACATACGCACTACGCTACAGGCGCTATACGCCATTTACGACAATTGCAATTCACTGCACACCAATGCGTACGACGAAGCCATTACCACCCCTACTGAAGAAAGTGTGCGGAGAGCAATGGCCATTCAGCTTATCATCAACAGGGAGTTAGGCGCTGCCAAAACAGAAAATTTTATACAGGGCAGCTTTGCGGTTGAAGCATTGACCGATCTGGTAGAAGAAGCCGTGCTGGCAGAATTTGACCGCATATCTGCCAGGGGTGGCGTACCCGGCGCCATGGAAAGAATGTATCAGCGCAATAAAATACAGGAAGAAAGTCTCTATTACGAAAGCCTTAAGCATTCCGGCAAGCTGCCCGTAATAGGCGTAAACACTTTTTTAAATAAAAAAGGCAGCCCTACACTTATACCCGCAGAAGTGATCCGTAGTACCAGGGAAGAAAAAGAACAGCAGATCGAAAACACCAGTGCCTTCCGGGAAAGCAATGAAACCGAACGGGATAAAAAGCTACACGCGCTGAAAACAGCGGCAGGCAATAATGAAAATGTATTTGAGGTGCTGATGAATACGGCTAAATATTGCAGCCTTGGGCAAATTACACATTCCCTGTTTGAAGTAGGCGGACAATACAGGCGAAATATGTGATCTTTAACAACACAAAACCGATATTTGTTAATTTTAAAGACGGCAATAAAAATGAATTTCCTGTACGCAAGTACTTTATCACGCTTTATCCTTGTTCTGATTTTGCTTCCACAGCCGGTAACCCACAAATCCCACTACGAGGTAGGGAACCGTCATGAGATATAAAATTCCTGCGTTTAATGCTTTAGCAGGCTTTTCTCCCATTTGCTGGGCGGTTTTAGTGCAGATAGAACATTGCGCAGAAACAGAAGCCGTGATAAGCATCATAAAAACCACTCCCAGCAAAATTGCCGTTATTCGTTTCATTGCGTATACAATTATAAATTGGAAGCGTAAAGATACAACGAAAGCAGGATGTTCCCTAAATCATTTCCCTGCATTTTCAGGTGTGCAATTGAGCACCCGGAGTAAAAAGCGGATTATTTTTTGAATCCATTGCTCCCGCTTTAATTTTGCAGCTATGAGGATAGCACTATCGCAGCAAAATTATCATATCGGTAATTTCCAGGGCAACACACAAAAGATCATCTCTGCTATTGAACAGGCAAAAAAAGCCGGGGCCGAGCTGGTGGTTTTTTCTGAGCTGAGCGTTTGCGGCTACCCTCCCCGCGACTTCCTGGAATTTGATGATTTCATCAACCAGTGCTATGCATCTATAGAACACATCCAACAGTATACCGACGATATCGGCGTCATTATCGGTGCACCTCAAAAAAATCCTGACCCCCTGGGCAAAGACCTTTTTAATGCGGCATGGCTGCTTTACAACAGGCAGGTAACAGGCATCGCCCGTAAAACATTGTTACCTACCTACGACGTATTCGATGAATACCGCTATTTCGAACCCGCCTTTGAATGGAACATTATACCTTTTAAAGGTCATCGTATTGCGCTCACTGTGTGCGAAGACATATGGAACCTGGGTGATAATCCCCTGTACCGTATTTGCCCAATGGATATACTGATAAAGCAGGAGCCCGACCTTATGATCAATATTTCCGCCTCCCCTTTTGATTACGATCACGATGAAGACCGCAAAGAAGTGGCAAAAGCCAATGTGCTGAAATATGGCTTGCCGCTGGTGTACTGCAATGCAGTAGGCTCCCAAACAGAGATCGTATTCGACGGCGGCAGTCTGGTCTATGATGTCAATGGCAACCTTCTTACAGAGCTGCCTTATTTTGAAGAAGCATTTTGCATAACTGATATCGCCCCGGACAGGAGTAAAAATATACATTCCGGGAAAGCAGAGGAGCTGTACCCGGCTGCCATTTCAGGGCAAACTGACAGGGAAATGCGCGTTGCCCGGGTTAGTGATCCGGACAGGATCATTGATTTTCTCACTACCGAAAATAACATCCGCCAGATACACAACGCCCTTGTACTGGGCATTCGCGATTATTTCAGCAAAATGGGTTTTTCCAAAGCCCTACTTGGCAGCAGTGGTGGTATAGACAGCGCTGTAACACTTGCGTTAGCCTGTGAAGCCCTGGGGGCGGAAAACGTAGGTGCCGTATTAATGCCCTCTCCCTTTTCTACCGGGCATTCCGTTAAAGACGCTGTGCAACTGAGCGAAACCCTGGGCAACCCTTATGATATTATCCCTATTAAAGACATATACGACACTTTTCTTGCTGCCCTGGAGCCCCTGTTCAAAGACCTGCCTTTCGGCATCGCGGAAGAAAATATCCAAAGCCGCTCCCGCGGTAATCTTTTAATGGCCATCGCCAACAAGTTCGGTTATATCCTACTCAATACTTCCAATAAGAGTGAGCTGGCCACCGGCTATGGTACTTTATACGGGGATATGGCTGGTGGGTTGAGTGTACTGGGTGATGTATATAAAATGCAGGTCTATGCGCTGGCAAAATACATCAACCGCAACAGGGAGATCATTCCTTTGCACATCCTTACCAAAGCCCCTTCGGCGGAACTGCGGCCAGACCAGAAAGACAGCGACAGCCTGCCCGCCTACGACATATTGGATAAAATATTATACCTGTACATCGAAAAAAGGCAGGGACCAAAAGAGATCATAGGCATGGGCACAGACCCGGCGCTGGTAAACAGGGTATTAAGGCTGGTAAACATCAATGAATATAAGCGCAACCAGTTTTGTCCTATCATACGCGTCAGCTCCAAGGCATTCGGTGTAGGAAGAAGGATGCCTATCGTAGGAAAATATTTAAGCTGACCGGTAGAAAAAATTCGGATTTGCTTCAAAGATTTTCGATATTTACCTGCTATGTGCGGCATCGCCGGTATCATATCACCCAACCCTGACCTGATCAGTATTCCCCGCCTCGAAAAAATGGCCCGTGTGCTGGCGCATCGCGGCCCCGACGGCAAAGGCTGCTGGATCAATAAAAGCAAATCGGTTGGCTTCGCGCACCGGCGGCTGTCGGTTATTGATTTAAGTGAAGCTGCCGCGCAGCCCATGCATTACGCTTGCGGAGGCTCTCCTGCATCACCCCATCGTTATACTATAACCTACAACGGGGAGATCTATAACTTTCCCGAAATAAGAGAACAGTTGGCGTCTAAGGGATATACGTTCCGCACCCGTTCAGATACAGAAGTGATACTGGCGGCATTCGATTGCTATAAAGAAGATTGCCTGCATTATTTTGACGGCATGTTCGCCTTTGCCATTTGGGATGAGGCAGAGCAAACTCTTTTTGCGGCAAGGGACAGGTTTGGTGAAAAGCCATTTTTTTATGTTTTTGATGAAACAAAATCCACTTTTCTTTTTGCCAGCGAAATGAAGGCGCTATGGGAAGCAGGAATAGAGAAAGATGTAGAGGAAGAGGCCCTGCTTTATTATATCGGGCTGGGAACTACTCACTTCCCCGTAGAAAAACACCGGACTTTTTATAAAAAAATACACACACTCCCCTCTGCACATTACATAAAATGGCAAACAAGGCGCAGGCATATCGCAGTATGCCGCTACTGGGATATTGACAGGAACAACACCAGTTCCTGCAATGCAGAAGAAGCCACCGACCATTTCAGGTCGCTTTTTTTTACCGCTGTAAAAAGAAGATTGCGAAGTGATGTACCCGTAGGCACCAGCCTGAGCGGTGGACTGGACAGCGCATCCATTGCTGGCGCCATACATACCCTGGTGCCGGAGCATAAAAATTACAAAAGCTTTTCGGCCGTTTTTCCGGGCTTTGAAAAAGATGAATCAACACATATCCAACAGGTAGTATCTGCATTTGGGTTAGCTAATTTCACCGTTTCGCCCAATTATTCCTGCCTGACCGATCACCTGGAAAAGCTGTGCTATCACCATGAGCAGCCCATCGGGTCTGCCAGCGTATTTATACAGCACACGGTCTGCCAGTTGGCAAAACAGCATGGCACCAAAGTGCTGTTGGACGGACAGGGCGCCGACGAAACAGCAGGAGGATATCCCAAGTATATACAATGGTATTTACAGGAACTGGTACGCCTGAAAAAAATGCTCCTGTTCAGAAAAGAAAAGAAAGCCTTAGCAGCCCATGGTATTCCTTTTGAATGGAGCAGCAAAAACTACCTGGCGGCCTGTTCCCCCGGCCTCGCCGCCCTGCTGCTTCAGAGACGGGAGAACAAAAGGCTGCACACTAATACAGAAATAGAGCCTGCCTTTTTACGGGCATTTTATAACAGCGATCACTCTTATAAACCTTATATCACCCGGCTAAATGACGCGTTGTATTACAATACCATGCAAAGCGGGCTGGAAGAATTGTTAAGCTATGCCGACCGCAATGCCATGGCTCACGGTGTGGAGCTCCGCCTGCCCTTCCTTAGCCATGAGCTGGTGACTTTCCTTTTTTCCCTACCGTCCCATTACAAAATACAACAAGGCTACACCAAATGGATACTCAGAGAAGCCATGAAAAATAAACTGCCTGCTGCGCTTACCTGGAGAAAAGACAAGATCGGCTTTGAACCGCCTCAGCTGCACTGGATGGAGCATCCTGCAGTGCAGGAACGCATACATGATGCCAGACAAAAACTTTCGGCTGCAGGCATTCTCAGAAAAGATATTTTAAAAATTCCTGTCCGTCCGCGGACCGCTTATGCACTGGAAAATCCCGACTGGCGTTATCTTATCGCTGCAACCCTGTTGTACCAGCCATAGTGTAAGATTTAATCGTAAATCTCTTTAGTATGTTCCCTTGTACAGGTTATCACCTTTTATGGGGGCTGCCTTTTTTAACGGTATCTGCAAACCGCCTGTGTTTTCCAGCCAGTCAAACAATTCGGTTTTGAGCGATATGCCGGTCTTCCGGTAAGCCGTATCGCGTATCAGGTTATTCATTTCATAGGGATCATCCCGGAGGTCATACAACTCATTGATGTCCCACACGCCGGTATAGTAAATGTATTTATAGCGATCTGTTCTTACGGCAAAAGTGGTTGGGGTTTGAGGGAATGCCTGTTCCCAGTAATACTCGTAAAACACTTTGTCGCGCTGCCATGCAGAAGTATGATTTCTCAGCAGACCGGCAAAAGAATAGCCTTGCATTTGTGACGGTTTATCAATACCTGCGAGTTGCAGAAAAGTAGGTGCGATATCCACATTCATGACCACCTGCTCCAGCACGGAAGAGGGTTTCACCATACCCGGCGCCCATACCAGCATAGGAACCCGCATCGATTCTTCATAAGCATGCCGCTTATCTATCAGGCCATGCTCTCCAAATGAAAAGCCATTATCTCCCATGTATACTACCATGGTGTTTTGCTCCAGTCCGTTCTCTTTTACCCATTCCAGCACTTTCTCAATGCTGTCATCTACTGCCTGAAGGGTCTCGAGATAACGGCGGTAAAAATCGTCAAACAGAATGGTGCCATGATACATGTAGTCCACACCATGCCAGCTGTAGCGCTGGTTGCGCACCCATTGCGGAATATCGCGATAGTTCACCTTTGTCTGTGGTGCGGTAACGGTCCCGAAAACCTTGCTGCTGTCCGTTACCGTAAGATACATAGAAGGTGGGCAGATCACCGGAATACCGGCATATTTTCCCCTGTGCCTTTTAGCAGGATAAAATTCGGCATGCACTCCCTTATGCGAGAGATAAAGAAAAAAGGGCTTCTTTTTACTGGTTTTATCCAGCCAGCTTATGGCATAATCCGTCAACAGGTCGGTGGTGTATGCGCTGTCTTTAAACTCCATCCTTTTACCGTTAATATTAAATACCGGATTATAATATACACCCTGGTCGCGGAAGCTGAGCCAGTAGTCGAAGCCCGGCTGGGGATCGTCATTACGGGTAGCGCCCATATGCCATTTCCCCATGAATGCCGTCTGGTATCCTTTCTGCTGAAGGTATTGAGGGAAGAATTTGAGGTTGCCGGGCAATGGGGAATTATTGTCTACAACGGTATGGGTATGTGCGTACTGCCCGGTTAATATAGATGCCCGGCTGGGAGAGCAGAGGGCAGTGGAAACGAAGGCATTTTTAATGTGCATGCCTTCTCTTGCCATGCGGTCCATACCGGGGGTTTGCAGTCCGGGTATCTTATTCATAAATCCCATGGCATCATAGCGATGGTCATCCGCCAGGATAAAAATGATATTCATGGGCTTTTGTTTTCCCGTTTGCGGGCAGGCCCATTTCACGGATACGATGAGCAGCAGCGATAGCAGAATACGCATATTATCTTTTTTAAACAAGATCAGGTAATCACAAAATATACAAAGGTTGCGTGAAATTACCCCAAAATATTCCGTATGAGGAATGCTGCTTACCCTGTTTTAATATTTATTTCTTAGCCCTGTTTGGAGATATACGCTTTCTTTTCTTACGGTTACGCTTATTATGGATCAGCCATGCGGCTTCCATCAGCATCTCCGTATGCGTATAAAAGGAAAGGATATCGGCCGCCGTTTCATGAATGGTGTGTTCCCTGTCGTAGCTCATCACGCATCTTTCATATAGCTCCCATAAATAGTTCCTGCAATCCTCCAGGGTAAAGCAACTGAAGAAAGCGTCAAAGACCTCTTTCGGTGTATCCACATTATTGTACTGCATTCTGGATAGCCGGCTTGTTAATAACCTGTATTCTTTATTTGTCATACCAAAAAATTATAGATGATAAGATCAATACGGGTGATTAAAACAGTACCTGCCACTTTCAATGGGCTGACTAAAAAGATTCAGTGTAAGGATATGCCACCAAGGCTCAAACCTGCCTGCCGGCAGGGACACAAAGTCCTGATCTTTGTGCCTTAGCGACTTCGTGGCAAAATATCACTTTTGGGTCAACCCCATTGGAGAAGCAGCAGAGCTGCCTGTCATCATTATGTAATAAAAGCGTGCTATTACAGGAACTTAGAATTATTCCCATGCGTGCAGAATGCGCACGTTAAATTCCGGATGAAATGATGAAATACAGCCAGTCACCTTTTCCTGCTATAGTGGTTCACTTCTATTCATCCGGGTCTGTTGTGGTATTCCTGTTATTCGTTAATGGCAAATCTTTGCCAGATCGTTTTTCTGCTACCGGTAAGCTTCTTTGTAAGCCGGTCTTTGGCTGCTCATTCTTCCCCTGCTCATTTTCCAAGATCTACAGGTCTTTTATCATCCGGTGCAGTGCCCTGTTATCTTCCTATTGGATATGAAATACGGTCAAAAACCGGGGCTATAATAGCTTCCCGCTGAATTCCTGATCTGTTTTTCATATATTTGACAACATACTTGTAAAGCTTAATTTGCACACAAGATAATCAAGTTCTTTTGTTATTTCAAAACAATATTTAACTTTTTACTAATTAAATTGCGTGTCGGGCAGCTATCTACATAAAAATCTTAGGTTCTTGCGCAGGAAGAACAGATGGAAACAGTCTGAAATGATGGCCAGGTGCGGGATATCTTCTAATACATGGTCCAATTACGAAAATAATGTAAGTCGCCCGGGGCTGGAAAAGATCATAGAATTATCCAAGATATTTGGAGTAGGCATCGATGATCTTTTATTGAAAGATCTTGAAAACAGTACTCCCGAAGACAAGCCACAAAGCGTATTGCAGGAGGAAGACAACCTTACGGTATGGGTTATATTGGGTCAGCTAAAGCAAATGGATGCAAAAATAGACCAGTTGCTGCTTTTATCGCGGGAGAAGTCTGGCAGTCAGGATTGAAAGCACCGGCAGTGTAATATCAGGCTTTTGGCAGTTTCGCAATCAGCAGTTGCCACAATCACGCTCCACATCATACAGGGGCTGCACAGATCCCAATCTACCGAGCCAACTATCGGATTCGAACCGACGACCCTTTCATTACGAATGAAATGCTCTA
>CAZREP010000095.1:8104-18374 GCA_964599035.1 uncultured Terrimonas sp. | reverse complement strand
AAGCCATCTTGCCAATATGGGGGATTCCAAAACACTGCCTATTCATCCGGCTTCTACCACGCATGAGCAATTAACGGATGAAGAGCAGCAATCTGCCGGGGTTGAGCCCAATCTTATAAGAATAAGCGTAGGTACTGAACATATCGACGATATAAAAGCAGATTTTGAGCAGGCATTTGAAAAGGTGCGTGCATCAAAAGCTGCCTTAAGCTAAGCAAAAAAAGAAACGTGGAGCATTTTGTTTCACGTTTCCTTTCTGTAATAAAAGCAATGCAATAGTGTAATCGGAATAGTTGCTGTAAACATGTCTACACAAGTGTACACACATACAGAACCTTTTGTGCTGGAAAGCGGGGAAATCGTTTCCCAGTATCATCTGGCTTATACAACGCTGGGCAGGCTCAATGCCCGGAAGGATAATGTTATATGGGTTTTTCATGCGCTTACCGCTAACAGTAATCCGGCAGACTGGTGGCCGGGGCTGGTTGGGGAAGGAAAGTTATTTGATCCCGCCACCTGGTTTATCATTTGTGTGAATATGCCGGGAAGCTGTTATGGCAGCATTGGTCCGCTTGAAATAAACCCGGCTACCAATGAGCGCTGGTATCACGATTTCCCGTTGTTTACCACAAGGGATATGGTAAGAACCTACCGGTCTTTACGGGAGCATCTTGGCATCGAAAAGATCCATGTGGGCATTGGAGGCTCCATGGGCGGGCAGCAATTGCTGGAATGGGCTATTGAAGAGCCGGATTTATTTGAGCATATTATCGCGTTAGCCACCAATGCACAGCATTCTCCGTGGGGAATAGCCTTTAATGCTTCACAGCGCATGTGTATTGAAACAGATGCCACCTGGAAGGAGAAGATACCGGAGGCAGGGCTGCAGGGCATGAAGGCGGCGAGGAGTGTGGCATTGCTCAGCTATCGCAATAATAATACGTATAATCTTACGCAACCCAGGGATAAAAAAACAGCCTGGCCTGTTTCGCATCCTTTTGGAGGGGAAGCAGCCGAAAGCTATCAGCGCTACCAGGGTGAAAAGCTGGCCAAGCGCTTCAATGCATTCAGCTATTACTGCCTCAGCCAGGCTATGGATGCACATGATGTGGGCAGGGGTAGGAACTCTGTTGAGGAAGCCCTGTCGCGCATACGTTCCAGGGCCCTGGTAATTGGGATTACCAACGACCTCCTTTTTCCGCCTGAAGAGCAGAAAAAGATCGCGGATCATATACCCGGAGCGGAATATCACTTAATTGAATCGGCTTACGGACATGACGGCTTCCTGCTGGAATATGAAAAAATTGAACGATTGCTAAAGTCATTCCTGGAAAGAGATAAGGTGAGTTATTTGAAAATAGTAAATCAGTAAGTGTATGAACACACAACGGCAGTTGACTATCGGATTATTTGGTTTTGGCGTGGTAGGAGAAGGGCTGTATAAGGTGCTGGAACAAACCCCTTCGCTGCAGGCTGCGATAAGAAAAGTTTGTATAAAAAATCCCGGCAAAAAAAGGAATGCTCCCGCTACCTTATTCACTACCGACAGGTTTGAATTGCTGAATGATCCCGACATTAATGTGATCGTGGAAGTGATCAACGAATCCGGACCCGCATTTGAAATTGTATCCACCGCTTTAAAGAATGGTAAGGCAGTGGTAAGCGCCAGCAAAAAAATGATCGCGGAACATCTCCCCGAAATACTATCTCTGCAAAAACAATACGGGCAGCCTTTTTTATGCGAATCAGCGGCATGCGCTTCCATACCGGTGATAAGGAACCTGGAAGAATATTACGATAATGATCTGCTGCATTCCATCAGGGCAATTGTAAACGGGTCTACCAATTTTATTCTTACCCGGATGTTTGAAGATAAGCTTGATTTCAGGCAGGCCGTGATGCTCGCCCAACAGCTCGGATTTGCAGAGGCCGATCCTTCACTGGATGTAGACGGGTGGGATGCGCTCAATAAATGGACATTCCTGCTTACCCATGCATACGGTATCGTGGAAAAGCCTGAGCATATTGTTTTTAACGGTATTCAGAATATTAAGCTGAGCGACGCCGTTGTGGCCCGCGAGAAAAACTATGAAATAAAGCTGGTAGCACAGGCCAAAAAACTTAACAACGGCAAGGTAGCAGCGTTCGTATTGCCCCAGTTCGTAATGCATGACGACCCGCTGGCGTTTGTGAAGAATGAATTTAACGGGGTAGTCATTGAAAGCAGCTTCGCCGATAAGCAGTTTTTTTATGGCAAAGGCGCCGGCAGCTTCCCTACTGCTTCGGCAGTATTGAGCGATATCTCAGCCCTCCGGTATGACTATCGCTATGAATATAAAAAGCTGTATTACCACACTCCCCCGGAGCTTACCAACGACTTCTATATTCGTGTTTATGTAAGCTTTGAAGACTGGAAAAACATACCTCGTGAAAAATTTGAATGGATTGAAGAATGGCATGCCGGCGAACGCAAATACCTTTCAGGCGTATTGCATTTCGATCATTTGAAAAATGCTTCCTGGTGGAAGGAAAATAATGTATCGCTGATACTGACCCCGGATGCCATTATTGAAGATATTGAAATAAGAAAATTAAAAAAGAAAAGCCTGGAGTTGGCAGGGATACTGGATTAAACATTTTATATTCCTTTATTACTCCGGCACAAAGCCTGATCCCGATATAGTTGCAAAATAACCTCCGGGTGTGTAAAAAAATACTCAGTTACTACGCTTTCCCATATTCCCCTATGCATCGCTTACTGGCATGGTATTCGTTTTTCCCTTACAAATGGAGCGTATGGATGCAAATGAAAAGCTGGTATTAATGGACAGCATTCTCCATGGATTAGAGGATACTAAAAATACAGAGACCTATATCATTAAAAAGTTATCGGATCTCGAAAGCAAAAGCAGCCTTCTTGGAGACAGGTTTCTGGAACAGAAGCTACCGGAAATTTTTAATCTTATTGATGATGCCCTCAGCACCACTATAGGCCTGCATGTTGAATATGCACAGGCCAGGAACAGGTTTGCGAAAGACAATGGGCTGAAGTGAATAGGCACAGGTAAATAGCGGCAAAGCGCTCCGTTCCTTTATTGTTAAGGGATCGGGAGCGCTTTGACCACTCACTTTCTTATCCCTTGATCAGGGGCATCGAAAGAAGATCCTTGCTATTCACCAGCACCTCCAGAAGGTAGTTGCCCGGGGTCATTTTTCCTGTTCCCTCCAGTTCGTAGGTATTCATCCCCTCTTTTCCGGTTCCTTTTCTTTTAAGGATCTCCCTGCCTTTCTCGTCAGTAATTTTCATAACAATATGGGCTCGGTTTTTCAGTTGTACATTAATGTGTAGGTCCTTTAAGGCGGTATTAGGCGTTACGCTTACCATACGCAGGTCGTCCGATTTATACAATTGCACCACCATGGTTTTTGAGTAGCTTACATTGCCTTTATTATCTGCAATTTTTAAACGGTAATAGTTTGTGTTGCGGAGCGGGCTATTGTCGGGGAATGCAAATTCCGCTACCTGTTTATTATCGGAAAGCGTGGCAATGGCAGAAAAATGTTTGCCGTTGCCGCTGCGTTCTACAATGATATTGTAGCAGCAGTTGCTTTTTACTTTGCAGTAAAGGTCTATCTTTTTATTATCCGCTGATTGCCCTTTGAATGCAACTACTTCTACCACTGCGGGAGCATCGGAAGTTTCAACGCTTTTCTTTCCTGGGTTTGCCTCTTTTGCGTCTGCCAAAAGGGGCACAGTGGTCAATAATATACAGCAACAGGCGGTAAGCAAAGGAAGACAGATAATACGTTTCATGTGTCTCTTGTTTTAGTTGATGAATGAAATACCTGCAGGAATGGCTTCCTGTAAACCGGTTTTGCTCAAAGGAGATAGAGATCAGCAGATCTGGGGTAAGAGACTAAGAATGGTATTTCGGGGTAGAGATATTAAATGTTTGCTTATGGTGTTTGTTCGGAAGGAAAGCGGAGTGTCTGCAAAGCGTAGAACTGCACACGCAGAAAAGCGTATGGTATCTTACGGCTTACAAGGCGCTCAGAAGCGGTAATGATTTTTTAAAGGCCCCCTAGACAAGGGGCCTTTTTCCGATTAGGAATTCACAACCTCTATAAACTGTTTTAGCAATATTTTAGTCATGCGGGTGAGGCCGTTTTGCTGAATGTATAGTGCTCGCTGGTATCCACCTGCTTGATCCTGTATATTATTTTTTTACTTTTTATACCTTTAAGCTCATCCCTGAACGTATAGCTTTTTACTTCGCTGTTGTCGCTTAATGTAAATATAATGGCGATCGTTTTAAAAGCTTCGCCATCCGCGCTCCGCTGTATTTCAAATTGCTTATTGTTTTTCTCTGTCAGGGCAGACCAACTGATCACCGCTTTATTGTCTGCCAGTTTCACCGTCAGGTCTTCGAAACTTACAGGAAAATCAATGAATGTGATATGGCCTGCAGCTATACCGGTAGTGAAAGCCGGATGATGGAGCGCGCCGGCTTTTGCATACCCGAACAGGAAAGCGGCAGCGGCTATATAAATCAATACGATCAGCTTTTTCATCTCTATAAATTTGTGAGGTAGTAAAATCTTTTTGTCGTAACAGGAAGGATTCTGCGGTCTTTGAGCGGAGATATTGAAAAGCGGATTATAGCGATACTGTATTATGACGTATGGCTGTAAACAGGATAAGGATCACAAAAAAGAATAATGGTTATGGCGGAAGCCTGAAAATATAATGCCGGAATGGTATTTCGCAGATTGGGAGCGTGTGGCTTTAAGAAGGAAAATCCCTCGCGTAGATCCTTATGATCTTCCGAGGTTGGTGGATTTGTTTAGACAAAAATAAGGGATGTGTTGCAGCAAAAGCGAATTTATTGTGTGTTTTTGGTTGATGTAGGTCAATTAATGAACAAGGCAAGCTCCGGGCATTACTATTCATTCCTGTACCAACAACTTACGTATGGGCATAGCTGTTATATGTAAAGCAGCAAAGAAAAAAATTTGTTTAAGAGCTATTTAAAAGCTTAAACGATCATTGGTTTAATCCATGCGAATCACGAAATACTTATCCTTCGCATGGATTGCGTATAAAAGTTAGCCCCGAAACGGTGAGCCTCTCCCTAAACATATCTCGTGACACCCGGTACTGCTACGGGATAGAACCCGTCTGCGTCGGGCACCACGGGAGGAGTGGCGTTCCAGTCGTATACCTTGGGATGAATATCTATTCCCGAATTGATGGCTTTGTCCCAGTCAATGACCTGACCGCTATAAGTGGCCATACGCCCGAGGATGGATGTCATCGTACTCTTCGCGCCGTTTTCGGCATCAGAAAACTTAAACTGTCCTTTGGCGATGGCTTCAAACAGTTCATCATGTTCCGACTGGTAAGGATTATTTTCTGTTTTGCGGTCGAACTGGTATAATACCTTTCTCTTATGATCCACGATATTGGCGTCGCCTGCAAATATCTTTCCTTTGGTGCCAATAAGCAGTTCGTCTACCTTGCTCATGGTTTTAGGCTGGTGCCTGCACTGGCTGTTCAGGACAGAGCCATCGGCATAATGAAATTCTACGTAGTGATGATCGAATATTTCGCCGTAGTCTTTTCCTTTCCTTACTTCTCTTCCGCCCATGCCCTGTGCGCGTATAGGGTAGCTTCCCTTGAACCAGTTTACGACATCTATATTATGAATGTGCTGTTCTGTGATATGGTCGCCGCAGAGCCAGTTAAAATAGTACCAGTTGCGCATCTGGTATTCCATTTCTGTTTGACCATCTTTGCGCGGGTGTACCCATACGCCATCCCCGTTCCACCATGCCTGGGCAGAGGTAATGTCCCCGATCAGGTCTTTGCGTTTAAATAATTCGCGATAAGAATTCTGGTAATGGCGTTGCAGCCCCACTACTACATTCAGCTTTTTTTGTTTGGCAATGGCTGCAGCCGCCAGCACTTTTTGTACGCCTGCCGGATCTGTTGCCACGGGTTTTTCCATAAAAATATGCTTGCCCTGCTTTACGGCTTCTTCAAAATGTATGGGGCGGAAACCCGGAGGGGTGGCCAGTATCACCACATCGGCCAGGGGTATGGCTTTTTCATACGCGTCGAAGCCGGTGAACTTTCTGTCTTCCGGAACGTCTATACGTTTGGCATCTATTTCTTTAGATACGGATTTGTAGGAATGGTCTAACCTGTCGCGGAAGGCGTCTGCCATAGCAACAAGCTTCACATTTTGTTTGGTAGATAATGCCTGTGTAACCGCGCCTGTTCCGCGGCCACCGCAGCCAATCAGGACTATTTTAATGCTGTCATCCGCACCGGAAAAATAATTGGCTTTTGAAAACAGTGGGGCGGCCACCAGGCCTCCTGCCAGTAGAGAAGAGTTCTTTACGAATGCTCTTCTGGTAGTCAGGTTCGTGGAAGATTTATCTTTATTCATACAACATATTTTATAATGTGAGCGATGCGTTAGTCGATATTCAAATATTTGTTATAAAATGCTTCAGCTTCCTGTGCTGTGGGTTGTTTTTCGGGTCGCACTATGCGAAATCCTACGAACATAGCATCCGTTAGCCACCACCGGCTCTTCGGGATTTGGGGATCTCTTTTATTCCATGAAGCTTCTGAGTGATGGCGGTCTGAGCTTCTTAGTGCGGATGGATCATCCAGATAGCTGCCGCCTCTTACGCTCCTGGGGTAACGGGTTGCCGGGGGCATAAGCGGATCGGTAGCTCCGTCACTGATCTTTTCAAAATATTTCTCATTATACTGATCCAGCGTCCACTCCGACACATTGCCGAGCATGTCGTAGAGCCCAAATGCATTGGGAAGTTTTTCCCCTACTTTATGATACTTGTTCTTGCTATTGCCCTTGAACCATGCATATTTACCCAAATCCTTTGGATTGTCGCCAAAGGGGTAAGTTGTTGTACTCCCTGCGCGGCAGGCATATTCCCATTCGGCTTCGGTAGGCAAACGGTAAAAAATACCTGTTTTTTTGTAAAGCCAGCGGCAAAACATCAGCGCGGCGTCCTGGCTCATGCTGTTCACCGGGTAACCGCTTGTTTTACCCATCCCCCAGCTGAGGTCTATATATTGAGGGGTAGGTCGCGTTACTGCATCCACTTCGCTGCCCACCGGCGTGCTTTCGTCGCGGAAAAAAGCATCAAATATATCGTGCGTTACTTCGTAAGCACCCATCCAGAATGAAGAAACCGTTACCTTTCTGGCAGGCGTTTCATCCGGCTGCTTTAATTTATCGGAAGCCCCACCCCCCATCATAAACGATCCTCCTTTTACAGGAACCATTTTCAAATTGAGCTGGGTGCCGGGAACCTTCTGGTCGTATGGATTAAAATTTTGCGGGGTACCGTTTTGTGCATGAACAACAAATGCCAGGCCGATCAATACACCTGCGAATCCGAACTTTCTCACTATCTGTTAACTTTTTAAATGAGAGGAAAGGTAAGAAAAGAATTAATATCGTAGTCTATTTTCTTCCACTGTTGCACAAATGATCATGCGGCAGTATTATTGCCGTTTCGCGTCGCATGGAAGAAAAATGTTTTAATTATTGGTAAGGTTTGCCTTATTTTTAATCCTTAAATCAATGACGATCATGCAACGCAGGAATTTTTTACAAAAAGGGATCTTGGCAGGTGCTTCTGCTTTGACAGGAACGACCGCCTTTGCCGAAGGAAAAAAAGGAAAAGAAAACACGCCGCCGGCAGAAAAAACATTTAACCTGAATTACGCGCCGCATGACGGCATGTTTAAAAACAGCGGAGGCAGTGATTTCATTGACCAGATAAAATATATGTACGACCAGGGCTTCCGCGCCATTGAAGATAACGGCATGACAGGTCGCAGTACTGAGCAGCAAAATAAAATAGGACAAACGCTTGCAAAGCTGGGTATGACCATGGGGGTTTTTGTGGTGCCTAAGGGGGGGAACGGACAGAACACGCTGGCTGCCGGTAAGCAGGAGCATCTTGATATTTTTTTGAAAGGCTGCCGTCAGTCTGCTGAGGTGGCCAAACGGGTAAATGCCAAATGGGTAACCGTGGTGCCCGGGGATTTTGAAAGAAATTTACCGGTCGGTATTCAAACCGGTAACGTAATTGATGCGTTGAAGCGAGGTGCTGAGATCCTGGAACCGCACGGTATTATAATGGTGCTGGAGCCGTTGAGTGATACGCCCAATCTTTTTTTACGCACTTCCACCCAAACTTATGAGATCTGCAGGGGAGTGAACAGCCCTTCCTGTAAAATATTATATGACATTTACCATATGCAAAAAAACGAGGGTAACCTTATCAAGCATATTGAATTAACATGGAATGAGATCGCTTATTTCCAGATAGGAGATAACCCTGGCAGGAAAGAGCCGACTACAGGTGAGATCAATTATAAGAATGTATTTAAATACATTCATGAAAGAGGATACCGCGGTGTTATGGGCATGGAGCACGGTAATTCCAAACCGGGCAAAGAAGGCGAGCAGGCACTGATAAAGGCTTACAGGGAAAGCGACAGTTTCCTGTAAGCGAAGGTTTTATAGCCGCAAAGCACGGGAAGAATGCGCAAAGTACATTAAGTTTTTAACTTATTTCCCAGACTTGTCCACCTTCAAAATGCTTAAAGTATAAATTATTGAAGACAAGTAACTGAATTGTTCTTTTTTCACAATTACCAGGCGCAACCTTCGGACTTGTAATCATCTTAAGTCGGCTAAACTATCAAAGTCCTGTTGCTGAGTTTACAGTAGTACAAAAGCTTAATCAGGGCATTCCCGAAATCGGCCGTAGTCGATTTCGGGCGGCTTTTTGCGTTACTTTTTTCCGTAAAAAAGTAACAGAAAAAAAGGTGAAGACTTCTTTTCCGGTTCGGTGAGACACCGATTTGTCAGTTATAATGTTAACCAGCTAATCCCCACGCTGGTTGAAACAATAAAAACCTCCTCCAACGCTTGGGTAAGAGAAAAGAAACTTTCAAAAACTAAATTTGAATGATAGTGAGGCTATGGTGCGCTTACCCATTCGCGATCACAGCTTGATACAGCGGTAAAGTATATTTTGTCACAGGAGGAACATTACCGAAAAGAGACCTTTAAAGAAGAATATCTTGATTTCTTAAACAAGTATGGCGTAGCATACAAGGAGGAGTATTTATTTGACTTTTTTGATCAAGAATGGTAGCCGGACTGATATGAAACCGGATTTAATATTACGACGCTATGCGCCTTTTTCCTTCTTTCTATTTTTCTCTACAAATATGATGGCTGCTACGCAGCTTATCTGCAGGTTATCTTCGTTGTGTTGTAGAGCCTTACTGCTATAGGGGATAGATCATCTGGTAAACCGGAGTTTTATGCCAGACTTGTCCACTTCTAAAATGCTTAAAGTATGACATATTGAAATCAGGTAATTTAATTTTCAGTTTCCATAATTCGCTGACCTAATTTGGATAAGTCAGAGGAAGAATACGCAAAGTACATTAAGTTTCTACCTATTCTACTAAGGGATATTCTTTGTGCAGCTTCGTTTGTGCCATGAAGTTCTTTTAAAGATGGGGAAATAGGGATAGCACCCTACGGCACTCCGGCAACGCTGTACAGGCGGGGTTGCCAAACCACTCTGCGCAGCTTCTTTCGTAAGGAAGAGGTAGTGAACGGTCAGAGAAAAGCCTTCTTTAGGGGGCAGGTGCGTATTTGGGAGATGAATGAAAATGAACTATTGATGAAGTGACGAAATCGCTTAGTTGTACTGCAAAACCGTGTCATGCGAAGGACACAGGGACAAACCTGACGGACACCTGGTTTACTGGTCATGTGCAGGCCGTCATACAGATAGCATGATCCAAATACAGGCTTTAAAAGAGAACATGGGAGATCCTGCGGGACAAACCTGAGATAGGTAGCCATCCAAAGAAGCATTGGCTCCGTGAAAGGAGTTCGAGTAAGTCAGAAAAGATAGGATTTATACTCAAGCGCGCAGGAAGTCGGACAAAGCCATAGTAGTGAAGAAGTCCGCCGAAAGGCGGATGGAGCAAAGGGCTTTGGTCATTTTAAGTGGATCTACGTTAAATAACTCGAAAAATAGGATATTTTAACTGGAGGTACACGTAGTGAAAACAATACCGATAGGCTACCAGATGAAGGTAGTAACAGGGTATTGCTACTAACTATCAAAGAAATGACACGAGCCGTATGATGGGAGACTATCACAGCCTGTCCCGTCTATACGGGATACGGTTCTG
>CAZREP010000095.1:1978-8094 GCA_964599035.1 uncultured Terrimonas sp. | reverse complement strand
TGAGAGGCTTGCGGGTGAAACTCCCGCTTGCCTACTCGGCGTCTTCTTTGTGCATTTTGTGGTTAAAATCCTCCTGTAAGCGGAAGCTTTATTTTTCCGTTTCTCCCGCTTCTTCTATTTTTTCATCTTCCACATTGGTGAGCACCACGTCCGACATCCGTTTCATGGGGTTAGAGCGGTTTTGCGTATATATGGACTGCTGCTGCAGGATGTCGACCGCAGTATATACAGCCTGCCGGAAGGAAGTTTCATCGGCTTTGTTCTTTCCTGCAATATCAAAGGCGGTACCATGATCGGGGGAAGTTCTTACGCCCGGTAAGCCTGCAGTATAATTGATGCCTTCTCCCTTGGCAAGCGATTTGAAAGGGATCAGGCCCTGGTCGTGGTACATGGCTAAAACCGCGTCAAATTTTTCATGGCTTCCCCTCGCAAAAAAAGCATCAGCGCTGTAGGGACCAAAGGCGAGTATATTATTGTGTTTGGCTTCTTTGATAGCGGGCTTTATCTGTTCCTCTTCCTCTTTGCCTACCAGTCCTTCATCACCCGCATGCGGGTTAAGTCCGAGAACGGCGGTCTTAGGTTTATCTATGCCGAAATCTTTCTGCAGGCTTTCCCTCAGTATGAATAGTTTTTTAAGAATAGCCTGCCGTGTGATCTGCTGGGCAATATCTTTTACCGGTACGTGCTCTGTTACCAGCCCTACCCGCATATTTTCGGAGCACATCAGCATCACTACATCCTCCGCACCAAAAAAGTGCTTCAGGAAAGGAGTGTGGCCGCTGAAATGGAATACATCCGATTGTACATTCTTTTTATGGATAGGAGCAGTGACCAGCGCCTGAATATGCCTGGCTTTTAAAGCCTGAGCTGCCGCCTGGAGCGATTTAACGGCATATTTTCCACCGGCATCTGTGAGCTGCCCCGGGGTAATATTCACTTCCTCTTCCCAGCAGTTGTATAAATTGATCTGGCGGGAGTATGGCCTTGCCGGGTCTTTCAGGTTCTGGAAGCTGAAGTTAATTTCCGGAAGGGTTTTCCTGTAAAAATTGATCAGCTTGTTGGACGCAAAAATAACAGGAGTGCACACATCCAGCATCCTGCTGTCGGAAAAGGTTCTGATGATCAGTTCAATGCCGATACCGTTAATATCGCCGCAGGAAATACCAATGGCCGGCTTGTTATTTTGATTTGACATACATGCTGAGTTGATCTGCGAATGTACGGGATTGTAACTGGTTTTCGTATTTTTAGGGCTTTCAATGTATACATTAAAGAAATCCTTAGGTCAGCATTTCCTGCGCGATGAAAATATGGTGCTGAGGATCATAGCTGCATTGAAGGAGCTGCCTTTGCGGCAATTGCTGGAGGTAGGTCCCGGTGGTGGAGCGCTTACCAGGCACCTTGTTGATTTGCCCGGAGTGGCATTCAAAGCCATAGAGGTGGATGAAGAAAAGATCCGCTTTCTTGAAGCTGCGCTGCCTGCAATAAAAGGTAAAATTATCCATCAGGATATACTGGAGGCAAGCCCGCCTTTTGAAGGTAAATTTACCGTTGTTGGCAATTTCCCTTATAATATATCTTCGCAGATCCTTTTTAAGATACTGGACTGGAAAAAGGACGTGGAGGGGATGCTGGGCATGTTCCAGAAAGAGGTGGCGCAGCGCATAGCTTCAAAGCCTGGCAGTAAAGTATATGGCATACTGAGCGTGCTGGTACAGGCCTTTTTTGAGGTGGAATATTTGTTTGAAGTGCATGAACGGTGCTTTACGCCGCCGCCCAAAGTAAAAAGCGCTGTTATCCGTTTAACGCCGAAGGCTGAGCCGCTACCTGTTGATGATGAAAAGCGTTTTTTTTGGTTGGTAAAAACGGCGTTCAATCAAAGGCGTAAGACATTACGCAATGCCGTTAGAAATTTGTTTGATGAAGAAATATTAAAAAAGCCGATTTTTGACAAAAGAGCAGAACAGCTGAGCGTGAATGATTTTGCAGGGCTGGTTTGTCTGATGAAATAAAAGGGCCGGGTGGTGAATGGTCAATTGTGAATAGGCAATAGTGAATAGTGAGAACTTAATAGTGGTTTATTCACCACTCACGATTCACTACTCACTCATTCACCACTCCCCCAACCTGGAATATATATGAGAAAAGTAATTGTTACCGCTAAAGTACATCCGTATCTTCTTGATACCTTGCAGCAAAAAAAATACGACGTGGTATATGCTCCGCAGATCACGTACGACGAGTTGGGTGAAGGAATAAAAGATGTAGAAGGCTTAATTGTTACCACGCGCCTGAAAATTGACCGGGCAATGCTGGACAAAGCGCCTCATTTGAAATGGATAGGTAGACTGGGAAGCGGCATGGAGCTGATTGATGTGGCATACGCCGAAAGCCGGGGTATACAATGCGAAAGCAGCCCCGAAGGCAACCGCAATGCGGTGGGAGAGCATGTGCTGGGCGTATTGCTTGCGCTGATGAATAAAATTTGCAGCAGCAGCAGGGAAGTGGCGGAAGGCAAGTGGATAAGGGATCCCAACAGGGGTACGGAGCTTACCGGTAAAACAGTAGGCATCATTGGGTTTGGGAATGCCGGCGGCGCCTTTGCCAGGCTGTTATCTTCATTCGATGTGGAGATACTGGCCTACGACAAGTATAAATTTGGTTTTGCCGGCGGTAAAATACACGAAGCCGGTCCCGAACAGATAGCGCGGTATGCAGATGTGATCAGCATGCATGTGCCTTTGACCGAAGAGACTTTTCATATGGCGGGTGATGCTTTCTTTTCTTCCCTTCAAAAGCACCCCTGGTTCCTGAATGCCTGCAGGGGTAAAGTGCATGATACCAAAGCTGTTATCAGTGCCCTGAAAACGGGTGAAATTTCCGGGGCTGGCCTTGATGTGCTGGAAAATGAAAAATTAGATACCTGTACGCCGGAAGAAAAAGAGCAGTTGAAGTGGCTGTCGGCACAACCCAATGTAATTTTAACGCCACATATTGCCGGGTACAGCCACGAGGCCTTCCTTAAAATGTCGGAAGTAATATTGAAAAAGCTGAATATCTGAGCCTGTCTTTTTACCGCTCATCGCCTTGTTTGGCATGGTTTTTTTATTATATTTGCAGCATACATAATGGCAACGCTTCAGACAACCGTTTGAGGCGTTGTTATTTTTTTATTTTAATCATCTAAAAAGGGGTCAGCCATGAGTGAAGTAATGTATGTTACACACGAAACACTGGAACAACTGAAAAACGAACTACAAAAGATGAAAAGTGTGGACCGGCCTGCTGCTTCAAGGGCAATCGCGGAGGCACGGGAAAAAGGAGATCTGAAAGAGAATGCGGAATATGATGCTGCCAAAGAGGCACAGGGACTGCTGGAGGCCAGGATCGCCAAACTGGAAGGCGAAATTGCCAATGCACGTATTATTGAGGTAGAAAGCATTGACACCAGCAAAGTGAGCATTCTAACCAAAGTAACTTTAACCAATCTTAATACAAAGAAAAGAGTAACCTACCAGGTAGTTTCAGAAAAGGAAGCCGATCTTAAAGCAGGTAAAATATCCGTTACTTCTCCCATCGGGCAGGGCATTTTGGGTAAGCAGGTAGGGGAAGTGGCCGAGGTAAAGGCCCCTGCGGGATTACTGAAATTTAAAATTGAGGGAATAGAGATATAAAATAAAAAATACATTGCATTGATATCAGGGGGCGGTATTACCACCTCTTTCTGTGTGTAAGATTACCATCGGAGACAGGTGGATATGAACCGCCATACAGGTGCCGGTCGTAGCTCATAGCCGACTGCTACCATCCCTTTTGCCGGCTTGCCCAACTCCCCAAGCTTGGGGTAGCCAATCTATACGAAACCGGTTTTAATATTACGGCGCTACGCGCCTTTTTACTTTTATCTATTTTTTTTACAAATATGATGGCTGCTACGCAGCTTATCTGCCGGATACATTAGTGATGTGTTAATTATAATATGTCGTATAGTACAGGTGAATGGGCAATCGTCAACAGTGGATTGATTCACTTATTCACTATTCACAAAATGATGCGGTATATTATGATTAACATAACATTCGTTGTGTCGTGAAGCTTTACTGTTAAGCGGTATAAGAGCATCCGGAAAAATAAAAGACATTTTTGTCTTTTATTCCTTTTATCTGTTTAGCTTTGATATGAAAATATTCCCTGCGTCTTTAAATATAGCGTGGGGGCCATATTAAAGCATAAAATTAAAAAACAACAAATGCTTGTTACCGATTTCAATAAAGCACAGGGGCATTGGCTGCTTGCCAGGATGGGAAAGAAGGTGCTCCGTCCGGGCGGGAAAGAGCAAACATTAAAGCTGATTGATTCGCTGCACATTTCCGGTTCCGATGATATTGTAGAGTTTGCACCCGGACTGGGATTTACAGCCTCCCTTGCGTTGCAACACAATCCCCGGTCTTATGTAGGGATAGATGCGGATACAGATGCGGTGAGTTCCCTGCAAAAGAAGATCAGGGGTGGTAATGTCAGCATTATCCAGGGGACAGCAGCCCAGACCAGTTTGCAGGAAGAAAGCAAAGACAAGGTTTTTGGAGAGGCGATGCTTACCATGCAGGCAGATCATCGCAAATCGGAGATCATCAGGGAAGCCCATCGTATCTTAAAAAAAGGAGGGTTATATGCCATCCATGAATTGGGGCTGGAGCCCGACACGCTGGATGAAGCTGTAAAAGCAGAGATCCAGAAAAAGCTCGCCCAAACCATTAAGGTCAATGCCCGACCGCTTACCGGTAAAGAATGGAGCAGCCTGCTGGAAAAAGAAGGCTTCCGTATCAGCAAAGTATATACCAATCCTATGCGATTGCTGGAAACAGGTCGTATTATCGACGATGAGGGTTTTCTGAGAACGATGAAGATCGGCTTTAACCTGTTGATCTATCCTGCCGCAAGAAGGCGTATACTGGAAATGCGGAAAGTGTTCCGCAAGTACAGCAATTGCATGAATGGTATTGTTATCATTGCGGAGAAAAGGTAGTGAAGGTGGAGGTAAAAGGCAAAAAGAAGATACGGGTTGCAGGGCGCAGGTTGCAAGGGAACTCGTACCTGAAGCCTGATACCTTGCTGACAGCCGATAGCGATAAAGCACCAAATAACAAGAAACAAATAAATTCGAAGCCTTAAGCTCTAAATCCGAACGAATACAACAATAAACTAAACTCCAAACCTGCTCACCGTGGATAAAATTCAGCAATCAGCAAATCAGCAATCTGAAGATGACCTGTACCCTGAGCTTGCAACTTGAAACTTGTACCCTGATCCCTGATCGTTCTTCCCATTCCCTTACATTTGCATAAACAGAATCCGGGGTATGGACAACTTTATTGTGTCGGCGCGTAAATATCGTCCGCAGACTTTTAATACCGTGGTAGGGCAGACGCATATTACCACCACCTTAAAGAATGCCATTAAAAATAAGCAGCTGGCACATGCCTTTTTGTTTTGTGGCCCGCGTGGAGTGGGCAAAACCACCTGTGCACGTATATTGGCCAAAACCATCAACTGCGAAAATATGCAGGCAGACGGTGAGGCCTGTAACGCCTGCAATTCATGTAAATCTTTCAATGAGGGCGCCTCTCTTAATATCCATGAGCTGGATGCGGCAAGCAATAACTCGGTAGATGATATCCGAACGCTTACAGAACAGGTACGCTTTGCTCCCCAGGCAGGCAAGTACAAAGTATATATTATAGATGAGGTACATATGCTTAGCTCCTCGGCTTTTAACGCCTTTTTAAAAACGCTGGAAGAGCCGCCTCCCTATGCTATTTTTATTCTGGCTACTACCGAAAAGCATAAAATACTGCCTACCATTTTATCGCGCTGCCAGATATTCGACTTTAAGCGGATCACTCCCGGCGATACCGTTGAACATTTGCAGGAGATATGCGATAAGGAAGCCATAACAGCCGATAAAGCCGCACTCCAGGTGATCGCGCAAAAAAGTGAAGGCTGCATGCGGGATGCGCTTAGTATTTTGGATAAGATCGTAAGCTTTACCAACGGAGCGCTCAGCTATCAGAATACCCTGGAGCATCTGAACATCCTGGATGCCGATTATTATTTTA
>CAZREP010000095.1:0-1968 GCA_964599035.1 uncultured Terrimonas sp. | reverse complement strand
ATATTAACCGTAAGGGATTTGAAGGCGACCTGGTGCTGAACGGCTTTGCCGAATTTATACGCAACCTGCTGGTGTGCAGGGATGAAAAAATAGCCGTGCTGCTGGAAGTGGTGGAGAGCTTTAAAGACAGGTATATAGCTGCTGCACAAAAAGCATCACCGGCCTGGCTGATCAGCGCGCTGAATATATTGAACGAGGCGGAGATCAGCTATAAAGGGGCGCGTAATAAAAAGCTGCATGTAGAGCTTACACTTATTAAGCTTACTTACCTGAGCCAGGCAGTGGAGCTGGTAAATGAAGCCGGCGCCGTAAAAAAAAAGACAACTGATGCTGTTAAGCCGGTAGCTTTCAAAAGTATCAGACCCCCGGCGTTGAAAAGCGTTACTCCCGGGAATGCACCGGTCGCTCAAAAAGAACGCTCTGGCACAGACCATGCCCGGCTGATCATAGAAAGCAATCCAGCGGAAAAGAAAGAGATGCTGGCAGACCGGAAGGTGACACAGCCTGCCGGAAAGCCGGCAAATGTTGCAGAAGCAACAGCAACAGCGGCTACCGCCACTCCTACGCTCGGCGCATTAGCCAGGATACGGAAACAGATAGTGCAAAAACAAACCCAGGCCAATCATACGGCGCTGCCGCTCACCACAGCGCATCTGCAGGAAGCATGGAGCCGTTATATTGATCAATTAGCGGAACAAAAAAACCATTCCGCTGTTACCAATTTTAAGCTGGCGGAGTTAAAAATTGCAGACAGCAGCAGCTTTGATATTGTGGTGGGAAGCAATATCCAGCAAAAATTCATTGAGCAGGAGCGTGGTACACTGGTAGAGCACCTGCAGTCTTTTTTTAATAACCGCTCTCTTTCATATACCATCCGGGTGGAGGAAGCCGATGACGATGATATGCAGCAGGAACGTCCGCTGACCAGCCGGGAACAATACCAGAAAATGATCGAGCGGTATCCTTTAGTGAAGGAGCTGAAAGAAAGATTAAAGCTGGAGCTGGGCTATTAGATTTCAGATCTGAAATTTGAAATTGGAGATTGGAGCTCTCTTCGAATGCGGAGCGTGATTTTGTGCTCTACTTTGATTTAAGAAACGGTTTAAAAATAGCTACTCCGGGTTAGGGAAAAATAAGTGCTGCACATTTCATTTGCGCTTTTTGCCTTAATTTCGACCTTCCAAATACATCTTAAACTTAAATTTCATATATAGTATGGCTGAGGTTATTAAAATGCCGAGAATGAGCGATACCATGACAGAAGGGGTGATCGTGGAATGGCATAAAAAGGTGGGTGATAAAGTAAAGCCCGGAGATCTGCTGGCAGAGGTGGAAACAGATAAGGCCACTATGGAACTGGAAAGCTACAATGAAGGAACCATATTGTATATAGGCGTAGACAAAGGGAAAAGTGTAAAAGTGGAAGAGGTAATTGCCATAATCGGTAAGGAAGGGGAAGATTACAAGGCCGCATTAAGTGCTGCCGGTGGAGGAACAACTCCCCCAAAAGAAGAAGCACAGCAAGCCGGTAATGCTCAGGCTGCCGGTAATGCCCCCAAGGCTGTCGCTCCAAAAAAGGAAGCTTCTTCGGTAACTCCGGAACAGTTGGGCGTTACCGTTATACGCATGCCTTTGCTGAGCGATACCATGACTGAAGGAAAGATCGTGAAATGGAACAAGCAGGTGGGCGACAAGGTAAAAAGTGATGATAATCTTGCCGATGTGGAAACAGATAAAGCCACTATGGAAGTGGTTGGTTATACAGAGGGTACTTTACTGTATATAGGTACTCCCGAGGGGGAAGCAGCGAAGGTAAATGACGTGATTGCCATTATTGGTAAGGAAGGAACAGATGTAAGTGAGCTGGTGGCATCTTTGAATAATCCGCAGGAGCAATCCGCGGCTTCCGGTAAAGAGCAGGCTCCGGCTGCCGTTGCTGAGCCTGCTGCAGAAGCGCAGGAAGCCGGC
>CAZREP010000094.1:0-18461 GCA_964599035.1 uncultured Terrimonas sp. | reverse complement strand
TTCTTAACGCCATTTTTCCGAGGCCGACCTCCATTTATAATTTAACCGGACAATAATGGTTTCAAGGTACGGGTCACAAGGTGTACAAGATACAAGGAGTAAAGACGGAAACTTCCTATACCCTGCACTCCTGAACCCTGTAACTTGCATTCTTTTCTCCCGTTTATCCTCTCACGTTTGACATAGCAATAGCAGCATTTTCAAAAAAAATCAGTTTTTCTTTTTGACAAAAATTCTCATTCCCCGTTTTATATATATAGGGATAGGTAAAAGAATGAGTATTATTTGTTTTCGTTATAATCATTTTGCATGAAGTCTGATCATTATGCCGGTATTGAAACGCTAATCATAAAATACCTGAAAGGTGAACTAACGGAGCAGGAAAGCAGGTTACTCAGCGCCTGGAGGCAGGAGTCGCCCGAAAATGAAAGCTTATTTGCTGAACTGACTGACGACACACAACTGACACAGGAGTTTAAAGCTTTCCAGGATATTGACCAGGAAAGGGGCCGTCAAAAACTCCGGGCAAGCATCAGGGAGGAAGAAAGGCAGCAGCCCATATACCTGCGCAGGCTGTACTGGAGTGTTGCCGCATCTGTGCTCTTGCTGATCGGTAGCTATTGGGCGTACAGAAGCTTAACAAATCCTCATCATTCTCATGAAGTGGCGGTTGTACAGATGGCTGATGTTGCGGCTCCCAGCACCAGCAATGCAGTACTTACGCTTGCCAACGGCGAAAAAATAATATTAGACAGCGCACATAACGGTGTAATGGCAACACAGGGGCAGGTGCACCTGGTAAAATCAGCAGAAGGGCAAATTGCCTACAAAGTAGAAGGAGCTGAAGCAGGGAGGACTCCTTTGTTCAATATGCTTGAAAATCCGCGGGGCAGTAAAATAGTGAGTATTACGCTTTCAGACGGTACAAAAGTGTGGCTTAATTCAGAAAGCACCCTCAGATATCCCGCTTATTTTTCGGGGGAAGAAAGAAGAGTGCAGATAACAGGCGAAGCTTACTTAGAAGTGGCGCACAATGCAAAACAGCCATTTATTGTTCAAAAAGGAAATACGGAGGTTACCGTATTGGGTACCCGGTTCAACATTAATACTTATGAAGAAGAGCCTTCTTTAAAGATCACCCTGCTGGAAGGAAAGGTATCTGTAAAACACGATGGGCAATCTGCTTTGCTGGTGCCTGGTCAGCAGGCAGTAATTACCCGTAGCGGAGGAAAAATAAGTGTTGCTGACGATATGGATACCGGGGATGTCATTGCCTGGTTGAACGGTCAGTTTGTACTGGATGGCACCCGGTTGACAAGCCTGATGAACCAGATAAGTCGATGGTATAATGTGGAAGTTGTTTATACAACAAAGACCGCGAACAAGGCATTTGGGGGCATCATTGACAGTAATGTTCCTCTGTCGAGAATGCTGGAAGCGCTCAGGGAAAATGAGGTACACTGCCGCCTTGAGGGTGGGAAAGTGATTGTGGGGACTGAATAGTTTATAATTTGGAAGTTTATAGTTTAGGGTTCTGCTTATAGCTGATAGTATAACGTCATGAAACGACAGACGTCATACGTGCCCTGAACCTTGAAACCTGAGACTTGCAACCTGACAATCCACAACCCTAATGGATAGTTATCGTTTTACAAAATATATAAACATGAAATTAAACTAAAGAGCCATAACCCCCGGCCAATAAAAAGCCGGGTCCCGTTCGCTCCGGGATCCGGCAGGTATTGAGTCAGGTAAAAACAATTGTCGGAACTGTTTATTCATTAACCCAAAACTGTACAAAAGTATGCAAATTTTCTTTTGTGACCTTCCATTGCCATCCCGGAAGGTTCTGTCCAAAACACTGTTAATTATGAAGTTGACCACCATTCTGCTTTTTGCACTCTGTATACAGGTGAGTGCCAGGGTTTACTCCCAGGAGGTCAGTCTTTCTGTGAAGAACAGTACACTAAAGCAGGTTTTTAGCCAAATCAAAAAGCAAACCGGCTATTCCTTCCTGTGGGATGAGGGCGTTCTGAGAAAAGCCAAAACAGTATCCTTTACTGTAAAAGGTGCAAGTATAGAAGAAGTAATGGAGGAGTGCCTGCGGGATCAACCTTTAACCTATACCATAGATAAGCGGTTGATCGTAGTGAAAGCGGCATCAGTAGAAACGGAAATATCCGATGTAATTCCTGAGCCACCTCCGGCAGACATCAGCCTCAGCGGCAGGGTCACAAATGCAAAGAAGGAACCACTGGAAGGCGTGAGCGTAACGGTTAAAGGCTCCCGAACGGGTACTACTACCGATACCGATGGGCGGTTTCAGTTATCTGTACCTTCCGCCAAAAATGTAGAGCTGGTTTTTTCATTCGTGGGATATCATGCGCAAACCATTAAGGTAGCTGGTCAAACCGTATTTGATGTGGTGTTGGAGCAATCCATTGCGGGATTAGAAGATGTAGTAGTAGTAGGGTATGGTACAGAGAAAAAAGAGGACTTGACAGGTGCGATAAGTTCCATTGATGCGAAGGACATGAATGCTGGCGGTACCATCAGCAATGTTGCACAAGCGTTAAGAGGGCGAGTTGCCGGTGTACACATTACTCAGAATTCAAGTGCACCCGGGGGAAGTATTTCAATAAGGGTTAGGGGCAGTAATTCCATTAGTAGTGGCAGCGAGCCGTTATATGTGGTAGACGGATTTCCTACGGAGAATGGGTTGGGGGTCAACCCTAATGATATTTCAACGATACAGATATTAAAAGATGCGTCTGCCACAGCGATTTATGGATCGAGAGGAGCGAATGGTGTCGTTTTAATTACAACAAAGAGAGGAGAGTCCGGCTTAAGTAGGATAACGTACAATGCGCAAGCTGGCGTACAGCAGATCAAAAACCCATTTAAGATGCTGCAGGGGAGGGAATATATGGAGTTGGCTAATGATCTCTTTAAAGAGATAGATGGACAGGAAGATCAGGAATACGCCGTTTTCGCAGCTTCGGATTTGGATTCTAAAATAAATACGGATTGGATAAAAGAATCCATGCGGTTAGGCGCCGTCCAAGATCATTCACTACAGGTATCGTCTGGTGGAGCGAATACTAAAGTATATACAAGTCTTGGCTATTTTGATCAGATTGGTGTGTTAAAAAATACCTATTGGAAAAGATTTTCCGGTTTGGTTAATGTTGAACAAAAAATAAACAGTACGTTGAAGACAGGTGCCTCGATTTCCGGCAAAAGAGAGCTTTCTAATGTTCAGGAATACGAAGGTAATATAGCAGATGCCAGTGTGTTGTATATGATCTTGAATTACTCTCCCATTTCACGGATTTATAATGATGATGGGTCATTCGCAAGGCCACACGGAGGTAACGGAGATAACCCCTTGTCCAATTTGCTCGCCAGAACAAATGATGTACAGACCGACATATTTAATGGGAGTGTGTTTTTGGAATTTAAACCGATTGATAAATTGACCATCCGTTCCGACGCGGGCAGCGATACCAGGCGTTTTGTGATGGGTACTTATTTACCTCAAACTACTTATGCGGGTAGTCTTGAGGGCGGAAGAGCTTCTTTGGTAAATGCGTCTGCACATCATGAACTGTTAAGCACCTTCATCACTTATGAAGATAAGATTGCCGAAAAGCATTCACTTAAGGTAATGGGAGGGTATTCCTGGGAGAAACTTTATGGACAATATCAAACGATGAATGCTTCAGGTTTTTCTACAGATCTTTTTACTTATAATAATATTGGTGCCGCCTCAAAGATCTCTGGTATAACGTCAACCAAAAATGAGCACTATCTAATATCCTTTTTTGGGCGTGTGAATTATTCAGCTTTTGACAAATACCTTTTTACATTTAATGTTAGGCGGGATGGTTCTTCCAGATTTGGGCAAGCCAATCGTTGGGGAACTTTTCCTTCAGGAGCGATTGCATGGCAACTGGGCCGGGAGCCCTTTATTAAAGACCTTGGTATTTTTTCACATCTTAAACTTCGGTTTGGGTTAGGCGTAACTGGAAATGAACGTATTGGAGACTATGCGTCTTATGGGCTCGTTTCCACTTCAAATTACACCTTTGACGGCTCAACGTTTACGCCTGGTACAGTCCTGAATCCGGGCACACCTTCCAATCCAAAATTAAAGTGGGAAACCACCACTCAGTATGATATAGGGTTAGATGCCGGGCTTTTTGATTCCCGTTTAGAGTTTAACATGGACTTGTATTATAAGCGGACATCTGACTTATTGATAAACCTGCCCCTCCCCCATTATTCGGGCTTTGTTTCAGGTATTAAAAATAGCGGGGCTATTGAGAATAAAGGCATTGAATTTAGTGTTGTATCGCATAATCTAACAAAACGATTCACATGGAATACCGCGTTGGTCTTTTCGCTTAATAGAAACAAGGTACTCAATGTGGGGCAGGAAAATGCGATTTTCATAGAGTCGAATAAACCCATCGGAAGTGTTTCCAATACGGATTTCGCTATTGTTACTGACGGCGCATCACTGGGTTCCTTATATGGCTATGTTTATACTGGTGTTATTCAGCAGGGAGAGCATTATACTCCCCAACCGAATGCCAAACCAGGGGATCCAAAATTTGAGGACATCTCTGGCCCGGATGGTGTGCCTGACGGCAAAATCACAGCTGACGACCGGACCATTATCGGTCGGGCGAATCCCAAATTCTCATACGGTATAAGTAATTCCTTTAGTTATAAGAATTTTGACTTAGGTGTTTTTATCTATGGTTCAGTGGGCAATCAGTTATTGAACATGACACGAATGAGGCTCGAATGGCAAAGGACAAAAGATGCTTTGAACCGTTGGACACCCGAAAATACCAACACGGATATACCTAGGAATGGATTTTTCTACACTAAGTATGGAGATTACCTGAACAGCCACTTTGTTGAAGATGCTTCATTCTTGAGAGTTGAGAGCATTAATTTAGGATATACATTTAGGCCGAATCGGATTTGCAGTTCGCTGAGAATGTTTGTGAAAGCTCAAAACTTATTGGTGCTCACCAAATATACAGGATGGGATCCCGAAGTTAGCACCAAGGCATTCGAAAACGACCCTTTGAGTGCCGGGCAATACCTCGGTGAGCGGAAGGGGGCCAGCATACTGAATTCCAATGCCGGGCTTGGTCTTGACTTTAACTCATATCCCACACCTAAGGTATTTATGCTTGGAGTGTCAGCAACCTTTTAAATTAACTGCTAATTAAAAACATTATACAATGATCGCTAAAATGAAATCAGTTTGCTATATCTTATCGTTCATTTTGATATCATTTGGATGTACAAAATTGGATTCAAAGATATACTCAAGTTTAACAACTGGAAATGCGTATTCCACTGAAGCCGATGCGCAAGCTGCGGTAGTAGGGTTATACTCCATTTTGGACGGAGAGGGTGAGTTTTTTGGATACTACAATGGCATGTTCGCATTGGTTACAGAGTATGGAACAGATGTGGGGTACTCGACAAAGGCAGGAAACCCTTCACAAATGACCACGTTTTCCTATCAGCCCGGTAACGGGCTGCTGCTTTCAAATTGGAATTCACAATATCGGTTGGTCTCCAGCGCCAACGGGCTGCTTGCCAAAATCACCGATCTGGAAATCGTTGAAGAAACAAAAAACAAAATGATCGGGCAAGCGCGTTTTTTGCGGGCGTTGGCTTACCGAGACCTTACCGATGCCTGGGGACCGGTTCCCTTCGTCACAGAGGAAGTAGACCCCGACCTGGTGGAAGATATGCCACTATCTCCTATTGACGAAATCGAATCACTCATGATCGCCGATTGCGAATTCGCCATCGAGCACCTCCCCGAGCAATGGGGGACCAGTGAAGGTTTGACAAGGGTAACAAAAGGGGCGGCACTTACACTTTTGGGAAAAATATACATGCGGAAACATGATTATGCCAGCGCAAAGACATATATCGACGAAGTACTGAAAATGGAGCAACAGGGGATATATCGTTTGAATCCCGATTTCAAGAATGTTTGGTCGGGCAGCAATCTGCATGACGATGGGATGATCTTCGGCATCCTGCACGATGCGGCACGCCGCCCAACGTATACGTCGCTGCATTTCGGTCCCGCCGACAACAAGGAAATCCCCAGCCGTTGGTCCTATTATGGGATTTCGCTTGATTTCTGGCGGAAATATGACGATGCTGATCCCCGGAAAAAATTTTTCTGGTATGATTACGAAGGATCAACCCCTAGGGGAGACGGCTCCGGGCGCGGATTGTTTTACAAAATGCCCGATCCAGGCGAGACCACGCCGCCGAATGACACCACCATTCTGCTAAAAGACGTGACGACAAAAAAATACACCTATGAGATGAACTCCAAGTCGGAATGGGATGACCGTACCATCATCATTTTCAGGCTTGCAGACGTGATTTTATGCAAGGCCGAAATTGAAAATGCACTGAATGGCCCGGCTGCTGCCCTTCCTTATCTAAACCGGGTACGAGAACGTGCCGGGGCTCCATTATATGGTATTGATGTCCGTTTTCCGGAGCCCAGTAACCCCAATGAGATGGCAGACCGGATATTGGACGAGCGTGGCTATGAATTGGTATTTGAATTTCATCGAAGACCTGATCTGATCCGGTTTGGAAAATTACTGGATGTTTGCAATGCCTATATCCAAAATTACCTGGGGTTAAATGTCAGGCTGAACGAGAACAACATCTACTTTCCATATCCTTTTCATGATACGCGTTACAATAGCTTTATGAGGGCCGAGAATGAAAAGAGGATTGTACAGTGAGCTCTGTCGAATACGATAAAATCACATTACCATATACTACATTATTTATTTATAATACCCCTGGCAATGCTAAGCAGTGCCGTAGGTAGGAGAACTTATGTTAAGTTTTTTGAGAAAAAGCTGGTATGTTTTATTAATGGGAGCCTTCTTCTGTGGCATATTATCCTGCAGTAAAAATGGTACCAGTCTTGCCGATGCCCCGGGTACGCCCCGTTTTTTCGCTGACAGATCGCCTTGGAATACACCTATCCCAGAGGGTGTGGTGTATTCTCCAAAGGAGGACAAAAGGGTACAAAAGTTGGCCAGTCCCTCACTCGTATTTCATGTGAAAAAAAATAATTGGACGCAATGGGTCTACTATGCACAAGAGACAGACCCGACCGTGACATTTTTTATTTCTTCCACGCATCTCCCAGATAATACCGATACCTCAAGGGATGGGTATGTAGAAATAAAGATGCCAGCAGAAACGATACCCGACCCGGGCTGTTCTACATGCATTGGTGGTTACAGGGAAGGTTGGGATGATAACTCGCCTGGATTTGACGGCTCACTCACGATCATCGACCCACCTGGTGAATATTCACATGAATTTTGGCATACAGGCTTTGATGAAAGCACAGGCAATTACACAGCGGTTTCTTATGCCCGTGTTCCTTTGGATGGTGAAGGGGTGAATATACAGGGGCAGCTAACAGAAAAACTTACGGGCGAATACCACAACCTCGACTTCCTGACTTATGGTTGGGGTTCATCAAGGTCATATGGAGGGTCTAACCTGGGAGGATTGATCATGAAGGGCGATATCACTGAAGGAAAGATTAATCATGCGTTAGCCATACTGATGCCTTTTTCATTTATCGGGTTTCCCGAATCGGGCTATCCGTTATATCCTGCCACGAAGGCTGAATACGCGTGTGCCGAAACCGGACCAATCATAATGGGAACGAGGTTCGCAATCCCACGGGATATTAACATCAATTCGCTCGGTTTATCCGCAGCTTGTAAAGTACTTGCCCAAGCATTGCAAGAATATGGCGCTTATTTAGTTGATTCAGCCGGAGAGGGAAATGTTAATTTAAATGCGGACGGTGTAGGGGCGCAAGGGGATGCGGAGGCACTCAATGTGCATCCCCAGGAAATGAAACAATTGCTGTTATTGTTGCGTATCGTACAACCCGAAGATCCTTCGATTAATACAAACACATTGCCTAAACCACCGGGCTGTTAATATTAGACTACCATTATTATTGATATGTGTTCACGGCTATTGATTTATACCTGTCTTATTTTCCCTTTTTTCTCTTGCCAAAATAGCGCTACCGAATGGCCTATTTATCTGGGTGATAAAGCAAGCACTCAATATTCATCCTTACATGAGATAGATACAAACAACATTTCGGGCCTTGAGGTGGCTTGGATGTATCACACCGGTGACCTGGATACGAACCGAAATTCGGAAATACAATGCAATCCAATAATCGTAAATGATATGCTTTACGGTACCTCTCCTAAATTAAAGCTGTTTGCATTGAACGCAGCTACCGGCAAACAAAAATGGGTTTTTGATCCGTTTGAATGTTCCGAAGCCGCTATTCAAATCAATGTTAACCGGGGAGTTACCTATTGGTCTGAAGGGAAAGATAGACGGATATTCTATGGTGTGGGAGCATTTATTTATTGTATCAATGCCGAAGCGGGGGGACTGATTAACTCTTTTGGTGATGGCGGCCGCGTCAATTTAAGGGAGGGATTAGGAAGAGATATCAGCAAACTATATGTGACCTCTACCTCTCCGGGCATCATATATAAAGACCTGTTGATAATGGGTACACGTGTGGCGGAAACCAACCCTGCAGCGCCTGGCGATATAAGGGCTTACAATGTTCGTACCGGTGTTATTGAATGGATATTTCACACCATTCCCTGGCCAGGCGAACCGGGAAATGATACGTGGGAAGACAGTGAGGCGTGGAAACATACAGGTGGTGCTAATAACTGGGCAGGCATGAGTTTAGATGAAGAACGCGGGGTTGTTTATGTTCCTACCGGGTCTGCAACATTTGACTTCTACGGTGGCAACAGGAAGGGTAAAAATCTGTTTGCCAACTGTATCTTGGCCTTAGATGCCGCCACAGGGAAACTTATTTGGCACTACCAAACAATACACCATGATCTTTGGGACCGTGACCTCCCCGCGCCACCCAACCTGGTAACGATAAAACGGGGAGGAAAGGAAAGCGATGCCCTCGCTCAGGTTACAAAAACAGGATATGTATTTGTATTGGATCGAGACATGGGAGTCTCCTTGTTTCCTACAGATGAAAAACCGGTGCCGGATAAATCATCGCTAATCGGTGAAGAGCCCTGGCTTACACAACCTGTTCCCGAATTGCCGGAGCCATTTGTAAAACAACGTTTTACCGAAGAAGACATTAATGATTTGGTGCCGGATTCTTCGCAAAAGTTTATCCGTGAGAAGCTATCTCAATTAGAAACAGGACATATGTTTATTCCGCCTAGCGAAAAAGGAATAGTTATGTATCCTGGTTTTGATGGCGGCGCTGAATGGGGAGGGGCCGCATATGACCCCGAAACAAACTTCTTATTTATTAATGCAAACCAGATTCCCTGGATATTGCAGATGGTAAAAACGGAAGCTGAAGACAATACGGATGGCATAAGCGTGACCCAGCGTGGCAAAGCTGTGTATACCAATAACTGCATGTCGTGTCACGGCATTGATAAAAAGGGTTCTGGAGATTATCCGCCGTTAATGGATTTAGATCAGAAGTACAAGAAAGAGGAGGTATTACAAATTATAAATAACGGACTACGCAGAATGCCGTCATTTGGCCAAATCGCCCAATACGATAAAGAAGTATTGCTTAAATTTTTGCTTGATCTGGAGGAGAATGAACAGCCCCTCATTTCGGATAAAAAGAAAGAACCCGGCTATCAAACGGAAGCCTCCAAAGTTTCGATGCCTTATACGATAACAGGCTATCAAAAATTGCGTACCCCGGAGGATTATCCGGCAAATAAACCCCCTTGGGGGAATTTGACGGCAATAAACTTGAATTCGGGGAAGATCGTTTGGCAAATACCCTTGGGGGAATATCCGGAATTGGTTAAAAAAGGCATCCCAATTACAGGAACCGAAAATTATGGTGGACCAATCGTGACCGCGGGTAGTCTGTTATTTATTGCTGCAACCCCTGATCAAAAATTTCGGGCTTTCAATAAAAATTCAGGTGAGTTACTTTGGGAAACCATGCTTCCTGCAGCCGGGTTTGCCACACCGTCAACCTATATGGTCAACGGGAAACAATACATTGTAATAGCCTGTGGTGGTGGAAAATTGGGTGCGCCTTCGGGAGACACATATATTGCATTTGCCCTGCCTAGTCGCAACGTTCCGTGAGCAAATCAGTGAAGCGTTAGTAAACATTTAAATTCCAATTGATTAAAACCCATAAAATATTTTGTTATGAATATTCTGTTTCGCTGCTGGTCGTACTTTCTGATTTTAAGTATATCATTAGGTATGGCATGCAATCCGGGATCCCAAAAACTTCTGCAAAACCAAGTGAATAAATTAAAAATATCCGGCAATGGGAGGTATCTCATGACGCAAGATGGTAAGCCATTTTTCTGGTTAGGCGATACGGGTTGGAAACTGTTTCTAAGGTTAGACCGGGAAGAAGCTAACCAATACTTGGAAGACAGACACCAAAAGGGGGTCAACGTTATTCAGGTGATGGTTTCATTCTACAATGTAGCCGCAACCAACGCCTACGGAGATTCTATTTTTGTGAATGGCGATGTTTCCCAGCCGCGGGTTACGGAGGGGAATATCTTTGGTGTGAGCGATCAATATGATTATTGGGACCATATAGATTATATCATAGACCTGGCTGCGAAGAAGGATATTTATATGGCCATTGTTCCGGTGTGGGGCACTACTGTGAGAGCAGGGAAGGTCACGGCAGATCAGGCGGCCCAATATGCCACATTTCTGGCAAATCGATATAAAAATAAGGAAAACATCATTTGGATGAATGGCGGTGACCTCAAGGGAAGTGACTCCACGGCAATATGGACCGCTATTGGGGAGACGCTACGCTCCAACGACCACAATCACCTGATTACGTACCATCCCATTGGCCAAACTCAGTCTTCTACCTGGTTTCATAACGCTGAGTGGCTGGATTTCAATATGTTTCAGTCGGGGCACCTGAGGTATGATCAGAATGCGGGTGGCTACGGGGAAGATAATTGGAGGTATGTGAACGACGTTTACAATAAAGAGCCCATAAAACCGGTATTGGATGGCGAGTCTGCTTATGAAGACATCCCACAAGGATTGAATGATACGACCCAACCCCGGTGGGAAGCGAAGGACGTTAGGCGCAATGCCTATTGGTCAGTTTTTGCTGGTGGTTGTGGGTTCACTTATGGCAATAACGCGGTTTGGCAAATGTATAAGTCGACAGATAACGAAGTCGAATATGCGCCGACGCAGTACTGGAATGAGGCCATAAATGCACCAGGAGCCACCCAGATGATACACGTCAAAAAATTAATGCTTTCACGTCCCTATTTTGAGCGGGTGCCCGATACTTCCTTGGTCGCCAATCAAGGTGTTAAATATGACTATATCGCAGCAACCCGAGGAAATGACTACGCCTTTCTCTATACATTTAACGGGCGGGATATTGAGGTGAACATGGGCATAATAAGTGGAAAAGAGGTCAAGGCCTCCTGGTATAACCCCCAAGATGGAAAGTCCACCGATATCGGGGTTTTTTCGAACAGCGGGACTGTCAGCTTTGATCCGCCGGGGAAAATGGAAGTCGGAAATGACTGGGTTCTGATTCTTGATAAAATGTAACCCTTGGTTGAATATAAAATTAAATACGTTTTGAAAAAGAACAACTGCATTTGCCTTTTGATCAGCGTCTTGGTACTTTTTAGTTGCTCTACCCTATATGCGGTCGGTGGGGGAAAGCTCCGAATGGTTGTGCTGACCGATATTGAGAATGAACCCGATGATGCACAATCGCTCGTACGTTTGCTGGTCTATAGCAATCAGTTTGATATCGAAGGATTGATTGCTACCACTTCCACTCATCTGCGGAGCGAAACAGCCCCTTGGCGGATCAAGGAAATAATCCGGGCATATGGGCAAGTATGGGATAATTTAATGAAGCACGAGGATGGATTCCCTACGGAAAAGCACCTCTTGTCTTGTGTTAAAACCGGCCTTGCAGTATATGGGATGGAGGGAGTTGGAGAAGGAAAAGACTCGGAAGGAAGTAAGTGGCTGATAAGTGTAGTGGACAAAAATGATGACCGGCCCGTTTGGGTTCCGGTGTGGGGAGGTACCAATGTATTAGCCCAGGCGTTATGGAAGGTACGAAAGACGAGGACGATCCAGGAAGTCCGTGAATTTATAGCCAAGCTCCGGATTTATGCCATATCCGATCAGGATGATTCCGCTTTGTGGATTCGGAAGGAGTTTCCAGAACTATTTTATATTGTTAGTCCCGGAGAAGACTACATACATGCCACCTGGAATGGAATATCGGGGGAATCGTTTCGGAAGTATGCGTCGGGAGCCAATCCGGCCCTTGGAGAAAATCCATGGTTGAGAGAAAATATTATACTCGGACATGGCCCGCTGGGTGCCATGTACCCCGAAGTGGAATTTATCATGGAGGGCGATACACCAAGTTTCTTAGGCTTGATAAACAACGGGCTGAATGTTCCTGAACGCCCAGATTACGGGGGATGGGGTGGTAGGTACGAACTTTATAAGCCACGGTTTTTACCCTATCGAAACTTTGATTATCAAAAGCCGGAAACGAGGCCTATATGGACTGATGCGGATGACGAAGTGACGGGAGATGACGGACGAGTTTACATCAATAACCAAGTTACGATCTGGCGGTGGCGGAAGGCGTTTCAGCATGATTTTGCAGCACGAATGGACTGGTGTGTGAATACTTTTGAAAATGCCAACCACCCACCGATCGTAAAAGTAAACGGAACCGAAAATGTCGTAGTCCGCCCAGGAGGAAAGCTACAGTTTGATGCCAGTGAAAGTTCGGACCCCGATGGTGATTCTTTGACCTACCATTGGTTTACTTATAAGGAAGCCGGAACATATTGGGCTTGGGATTGGCGTAAACCGATCACGATTTCAAATCCACGGGAAGCTAAAACAACAATAAAGATAGGTGAAAGGATTGAGTTGCAAAAAGCCCATACTACGCATTTAATACTATCAGTTACTGATAATGGAACGCCTGCACTTACGCGCTATCAAAGAATCATTATTCATATCTTACCTAAATAACGTTTTATTTTCTGGTGGAGTTTCACAACGCAGCAAGTGAGTAGAAGGTAGTATTCCCGCAGATTGCTCAGTGTCAGGGTTTCGTGGCTATCCCATAACAGCTTTTGATGAAGATTCGGCATGAGGGTACAAAATATATTATCTCACCACTCTCATCGATTTTGACCTTGATTACCCGGTACAAGTGACGGGTATCTTTTGCTCTGCCACTGATTAATTTATCAACTTCATTGCTGATAATGGTGACCGTACTGCCTTGTGGCTTATCTAAAACATTATTTGTTTTACATACCTTACACCGAATGTCCAGCTTTGATCGGGTAATGAACCATTTATTACTATCCGAAAAGTTCTCAAAAGAACTCCGTGATTGTATCCCTCTGTCAAACACAACTGTATTGCCTTTTACACTAGCGCTATCATTTATAATATCGGTTAAGGCAATATCCTCGCTTACATAGCTTTGGGTAGTAAAGACCTTTACCATCGCAGGGAGGCTGCCTTTTAGCTATTGCGGGCAGCTATGATACCCTGGTGCTTAGTGAAAATTGAAATGCACCCCTTAGCATAGTATTTTGCTTACATTTTTTGTTACCTTTAATTATGAAAAACACTATAAGAAACACCACACCACCTATTGGCCGTTTTATTGACCCACTCACCGATTTCGGCTTCAAACGAATTTTCGGATCCGAGCCAAACAAGGATTTACTGATAGCCTTCCTGAACGAATTATTTAAAGGTTGCAAAGTAATTCGCGACCTGGTGTACAACCAGCAGGAAAATAACGGTCCGGTACAATATTACCGCAAAACCATTTTTGACCTTACCTGCACCGGGGCAGATGGAGAAACTTTTATTATTGAGGTACAGAGAGCCGATCAAAGGTTCTTTACTGACAGGGCTGTTTTTTATATTGCCAGCAAACTATACGAGCAGGGACCAAAAGGGAAAAAGAATTGGGATTTTGAGTTAAAAGAAGTGTACCTGATCGCTGTAATGGACTTTAACTTTGAGCATGTTCGGCCCGGAAAATATCTGCACCGGGTACGGCTGGCAGAAGAAGAAACCGGTAAAACCTTTTATAACAAGCTGGGATTTATATTTTTGGAGCTGCCTAATTTCAACCTCGAAGAAGAGCAAATAAAAACCGACCTTGAACGTTGGATGTATGTGCTGCGCAACATGGCAAAAATGGAAAAAATTCCGGTAATTTTACATAAGCGGATATTTCAGAAATTGTTTTATATAGCTGAGGTAGCCAATTTAAAAAAGGAGGAGTATATGCTGTACGAAAAAGCACTTTTAGATAGATGGACGGAGTATGCCGTAAAAAAGACAGCGGCAGAAAAGATCAAAACTGCAGAAGAAAAAGTTAAAACTGCAGAAGAAAAGGCTAAAGCAGCAGAAGAAAACGCTAAAGTAGCGGAAGAAAGCGCTACAAAGGCAATGAAGGACGGGATAGAGAAAGGTATGCAAAAAGGTATAGAGAAAGGCAAAGAACAATTTGTGAAAAACCTTATAAGTAAATTTGGCTTTACAGATGAGCAGGCTGCAAGCGCTGCAGAAGTATCTACCAATTTTGTAAAAAGAATCCGTGCTTCTTTAAAGAAGAGGAAATAATTTTATGCTCCTAACGGTGGAACAATCAGCCCTGCCCAATTACATTATTGGTTGGGGCTGATTTATATTGCCAATCATCCTGGTTTCTTTGCTCTCTTTGCTTCTTCCGCCTCTTTGCGCGAAAGCAGCATGGCTCCCGTCTATCCTTTTAACTTTAATTCTTTCGCTTCAGCCTGCGCCCTCAGCCCCAGTTCTGCCGCAAGAAAAACCTCTTCCTGCGTAATAGTAGTTTGAGTACGGTTGATAATATCATTTATAAACAACTCACTGAATCGCAGGGGTTCTTTGCTGCAGTCGATATACCGGTTCTCTTTTTGATTCACGAGAAAAAGATGATTGCCGCCCTGTCGCCCGGAGAGATCAGTTGTTTTACGCAATTCGATATATCCCTCGGTGCCCAGGATCGTTTGCCGGCTATCGCCAAACGATTTTAAACCGTCAGGCGAAAACCAGTCTACACGGAAGTATCCTGTTCCTTTATCTCCCTTCAGCATTACATCCCCGAAATCTTCGAGGGCGGGATACTGCGGGTGGTTCAGGTTGCCGGCCTGGGCCGATACAATTTCAACCTGTGTAGAACCGGTAAAATAAATAAACTGGTCAAACTGGTGTGAGCCAAGATCTGTGATGATCCCGCCAAAATATTTTTTATCAAAAAACCACGGCGGCCGGCTTTGCGGGTTCATTCGATGTGGGCCGAGACCAATGGTTTGGATCACCTTCCCGATCGCCCCCGCTTTGATCAACGCTCCCGCTTTGGGAATAGTGCGGCTTTCCAGTCGCTCAATGAAAATAGTATACAAACGGCGGGTTTCTTTCTGCACGCGCCGCACTTCGGCCAGTTGTTCCAATGTGGTGATGCCGGGTTTATCTACCAGAAAATCTTTGCCATGTTGCATCACTTCTATGCCCAGTGGCGCACGGTCTGCCGGTACAGCGGCGCTCAGCACTAATTGGATGGAAGTATCCTGGAGTATTTCTTTAGGCGTGCGGGTTGTCTTTACCTGTGGGAATTTTTTTGAAAATGCCGCAACCTGTTCAGGCGCTTTCGCGTAAAAAGATACCAGCTCACCACCGCCTTTCATAACGGCGTCTACCATGCCGTAAATATGCGGATGATCGATGCCGATAACGGAAAATCGTATCCGTGGCGGTTTGCGGGCATAAGCCCATGTAGGATTGGCTAACGAAGGCAGGAGTACAATGCCGGCCGCCGCTTTTGAACCCTCTTTAATAAATCGTCTTCTGTTAAATAAATGTCCTTTCATATAATCTGTTTTAAAAAGCTATTGATTTTATCAGGCGTTTAAGAATATTTCAGCGGGTAAGTGAAAGTAGTCTTTTAGCCGCCTTGCCATTTTCAGCGTTATCTCCCTGCGCCCTGAAAGAATAGAAGATACATAACTTTTGCTGCCGATAACAGGTTCAAGATCTTTGTTTTTTAAACCTCGTTCCTGCATTTTTTCCCGGATGATTTCCAGCACGTCAGCCTGTGGTATTTTTATGGTCCTGTCCTCATAGTCTTTTATCAAAAGCAGCAATACGCCCAGTTCGTCGTCTTCGGGTGTGCCAGATTCAGCATGAAAAATTTCCATTGCCCGCTTTACAGCTTTTTTATGCTCTCTTTCTGTTGTTATTACTTTCCAGTTCATTGTAATTAGGTTTTTATAAATTAAGGCGATACTGTATAGTTGATACATCTATTTCATCATACTCTTTATGAGTACCAAACCAAATTGTATAACAAGCCTTCCGCCTGAAATTGATTGATACCACAAGCCGGTATTCATTGCCTTTGATGTTAAATACCACTCTTTGATCATTCACTATACTGGCATTTCCATAAACAGCTTTCAGGTCGTTGAAATTGTCAAATTGCTGTTTCAATATTTCATTGTACCATGCAAGCAACTGATTTTTCACCCGGGGGCATTTTTCTCCATAATAAATAACCGTTTTCCGGTTGATGACATTCATGGAGTAAAGGTATAAAAAGTTTACAAATTGTAAACGTAAAAGTTGCTGAAAAATATTCAATCCTGAATGAGATATGAAAAAAATATACTGTATATCGGGGATGGTTCAGTGCCATTCTTTAACCCCGTTCCGGGCGGGTACAAAGTACGCAAAGGATACACAAAGTTGTACAAAGAAGCTCTTGCTATATATAGCAAATGTACTTAAGAAATAAAGTTTTGTGGGCTTTGTGCCTTCTTCCCGCACTTTGTGGTTATATTCATATAGCCTGTATCTGACTTCGAAACAAAATGGAACGGACTGGAAGTGGAAGTTGTTTTTTTAAGATAGTCTATACTATAAATTTGCATCTTAAGCATTTTTTGATAATTTCATTGTTTCTCAGCGTTAGCAGTTGATTACTTTGAAACAGACTTCCCTGCATAATGAAAAAAACCTGCTGCTCCGGGTGTCCGAAGGCGATGAAATCGCTTTCAGGGTGCTTTATGATCATTATCGGAAAAAGATCTATGCACTGGGCTTGTTCCTTACCAGGTCCGAAGTTCCGGCACAGGAGCTGGTGCAGGATGTGTTCCTGAAAATATGGGAAAAACGGGAACAACTGCGGGACATTGATTATTTTAATGCATGGCTGCGTACCATAGCCCGCAATACTGCCATTAATTACCTTCGTGCCAGGGCCATGGAAAAGCTGGGTCATGAACGGCTGCTGATGCATGAACCGAACAGTTGTTTCACAGAGAATGATGTTGCCGATCGCGAATACGCCCTGTTGTTACAGGCGGCTCTGAGGCAGCTTCCGTTACAGCAGCAAAAGGTATATATCCTTCACCGGCAGCAGGGACTTTGCCATGAAGCCATTGCCGGACAGATGGGTATATCGGTGCTGACTTCCAGGAAATATATGAAGTTGGCCCTTCATTCCATCCGGGTATTTCTGAAGCAAAGGATGGACGCCGTTGTATTACTCGCTCTTATCGCCTGCCTTCACTGAATTTATTTTTTCCCTGATGGCCCCCCGGCGGTTTCCCGTTTGTCTAAAGCACGCAGGCATACTAATGCTTAAGCCTGTTTCATCCTGAAATTTAAATTACTTATGAAAGAGCAACGGCTCGAAGCGCTATTCCGGCGGTACCTGCAAAAAAGGCTGACCGATGCAGAAGAAACAGAGCTGTTTCAGCTTTGGCTGGATCCTTTCCTGGAAAGCAGGAGAACACAACTTCTTGATGATCTTTACGACAGGTTACCTGAAGACAAAGACATGCCGGCCGTAGAAGCCGATCGGATTTTTCAGGAGATCATGAAAAAGGAGACACTGGTGCACAGCCTGGCCGTAAAAAAAGGAAGGAGCGTATGGAGCCGCGTGGCGGTTGCTGCATCTGTTCTGCTGGTGATAGGACTGGGTGCCTATTTCTTTTTATTCAATAAAGAGAAGCAGCCGCCGGAAACGGTGCAGACATTACTGCCCAATGATATTGGAGCGCCGAAAACGAACCGTGCTATGATCACACTTGCCAACGGGCAAACGATCTATTTAGACAGCGCTGCCAATGGATCGCTGACAGTGCAGGGAGCGGTGAACCTGGTGAAGCTGGAGGATGGAAAAATCGCCTATGAATCAACAGGTGCCTCATCGGCGGAGGTAAGCTATAATACGCTTTTCAATCCCCGCGGCAGCCGGATCATTGATA
>CAZREP010000093.1:18036-18524 GCA_964599035.1 uncultured Terrimonas sp. | reverse complement strand
GACACAAAGTCCTGATCTTCAGGTTTAATTTTCTTCGTGCCTTGGTGACTTCGCGACAAAATATCACTTTTTGGTCAGCCCCGCATTTCAAATGGTCGGTGGCTGCTTGGGACGCCGGCCGGGGTATGCGGTGCCTCCATCGCCCACACGAAGCAAAACAGTGCGACAGGGATTCTTTTTTTCAGCTCATTCAGCCATAATTGTCGGACTTATGTTGTTCCTTCCATTCTCTGCAGTCGTTCCGGTACAGGCGGCGGGAATTTTTTACTTATTGAGGGAGGAATACTAACTTTATGGAAATACAATCATTCCCATATGCCATCCAAGAAACAAAAAGCTTCCATAGCCCCGGAGCAGCCTACTCTTTTTGAGCGGATAAGCGAAGCTGCTTCAGAACTTAAAACCGATATTGTTGCCGGGGCTACAGCGGTTACGGAAACCGTTGCTGAAAAATTTACGGAAGTAAAGGAGGTGATCAGCAAAAAGAT